>CAZOQR010000010.1:0-24570 GCA_964581915.1 uncultured Ignavibacteriaceae bacterium | reverse complement strand
TTCCTGAACAGCAGCGGGCGGTATTCAGCCTCAGATTTTATGAAGAACTCAGTTATGAGGAAATATCGAAAATACTTGGCAAATCCGTCGGCGGTCTGAAAGCAAATTACTTTCACGCGTTCAAAAAAATTCAGTCTTTTCTTGCTGAAAAGAAAAATAAAGGCGAAATTGATTATACACCATGATGAGCGGAAATAAATCGAATACTGGAGAGGAGTTGTTGTTTTCACTCCCCGATTACATTAACGGGAAGATTAACGATTCTTCGCTTAAATCGGAAATCGAAAGAATGATAGAATCCGACGAGGAGTTCAGGAATGAATATCTTGCTTTGAAGAATACACTCAAGTTTGTCGCCGGTTCTTCTCTTGAACCTCCGCCGGAACATTATTTCACAGGGCTCGTTCCGAGAATTAATGCGCGGCTCGAGAACAGCGCATCACGAAAACGTTCATTTCACGAAATCGTTCACTTGTGGCGTTATGTGGTTCCCGCTCTGACAGTGATACTTGTAATCGTGATCGTATCAATGCCCGGGAAGAAACAATTTGAAGTTCCTCTAAAGGACTCACAGATTGTTACTGATAACTTCACTCTCCCGAACGATACTCTGAGGGAGCCGGTCAAAGAATCGGTTAACGGAGAAACGTTCCTGAATGCCGATAACGGGAATACCGGGACAGGCGCTAATTACGTAAGAACAAAGAAAGTTAACGTTCAGGAACCCGATAACTTGCTTGAAGGGATTTCCGAATTCCTCGGCGGCGAAGTTGAGCAGGCGGATGACGCCGACTATTACTTCGATGAAAGCGAATTCGGCAATTTATCGCCCGCGGAACAGAACGAATTAATATCAAATTTGTCAAAAACAAAATTCTAACATAATGAACAAACTCAAAATATTTACCTTCGCAATCATTATTCTCGCCGTGTGCTCTTCGGGCCTCTATGCTCAGAGAGATTCATCGGGAAGGAAACTGAAAAAAGTCATCAGGGAAAAACTGGTCGAAAAAATCGGCATCGATGAAACCACCGCTGATAAAGTTATCACCCTGCAGACAAAACACAGGAAAGAAATAAAGGAACTTAGAAAATTGCAGGCGGATTACCTGAAAGATATTACCGATAATCCCGAGAGTCAGGATATTTCATCTAAACTCGACGCCTTCGTGGACTGTGATAACAAGATATATCAAAAGAGAAAGGAATTCCTCGATGATTTGAAATCATTCCTGACTCCGAAACAAATCGCGCAGATGATGTCTTTCTCAAAAGACCTGTCGAAATTCATGAAAAAAGAAATGAGGAATAAACACAGAGACTCCGACGACAGGTAACTTTGAATGAAATACTGCCCGCTTTTCCGCTTCAGAGGTATATTTATTTATAATCTATTGTAATATCAAGCCTTTAAAGCATTTTCCTGCCTCTTTGATTCATTTTTATATATTGTTATTCTGCATTTTTTTATCTAATTTTAAAGTTTATTAATTTTTGAAAAATGTACGAAAATTTACAGGACAATATCAGTTTACCGGTTTTAGAGAACGAATTACTTGAATTCTGGTCAAAGGACAAAACCTTTGAAAAAAGTATAAATTCGAGAAATCCCGAAAAACATTATACTTTTTACGAAGGTCCCCCTACTGCTAACGGACTTCCGGGAATTCATCACGTAATCGCGAGAACGGTAAAGGACATCATTTGCAGGTATAAGACGATGTGGGGATACAGAGTAACCAGAAAAGCAGGCTGGGATACGCACGGTCTTCCTGTAGAAGTCGAAGTTGAAAAGCAACTTGGATTGAAATCCAGAGATGAAATATACGAATTCGGCGCTACGAAATTCAACGAAGAATGCAAGAAGTCCATCTTCAAGTATCTCTCGCAGTGGGAAGAACTCACGAGAAAAATGGCGTACTGGATTAACCTCGATGACGCTTATGTTACTTTTCATAACGAATACATTGAATCCGTTTGGTGGGCGCTGAAAAAGTTTTTCGACGCGGGACTTATGGTCAAAGGTTTTAAGATTCAGCCTTTCTGTCCTATTTGCGAATCGCCGCTTTCTTCTCACGAGGTCGCGCAGGGCTACATCGATTTAAAGGACCCGTCGATTTATATTAAGTTTAAAATATCAAGCGGAAAATATAAAGGGAATGACATACTCGTGTGGACGACCACTCCCTGGACGCTTCCCTCAAACGTCGCTCTATGCGTTAATCCTGGCGCGGACTACGTGCTTGTTAAATCGGAAAAAGGCGGTTTGATCCTCGCTGAATCAAGGCTTGCGGTGCTTAAGGACGAATATGAAATATTGGAAAGATTCAAAGGCTCGGAACTCGAAAATACGGAATACGACCCTCTGTTTGATTACTTTAAACTCGATAAAAAAGCGTATTACGTTACGACGGGAAGTTTCGTGACCCTCGACGACGGTACGGGAATCGTTCACATCGCTCCCGCTTTCGGTGAAGATGATTACAACATCGGACTGAAATACGACCTGCCTCTACTGCAGGCCGTGGGCCGTAACGGACTCTTTAAACAGGAAGCAGGGGCTTACGCCGGAAGAAATTTTAAGGAAGCGGACCCTGACATAATTCTCGAGTTGAAGGCTTCCGGAAGACTTTACAGGAAAGAAATGTTCACTCACTCCTATCCGCATTGCTGGAGGCATAAAGTGCCGCTTATGTATTACGCTACGGATTCCTGGTTCATAAGGACAACTACTTACAAGGACAGGATGATAGAGATGAACAAACGCATTAACTGGAATCCCGAGGAATTCGGCAGCGGACGCTTCGGAAACTGGCTCGAAGAAAACAAGGACTGGGCTTTGTCAAGAAACAGGTTCTGGGGAACTCCCCTTCCCGTCTGGTATTACACCGATGATGAAGGAAAAGTCCATTATGAATGCATCGGAAGCATCGATGAATTGAAATCGAAAGCCGTCAATTTCGACGAAGTTTATAAAGACGTACCGTTCGACCTTCATAAACCGTACATTGATTATATCAGAATTGTTTCCGAAGACGGGAAAGAAATGAAAAGAGTCAGCGAAGTAATCGACTGCTGGTTCGACAGCGGCTCGATGCCGTTCGCGCAGTATCACTATCCGTTCGAGAACAGGGAATGGTTCGAACAGAATTATCCCGCGGATTTCATCGCCGAAGGCGTTGACCAGACGAGAGGCTGGTTCTATTCCCTTCACGCTATCGGAACGTTCCTGTTCGGCAAGCCCGCTTATAGCAACCTCATAGTGAACGGGCTAATACTCGACAAACACGGAAAGAAAATGAGCAAATCGCTCGGCAACGTAGTCAATCCTTTTGAAATGATGGATAAATACGGAGCCGATGTGCTTAGATGGTACCTTGTCGCGAATTCGCCGATTGGTAAATCGAAAAATTTCGACGAGGATGAACTCATAGACGTTAAGAATAAATTCTTTGACACGCTGATTAATACTTACAAGTTCTTCGTGATTTATTCCAACATGAAGAACTTTACGTACGACAGCGGAAACATCGTTCCTCTGAAGAAAAGAGCGGAAATCGACAGATGGATTATCTCGAAACTGAACACGCTTAAAAGAAAATATTTCGAGAGTCTTAACGGATACGAAATTACAAAAGCATCGCGCTTCGTTCACGATTTCACGATAGACGAACTTTCAAACTGGTATGTCAGAAGAAACAGAAAAAGGTTCAGGAATCCCGAAAGCAAATCCGATATGGAATCCGCCTATCAGACGCTGTACGAATGCCTGTTTGAAATCGTCAAGATGGTAGCGCCGATTTCGCCTTTCCTTACCGAAAGACTGTATCTGAACCTGACCTCGGGCAATCAATCCGTGCATCTTTCCGAATTCACGGACTGCGACGAATCGGCGATAGACGCGGCTCTTGAGGAGAGGATGCATCTTGCTCAGGAAATCGTGTATCTTGTTCGCGCCGTAAGGGTGAAGAATAACCTGAAAGTCAGACAGCCGCTGAAACAGATACTCGTTCCCGTTTTAAACAGTCATTACAGGGAAGCCCTATTAAATGTGAAGGATATCATACTCGAAGAAATTAACGTTAAGGAACTTAATATAATCGAAGGCGATTCTAACATTATCGTCAAGAAGGCGAAACCTAACTTCAAGTCTATCGGTCCGAAATTCGGAAAGGACGTGAAAAAGGTGCAGCAGTTGATTGTCAGCCTCGGGAAGGAAGATATTAAGAAGTTAGAATCGGACGGCTCGATAGAAAAAGACGGTTTCACTCTGACTTCTGCGGATATCGAAATTCTAACCGAGAACATCGAAGGCTGGATTGTCGAATCGTCCGGAAGCATTACTATCGCTCTCGACACGACGCTTGACGAAAAACTGATTGAGGAAGGAATCGTAAGGGAATTCATAAACAGAATTCAGAATTACAGGAAAAATAACAATTTCGACGTTACTGACAAAATAAAAATAACTCTCAGAACAACGGAAAAGATACTTGATATTGTGAAAAACAATTTCAATATTATCAGCAATGAAATAGGATGCACTGAAATTGTCGATTCAAATTCAGCGGATAAAGAATTCTTTGCAACTGACATAAACGAAATGAACTGTGAATTCTTTATTGAAAAAGTTTAATCTAAAGGAGATATAAATGGCAAAGTCAAAAACAAAAATGAAAACGGGAAAGGCTAAAACAAAGAAAGTCGTGAAAGCCGTTAAGAAGCCCGTGAAACCCGCGAAGGTTAAGGTTGCGAAGAAGCCCCTGAAAAAGACTCCGGTTAAGACGTCTGCTAAAACTAAGACTGTTAAAAAACCGGCTTCTAAGAAATCCGTAACCTCCGTCAGTAAAAAAGAGGTCAAGCAGCCGGTGAAAAGAATTAAGAAGTACAAGAAGAACAGCAAAATAAGATATACGGCGAAGGAACTCCAGCACTTCAAGAATATACTGACGGACGAGAAACAGAAAATTATCGACAGCGCGAGAGCGAACATGATGTCGCTCGTCGACAGCGAATCGGGTGATTATGTAGGCGATGACCTTTCCTACGCTTCTCACATGGCCGAACAGGGCACAGATGAAATGGAAAGAGAAAAAAATTATATGTTCGTTCAGCGCGACGAGAAATACCTTGGCTACATTGAAGAGGCTCTCACGAGAATCGACCAGGGAACATACGGCGTCTGCATCGATTGCATCGATGAGCCGAAGAATCTTTGCAGCACCTGCCCGCTGATTCCAAGGGAAAGACTCGAGATAGTTCCCATTACACAACATTGCATCGAATGCAAAAACCTGAGAGGATAATTTGAGAGTATTCTACATCACACTGGTGGTCGTTATTATTGATCAGATTTCAAAAATCTATATCAAGGGAATTGACATTCCGTTTCTCGGTTTGACCGTTCACGGCATGCCTTACAACTCAAGCATCAGTGTTATTGACAATTTCTTCCTGATTACTTTTATCGAAAACCCGGGAATGGCATTCGGGATTCAACTCGGCGGCAAACTGCTGCTTTCGATTTTCACTCTGATAGCCACTGTCCTGATTATATATTTCTTAATCAAGAATAAAAACGAGACACTGTATCTGAGAACTTCTCTCGCTTTCATACTCGGCGGCGCCGTCGGCAATCTTATTGACAGGCTGTTCTACGGCGTTATATACGGATACGCTCCCCTTTTCTACGGCAGGGTTGTGGATTTCTTTCATTTCAACATGCCGGACTTCTCGATATTCGGGAAGCACTTTTACACTTTCCCGATTTTTAACGTCGCGGATATCTCGGTAACAATAGGTTTCGTAATGATTCTGTTCGGTTACAAAAAAATATTCAGTACGGTGAATTTCAACGAAAAAACGGATGCAGGTTCCGGCGTATCGGAAATTACATCCGCTGACAACACCATCGAAGAAACCGGAGACACGGTATCCGTCCCGGTTCAGGTTCATAACGATAATAAAATTGAGAACTTACCTTCCTAACCCGTCAAGATAATCTTTCTTCTTAAGAAGAGTTTCCTCGTCTTCAATGTGATTCGGATCCGGCACGCAGCAATCTACCGGGCAAACCGCCGCGCATTGCGGCTCGTCGTGGAATCCCTTGCACTCCGTGCATTTATCGGGCACTATGTAGAAAAAATCATTGGAGAAAAAACCCGCTGCGCCGGCAGGCGTCGTATCTCCTTCATTGTATTCCTTGTCTCCGAGTTTCCAGGATGACCCGCCTTCGTATATCGCCGTGTTTGGGCATTCGGGCTCGCACGCTCCGCAGTTAATGCACTCGGATGTTATCATTATTGCCATGAGTAGTCCTTTCTTGTATTGTGTTTTGTTCTATAATCAAAATAAACGTTATGATAATAAAGTTCAATTATTAAAATGGCGTTTTCATTCAATTATTTTTCCGGCCTCCACTGCGGTTTTTCTTCTTCTGTAAAATCGTCCTTATTTAATTAATCCGCTCTATGCGCCCGTATTTCCGGAACAGGCTGGTACGAAGCCGGCATTTCTGCAGTATCCTTTTTTGAATTCGCGATTTTAAAGAAATTGTGATTCTTTTAGTAATATTATTTGTTTTAGGAATATGTTAAATTTAATGTTTATAGAAAATTATACGACTTATGTTAAAGGTATTATCAAAATTATTCCCGAGCAAACACGAAAAAGACGTTAAATCACTGCAGCCCGTAGTCGTTGAAATTAACAAGTACTATGATGAATATCAGAAATTGACAGACGATGAACTGCGCGCGAAAACGGCGGAATTGAAATCGAGAATAAAGGATGAAGTAAAAGAACTCGAAGACAAGATAACCGGATTTCGGGAAAAACTGAAAGAAGACCTCCCCCACGAGGAAAGATATTCAATATATGAAGAACTCGACGCAACTACCAAGGAATATTATGAAACGATAAAAATCACTCTGGATGAACTTCTACCGGAAGCATTCGCCGTAGTCAAGGATACCTGCCGCAGGCTCGTCGGCAAAGAATGGGAAGCCGCCGGAACAAAAATAAAATGGAACATGGTTCCTTTCGACGTTCAGTTGATTGGCGGCATCGTTCTTCATCAGGGCAAGATTTCGGAAATGGCAACGGGCGAAGGCAAGACACTTGTCGCTACTCTCCCGCTTTTCCTTAACGCTCTCGCGGAAAAGGGAGTACACCTCGTAACCGTTAATGATTATCTCGCGAAACGCGACAGCGAATGGATGGGCGAGATTTTCAAATTCCACGGCATGACCGTCGGCGTCATTCTTAATGACATGGACTCCGAAATCAGACGGAAGATGTATAACAGCGACATAACGTACGGTACGAACAACGAATTTGGTTTCGATTATCTCAGGGACAATATGGTTGTCGACAGAGAACACCTCGTTCAACGCGAACATTTTTACGCGATTGTTGACGAAGTGGACTCCGTCCTGATTGACGAAGCGAGGACCCCTCTTATAATATCGGGTCCCGTCGAAGCGCCGACTCATAAGTTCAATGAAATGAACACGAGAATCAAACGCCTCGTCGACGCCCAGAAATCGCTGATTAACTCCATCACAGCCGAAGCGGAACGCATTCTCGAAAACGAGAATCCGCCGAACGATATGCTTGAAAAAGCCGGGCTTCTTCTTCTTCGTGCTTATCACGGACTGCCAAAGCATAAAAGAATACAGAAACTCCTCGCCGACCCGCGCAATAAAAAACTTATGCAGGATACCGAAACCTTCTACAACAGGGATAAAGCGAGAGAAATGCACGTCGTTGACGATGAACTTTATTTCGTGATTGATGAAAAATCTCACATAACCGACCTTACGGAAAAAGGACGCGAATACCTCGCTCCTTCGGCTCAGGAAAGAGACTTCTTTACTCTTCCCGACCTCGGCAGCGAAATTGCTCATCTTGAAAATGACGCCTCGCTTAACCTCGACGAAAAGGAAATTAAGAGAGAAGAATTGTATAAAATTTACGCCGAGAGAAGCGACAGGCTGCATATAGTAGAGCAATTGCTCAAGGCTTACGGTTTGTACGAGAAGGACGTCGAATACGTCGTGCAGGACGACAAGATTATGATTGTCGACGAGTTTACGGGACGTATTCTTGCCGGAAGACGCTATTCCGAAGGTCTCCATCAGGCAATAGAGGCTAAAGAGGGCGTAAAGGTCGAGAAAGACACTCAAACCCTTGCTACCATCACTCTTCAGAATTATTTCAGGCTGTACAAGAAACTCGCCGGAATGACGGGTACTGCCGAAACTGAGGCGACGGAGTTTTTCGAAATTTACAAACTCGATGTTGTTGTAATTCCGACTAACGTCCCCTGCGTAAGAGACGATATGAACGATTTTGTTTACAGGACTAAACGCGAAAAGTATAATGCCGTTATTGACGAAATAGATCTGATGAGAAAAATGAAACGTCCCGTGCTTGTCGGCACGACAAGCGTGGAAGTCTCGGAAACAATTTCGAGGCTTCTTAAAAGACGCGGCATTCCTCACGAAGTCCTTAACGCCAAGCAGCATCAGCGCGAGGCGCAGATTGTCGCGAACGCGGGTCTTCCGGGTGCCATTACCATCGCTACTAACATGGCGGGACGCGGCACCGATATTAAACTCGGACCCGGAGTGCCTGATGCAGGCGGACTTCACATTATGGGCACCGAACGCCACGAATCGAGACGTATTGACCGCCAGTTGAGAGGACGCGCGGGACGTCAGGGCGACCCGGGCTCTTCAAAATTCTTCCTTTCGCTCGAAGACGACCTTATGAGGCTGTTCGGCAGCGAAAGAATTGCAAGCGTAATGCAGCGCCTCGGCGTCGAAGACGGCCAGGCAATCGAACATAAAATGATTACCAACTCCGTAGAACGGGCGCAGAAAAAGGTGGAAGAAAATAACTTCGCCATACGTAAAAGACTTCTCGAATATGACAACGTTATGAACCAGCAGAGAGAGGTAATTTATGAAAGACGAAGACAGGCGCTGATGGGCGAGAGACTTAAGGACGAACTCTTCGAGATGGTTGATAAGAATATCGATAAGATTATTGAAAAGTATAAACCTGATTCAGATTACGAAGGACTCAATGAAGAAGTTCAGAGAACTTTCCTCGTGCGCCTCGGTTTGACTCCGCAGAAGTATCAGGACCTCGGCGAGACGGGGCTGAAAGAACTGATTCTCAACGAAGCGCGCGCATTCTATAAGCGGAAGGAAGAGCGGTACGGCTCCGACCTGATGGGCAAGATAGAGAGATTCGCGATGCTCAGCATAATCGATGAAAAATGGAAAGAGCACCTGCGCGAAATGGATGACCTGAAGGAAGGCATTAATTTCAGGGCTTACGGTCAGAAGGACCCGCTCATTGAATACAAGATGGACGGTTTCAAACTTTTCGAAGCGATGCTTGACGGTATCGCGGTCGATACGATTAACTTCATCTTCAAATTCACGACGCAGACACCCGACGAAGCAGCGGAAATCCGCGGACCCAGAAGCGTCAATACCTCCCGCCTTCAGGCGCAGCACGATGCGTCCGACGGAATGGGATATTCGGGCAATCTTGAGCCTGTCGAGAATGAGGCGGCGAGAACCGGAAAGCATCAGCCGGTTAAGGTCGGCAAGAAAGTCGGCAGAAACGAACCCTGCCCCTGCGGCAGCGGAAAGAAATATAAAAACTGCCACGGCAAGAATGAATAATGTTCTCGGAGAAAACAAATAATCTTGTCTCGGACATGAACGAATTTTCAGGAGGAAAGCTCAAAAATATTTTTGAGCTTTCTTTTTTTATTGAATATTCCGAAAAGGATGACAGGTTCTCAGTTTTTCAGGATATACTTTTTGACTCTAAATATCTGAATGGCCTTGCCTCGGTTCTTTCTGACGCGCGGAATTCGGAACTGATAAACGATAACCTTAAATCGGAATTTTCTTCGACGCTTCTTGGCCTGAAAAATAAAATCACTTCTTACATCAGCGGTCTTCAGGGCGAAGAAGAATTCAATGTTAAGTTTCTCGGCGTGTCCCGGGAATGCCTGAATGAATTCATCAGCCTGATTGCCGATTTTGCCGTTGCAAAAGAGTTTTACAACAACAGGAAGTTTAACGGGATTTCCTGACCTTTAAAATCTCTTCGTGCAGTTTTTTCGACTGCATCATGAATATTTCAATCTTCGACTGCGTTATTTGCGGAAATACGTTTCCGTCTGTTTCTATGTGAAGATACGGAAGATTTGTAAGCGACTGAGGATATCCGTTCCTGTGAAGCCTTCCGAACCTGTACTTTCCGTCGAGCGTCATCTCCTTGTTAAGTA
The DNA here is from genome assembly GCA_964581915.1 of uncultured Ignavibacteriaceae bacterium. Taxonomy (GTDB): domain Bacteria; phylum Bacteroidota; class Ignavibacteria; order Tepidaquicellales; family Tepidaquicellaceae; genus CAIKZJ01. The sequence continues at coordinate 14,255 of CAZOQR010000010.1, read as the reverse complement.
TTCCTTCCGCGAACCTGCTCGGTATGCAGTTGAACGGCCCGATTGTTATTATGCCGCAGGCGTCGTCGAGAATTTCCCTCAGCGCAAGACCCACGGTAAGTATGCTCTCGCCTATGAGTTTCTCCGAAATCAATTCTCTGCCGTATCCCATCGTTTTTTCCACGTCTATCATGTTTTCTTCGCAAAGCCCGGACTTCGACAGCAGTTTCTTGACCTTGCGTTCAAGCCTTATCTGAATCCTCTCCTTGAGAAAAAGTCCGAGTTTCTCTTTTATCCCTAAATCTTTCACTATGTTTCTCTTCTGAAGGTAGTTCGTGTAATAAACGTACTCGGTAATAGGCGCTGTCCTCACTATGAACCCGTTCTCGTTCAGTATCTTTATGAGGTCGAGCCGTGAATATTCCTCCCGCCTGACGTAGATCTCGCCCGTCAGAGAGATAACCATTGCCTCATCGAACGATGTCTTTAGCCGTATTTTCTTAAGTTCAAGAGCCGATAATTCAATCTGAGAAAATACGCTCTTGAAATCGCCTCTTTCAAGTTCCGCGAGTATTTTTTTCCATTCCGCGTTCAATAAAACTTTACCGGCTTCCTTATCCTCCGCCAGAACCTCGAGCGCGTTTTCAATGTCGTGAACCGTATCCGCTATTACTAACCCCAGCCACTGTTTCATGAAAAATTCGTTCCCGAAATCTGAAAAAGACGACTCGTCATCCATTGATATCACTCCTGCGTTGGTTATGCCCGAAGTATTAAGTATGTCCTTTAGTCTTACGTGATACTGTCCCTGCCTGCAAGGACCGTAGCCGTGAGGCATGAAGAATAGTGTCTTCGTATTTCTTGACCGAACGCTTGAGAGATATTCAAGCAATGAACCCGTTGTTATCAGAAACGGAAGACATTCCTTGCAGGTAGCAACTCCCCTCCCGTGCTTCAAAGTATCGAACGTGGGAACCGGCATCGGCTTGCTGTTTATGCCGAGCGAGCGGAATACCGCTGAGAATGCGTCAGTGCTGAACTTGCCCATCGAAGGAACGAGCACTTCAACGTCGTTGTTCATTATCGAATATTCTTTTCCGTAATGGTCGCGGACGTACAGTTTATCCCCGCGGTTTATTACCCTGAGTATGTCCTTCTGAACTTTTTCTTCGTCTCTCTTTCCTCCGCTTAACGAGATGTAATTCTTTATTATGTCTATCGCCGCTTCGATTCTCGTCTCAACCCCGACGTCTGCCGAATGACTGTCGAGTTCGAGCGTCAGCGACGGCTTCGAATCCATAATCTTTCTGAAATATGGTATCACGAACGAGTCGGGGCCGCAGGAAAAATTCGTAATGAAGATGCCGTATAACTGCGGATGCTCCTTTACATATCTCGCCGCTGACAATATCTCGTTACCGCTGTACCAGTACATGTTATCGTAGGAATACCTGTCTTCGTATTCAAGAAAATCGTAAGGTATGATTTTGTAACCCCTCGATGCAATTTTATGAGGTATGTTGAGGTTTATCTCCTTCGCGAATGCGTTGTAAGGTCTTCCGAACAGAACAAATGCGGTCTCCTCTCCATCGCTCTCAAGTTCTTTAATGAATTTTCTTCCTATTGCCTTGAATTCCTTTTGCATCTCCAGAAATCCCGCGTTAGCCTTTTCAAATGCCCGTTGTGATTCCTCAGCGCTCCGGTCAAGCAGTTTCCCGATTTTTATGAATTGTCCTTTAGTGTTCTCCGCTCCGAGTGAAAAGTCCAGGACGGGTGATATAATCTTTATCTTGTTGTTCGCTGACTCGATATCATCCCTGAATGTTGACTGAAGGAAATAAGTCTCGCCCTGTACGAACACGCACATTCTGTTGTACTTGTAATCCTCTCTGCCTTCCATTTCTGTTATGTGCGGCAGAAATATGTAATCGATGTCCTTCTTCAGCAGGTTCTGGAAGAATCCGTGCGACACTTCGACGGGATAACAGTACGAACTTCGAATCTTGTCCGAACCCTCTCTATCTATCTCGTCTGAAAGCACTACCTCAAATCCCAGTCCCGTGAAAAAGTTGCTGTACAGAGGGTAAAGACTGTTTGTTAACAGGCTTCGCGTAATCCCAATTCTGGAATTTCCACGCCTTCCTCCCGAAACGTATTTTTTAAATACTAAATCCTGACGCATCTTCACGTAATCATTCTTTTCCGCGTCCGCCGAAATGTTGTGCCTTTCGTTGTAGTATTTGTTGCAGGCGCCGCCGAACGGATATCTCTTGCCCTCAACTTCTATCATCGATATGGAGCATTTAAGGTCGCATTTCTCTTTTCCGCCCTGACAAGTGAATGACTTGGAGTAACTGAATTCACGGTTAATCAAATCATCGAGTTCAAACCTCTTCTTCCTGTATAATCCGAGTTCAATCCTGTTCTTAATCTCAAGCGCTACTCCGAACGCCCCCATTAAACCGGGTTCGGGCGGAACTATGATTTCCTTCCCCGTCAGCAAAGACATCGCGTAAGGCACTGCCTTGTTGTAGCAAACTCCGCCCTGCATGAAAACTTTGTTCCCGACAGGTCTGTTGCCTTTCACGCGGTTGACATAGTTTAAACATATCGAATAGACAAGACCCGCCACGATATCATCCACTTTTGCGCCCTCGTGCCCGGCGTTCTTGATATCGCTCGATATAAAAGCCGCGCACTGGTCGTTAAAGTTAATCGGATTCGCCGACCTCAATGCGATATCGCCGATTTCCGTATAATTTATGTTTAATGATTCACGCGCCGCTTCCTCCAGAAAAGACCCTGTACCCGCAGAGCACGCCTCGTTCATCGCGTAATCGCTTGCGACACCATTAGTGAGATGCGTGTATTTTGCATCTTGTCCGCCGATTTCGAAAATCGTATCTACGTCTCTGTCAAAATATGCCGCCGCTACGGCGTGAGCGATAATTTCATTTACATCACCCTCCGTTAACGCGTGTAATGATGCTATCAATCTGCCTGAGCCCGTGACACCTAACCCCGTTATTTTTATATCCGCTAATATCTGCTCCTTAAGTTTTTTATAACAGTTCACGGATGCTTCAACCGGATTTCCGTTCGTGCGTAAATATACTGACCCGATTATTGAATTGTCCGCAATTCTCATTATCACAGCCTTGGTCGTCGTTGAACCGACATCCAATCCGATAATGCATTCATCACCGTTTTCAGCGACTTCCCTGCTGATATTCTTAAAACTGACTCTCGCCTTATTGCTGTATAGCGGCTCCATATGCGCGAACTGGTGCTTATGCTCTCTGAACAAATCGTTAACGTTAAGTTCGTAACGGGCATTCAATCCTTCCAGCGAAGCTCCAAGGGCTTCAATTCGCGAAGAATGTTCGGGTATAACGGTATCAGGATATTTGTTTCTTATGAATCTGACAACGGAATCGTTCTTTGAGACCCCGCCGATTAGAACGATTTTTGAGTTTCTCTGCTTGGAAAGCAGTTCTATCGCCTTATCTGCGAGCATCTTGCTCAACCCCGAAACGACCTTTGATTTAGGTATGCCTTTGTTGAGCGCGTGCGTGCAGTCGCTTTTGCAGAAAACACTGCATCTTCCGGAAACTGAATACGGCTCCGATGTCCCCGACAACTCTACCGCTTCACCAACATCGAGGCTCATTCTGCTAATCTGCTGAAGAAAAAACTCGCCTGTTCCCGACGCGCATTTATTACCCGTCAGCACGTTTTCGATGCTTCCGGAAGAATTTATGCAGTAAACCATAAAACTTTCCGCGCCCATGCTCGCGACTGCGTATTTCGAACCTTTGAATCCAAGAAATTCCAGCGCCCTTTCCAGCGCTTCCGGCTCTGAAATGCTTCTAACGTTCAGAATATTCCTGAATTTCCTGCCTGTCGCGACTACTGATGTGCATTTATGGCTGCTGCTTTTGAAATATTCGGATAGAAGTTTCTTGGGATCGCCTTCGTGCTGAACTGATTCCGCGGAGACAACAATCGGTTTTCCGTCTCTGATTTCCGTCGTTACAAAAGAAACGTTCGATGCGCCAATACATATTCCGAGCGACGATATTTTATTCGTATGATTCATATTTTCTTTTTATATTCTCCGCGCATTTTTTCCCGCTTGTTGCTGCGCTTTCAATCGTTGCGGGCAGCCCTGTATTTGTCCAGTCTCCCGCTATGAACAGATTATCAATCCCGCATTCGGTATCAGGCCTGTTAAGCCCGCTGTCAACCGTTGGCAGAAAAGTCGCCCTCTTTTCCCTGAAATATTTCACGCGCTTTAATTTAATGTCTCTGAACTCTGGGAACGACTCGCGTATTTCCGAAACCACAATATTACAGACATCTTCGTTCCCGAGTTTGTCGTATCCCTCCGCCGTATATTCGGGCGCGCTGATTACCGCGCAGATGTAATCTTTCTTAAAAAACAGCCAGTGCGACTTTGTATCAAGCAGTCCTATCATCCCGTGATAAAACTTGTCGCTGAAACCTTCCGGCATTTTCTCGGGCACTATGAATATAGACACGATAGAAGCCGGCTCAAACTGAAGCGGAGCGTTGAAATTTCCCTCATAATCCTTTTCTTCGAATAAGTCCGGAAAATTGTAAAACGGTACTGCGCTCACATACGCGTCCGATACAATCGTTTCTCCGTTTTCAAGTTCAAGTCCCGATACGGTCCTGTCTTTTATAATAAACTTCTTTGCTTTCGTATTCGTTCTTACCGCAAGGCGCTTTTCCGCGTATTGCAAAAAGGGTTCGATGAACAGGCTTTCAAGCGTCTCATCAGGTATTATAAGAGACAGATTCCCGTATTTTTCGAATGCTTTTACGAGCACGTTAAGAAAAACCGAGGCGTCAACGTATTTCGGTGATGTGTTGAATACAGCGTAAACAAAGGGCTCCCAGAAATACTTCTTCAGATTTTCGGTCTGTTTCAGGTGCTCGAGAAGCCAGTCCAGACTCCTTCCCTTTAGAAGCCTCTCCGCGATATCAAGTTCGATTAATTCCCTTAAAGAAAGCAGATGAAATTTATCCTTTAAGGTTAAAGGACTATAATCAAGAAATCCTTTTGCCACGGCTATGAATGGATTGTCTCCCCTCGCCTTAAACTCGTAATGCCCTCCTCCGGGCTCTCTGAAATAAACTTCCAGATTCGGATTCGCCCTGAATCTCGGTTTCTTCCCAATCGCCGAAAAGAATTCGAATGTGTTGTCGTACCATCCCGCTAAAATATGCTGCCCGTTGTCAAACTGTATTCCCGTCTCTTCGTCATTAAAACTGTAAGTGCGTCCCCCGATTTTGTGTGTCGCTTCCAGAATCGTAACGTCAAACCCTTCTCTGAACAGGAATACCGCGGTTGACATTCCTGCAATCCCGCCTCCTATTACCGTAACGCTTTTCCCGCTCATATCATCCGAATAATTTGTTTTTAAGAAATACGCTTGATGCGATTAATATTTTTTTCCGCTTTGTTATCCCGATTTTTCTGTCGAATACGTTGAATCCTTCGTTACGTATCTTCTCGAGCATCGCAAGATATATTTTCTGCATTATAGTTGCCGGAATCATGTTGCGCCTGTCGTCCTTGTGAAGGCATTCGTCGGCGTGTTTGTAATACTTCTTCGCTCTGTTGTATTGATACTCCATCATGTTCCTGAAATTATCATTATAAACTTTGTTCTTCAAATCATCTTTCGTGTAACCGAATCGCATCATCTCGTCCGACGGAATGTACACTCTGCCCGTTTTGAAGTCCCTGTCAACGTCCCTGATTATATTCGTCAGTTGTAACGCGACTCCTAAATTCTCCGCGTACTTTTTCGCGCTGTCGTGCTTATAGCCGAAAATCGCTATGCTCATCATTCCCACTGTGGATGCCGCTCTGTAACAATATCCGTATAGTTCGTCGAAATTTTCATATTCTACCTTCACAAGGTCGGTCTCCATGCCTTTTATAAGGTCGTAAAACGGCTGAGCGGGAATGTCGAACCTGTCAATCTGCTTTTTCAGGTCCTGAAAAAAGGGGTCGTTGACCTCTCCTTTAAGAGCCGCTGTGAGTTTACTCTCCCAGTTCCTCAGTTCAAATCTTTTTGTTTCCGCGTCTCCGCCTTCATTGTCGACTATGTCGTCCGTCATCCTGCAGAAAGCGTAAACCGTGCGAAGCCCTTCCTGCTTGTGCTTAGGAAGAAAAAGCGATGAATAGAAGAAATTTGTCTTGCTTTTCTTCATCACGTCAAGCGTCCTTATGTTTGTCCTGTCCTCAGACATAAAAAATCGATTTAATGAGTATGCGGAATTTTCTAACCGGACTGATTTTTACTCTTCTCGAAAGAACCTTGTAATTCTCTTTTCTTATCATATCGAGTATTGACATCCCGCCGGTTATTATTGCCCTGAGTTCATATTTTAACCTTCCTTTCAGACGCGACGGGAGCGCCCTGCCTGACTCGAAAAGCAAATACGTTTCATCTACAAGATGCGACATCAGCCTCTTGAAATTGTCATTCTCAACGCTCTCGAATAATTGGTCCTTCGTGTAATTGTATTTTCTCATAAGTTCTTCGGGAATATATACCCTGTTCATCTTCATATCCCTCGAGACGTCCTGCCAGAAATTCGCGAGTTGCAATGCCGTGCAGATATCGCCGGACATCCTGTACAATTCCTCATTTTTCTCTTTGCCGTATCCGAAAATCTGCAGGACCAGCCTTCCTACCGGATTTGCCGAATATCTCGAATATTCCAGAATATCCTCAAAACGCTCGTAGCCTCCTTTGACGGCGTCCTGCCTGAATGCTCTGAGCAAATCAAGAAAATCCTGCTTGTCCAGTGATAAAGAGTTTATCGTGTCTGTCAGCGCCGTGAAGATGTTCCTGAAATGCATGTCATTCTTAACCGCTGTTTCATCAAACTGCAATACCAATTCGCCCATCTCATCAAGTTTCTCAATCTTATCCTGCGGTTTCAGGTACTTTGAATCCGCGATGTTATCCGCCGTTCTCGCGAAAGCGTAAACACTGTACATGTACTTTCGCTTCTGCGTGGGAACAAAAAACGACGCTACCGGAAAATTCTCATAATTGCTCTTGGCTATGTTTTCACAGTAATAATATGACGCTTCGAGGTAACTGATATCAGTATTTTATTTTATATAATGAATTAAAATAATATATAATATATATTAAATTATAAATGTAAACAAAAAGGATATTAATTTTTTTATTTATGGATAGCATTACGGTTTTCGGAGGTTCTGGCTTTCTTGGAAGGAGACTTATAAGCGAACTTGAGTCAAAATATGAATTTGTCGTCGCGTCCAGAAGTTCTTCTGACAAGAACACGCTCCGTTCCGGAATAAGGAAAACGGTCATCGACGATACCCTTGAATCTTACACGAATGCGATAAACGGTTCGTCAGCGGTGATAAATTTTTCCGGCGCTTCCATCGCGGGGAAAAGATGGAACGGCGGATACAAGAAGGAGATTTATGACAGCCGGATAGGGACGACAGAAATGATTGTAAACGCAATTGAAAAATGCTCGCGGAAACCTTCTGTTTTCATTAGCACATCCGCTTCGGGATACTACGGCGACCGTGCCGATGAAATCCTGACCGAAGATGCAGCCGCCGGACGCGACTTTCTTGCCGAACTCTGCTCGGACTGGGAAAAAGCGGCGTTCCGCGCGCGCGATTTAGGTGTCCGTACTGTATGTATTCGAATCGGAATCGTATTTGACAAAAACGAAGGCGCTTTGAAAGAACTGGTTTTTCCTTTCAGGTTGTTTGCAGGAGGAAAACTCGGAACCGGACGGCAGTGGATGCCGTGGATACACGTCAATGACGTAACCGGAATAATTTCTTATGCTCTCGAAAATGACTCAATATCAGGTCCGCTGAATACGTCATCGCCAAATCCCTGCACGAATAAGGATTTCAGCAAACTCGTCGGGAAAATAATGCGCCGCCCTGCGTTCTTTGCCGTTCCCAGCTTCGCTCTCGGAATCATAACCGGCGAATTCGGAAAATACCTGCTTGCTAGCCAGCGCCTGCATCCTGATAAAATTCTCAAAGCGGGATATAAATTCAGATATGAAAATCTTGCCGGCGCTCTAAATAACTTATTAAACTGAATTGGAAAAAATAAGACAGTACATAGTAGATACTTACGAAAAAAGATTCAATGAAATTCCCTCAAGGGTCGAAGAACTCAAGCGCGGTGTTTCCGAGAAACTGATTCTTAGAATAACTTCTCAAAGAAAAAAAGTTATCGGCATATTCAACAGAAATCTGAAAGAGAACAGGGCGTTTCTTGAATTCACGAAAGCCTTTTCCCGGCTTAACCTGAAGATTCCCGAAATTCTGCACGTCGAGAAAGGATGCGAACTTTATTTCATTTCCAACGCGGGCAGAAGCACTCTCTACGATTACATCAGAACGGGTCCGAGAAGAGATTACCTTATGAGGCTTTATCGTATGGCGCTGAGAGACCTGATTGATTTCCAGTATTACGGCAAGGATATTATAAACCTGAAGTATTGCTATGAGACAAAGTATTTTGACAGGAGCCAGATTCTCTTCGATATAAAACGGTTTTACAAATATTTTGTTGCAAAGTTCCTGAACGCTGAATTTGAAATTTCGGAGAAGAAAATCTCCGAAATAATCTCACCCAAAATACTCGACAGGAATAATTTCTTCATGTACAGGGATTTCCAGCCGAGGAACATAGTGAAAAACAGACACGGTCTGTACTATCTTGATTATCAGTCGGGCAGGATCGGCCCTCCTCAGTATGACCTTGCATCCTTTCTTTACTCCGGAAGCATAGACGTCACGCCTGCCGAAAGGAGCGAACTCGTGAATTACTATTACTTGAAATCGAACAAAAAACTTCACAATAACGATAAAAAGTTCGTTGCGGGTTTTGAATACTTTGCAATTCTTAGACTGATGCAGGTTCTCGGAAGTTATTGCTATTCGGGCTTCGAAAGAGGAATGTATGAGACAATGAGCAAGATTCCGAAGGCGGTTAAAAACCTCAAGACGATTGCAGTTCGGGAGCCCGAACTTAATCGTTTGATCAGGTTCGTAAACGATGCTTACATTACTCGTATCTCAAAGCGTCGATAGGATTGAGTTTTGCCGCTTTGTACGCGGGATAGACTCCGAAGACAACGCCTACAATCGTGCATATAACGAGTCCGATTATGACCCAGTCAATAGGTACTACGACTTTCGATTTCAGGTATAAACCAAGCAGGTTTCCCGCAGTAACACCGAGGAGTATTCCCGCTACTCCGCCTATCTGGCATAGTATGACCGCTTCAACGAGGAACTGTGTCAGTATGTTGCTGCTCTTCGCTCCTATGGCTTTCCTTATCCCTATCTCACGGGTTCGCTCCGTAACGGATACAAGCATTATGTTCATTATGCCGATTCCTGCTGCGAGCAGCGCTATGAAAGATATAAAACCCGCCCCGTACTTGAAATACTTTGTGAAACTGTTTACCGAATTTATTAAAGATTCGTTCGAGAAAATTTCGAAACTGTTATCCTCCCCGGGTTTATCGTGACGGACTATTCTCATTATGCTTATTACCTGCTCGACTGTGTCGTCGTATGCGGCTTTCGAGGGCGCCTGTATCGCTATGTTCAGAGAATACTTCGTGCTGCCGTAAATTTCTATCATTCGCGTGATTGGTATTATCGCGAAACCGTCCTGGCTCTGGCCGAAACTCTCCCCTTTCGCCTCAAGTATCCCGACAATAGTGAATTCGTTCTTATCAAGTATTATCTTCTTGCCAATCGGGTCGAGTTTTGGGAATAACTTGTTTACTACCTCCATTCCGATTACAGTGACATTCGCGCTCGAACTTATCTCGTTATCCGTGAACATCCTGCCCGATTTTATTGTGTACGTATTGCACGGAAGAAATCCCGGCTGACCGCCGCATAACTGCATGTTCGGGTTCGTCGCCTCCTGACCGTACTTGAATGTCTTTCCGCCTTTCCAGTATTCGAGTGAAATGTATTTCGGCAGTGTCGCCTTTTCTATGAGCCGGAGACCCTGCTCGTATGTTATATCCTGCCTGTTCCTGTACTTTGCCTGGCTGTGAGGGTCACCGAAATTCATAGCGGGAAATTTCTGCACCTGAAAGGAATTGCTTCCTAACTGGCTTAAGCCGCCTTCAATTCCCGCCTGAAGCGCGTCGAGAAGAGTCATTATCGCGATGATGGAAAATACTCCAATCGTGATTCCCGCGAGCGTCAGTATCGCCCGCAGCCTGTTCTCGCGTATCGTATTTACGGATAATTTTATTGTTTCGGTAATAACCAACTTGATGTAATTTAATTATTCATATCTTAACGAATCTACAGGATCCATTTTTGCCGCGTTGTATGCGGGGAAAAATCCCGATAGAACGCCGAACATAAGAGAAATAAAAATGCCCAGAAACACAACCCATAAGGGCATTGCGGTGGGCAGGACAAATGCGTCGATGAGCAGGCTTATCGGAAATGCTATCCCTAAACCTATGATTCCCCCGAGCAGGCATATTACAACCGACTCGACGAGGAACTGCATCAGTATCGTTCGACGCTTCGCTCCTATGGCTTTTCGTATCCCGATTTCCTTCGTCCGCTCCTTAACTGAAACGAACATTATGTTCGCAATGCCTACAGACCCTACAATTAGCGATAAGGACGTTATTAGCAGACCGATTATTTTTATCAAAGATGTCAATTGGTCGTACGTGTCCCTGAACGCTGACTGCTGGTTCACGCCAAAATCGCTCTGCTTGCCGGGAGGCACTTTTCGTGTCTTCCGCATTATCGAAGTTATCTCTTCCTTCGTCTCCTCCAGATTCTTGACGTCCCCTGCCTTCACGTTTATTGTGAGCGACCTTCTCGTACCGTATAATTTGAAGAACCTGTGTATCGGTATGATTATCCTGTTGTCAAGACTGAATAATCCCAGCATGCTTCCCTGCTTCTCGATGACTCCGATTATCCTGAATGAGTAAGACCCTATCTTTATGTCCTTCCCTATCGGATTTACATTCTCAAAAAACGCGTTCTTAACGTCCATTCCAATCATGCAGACTGGATTTCCCCCCTCGGATTCCTTCGCCGTAAAAAATCTTCCGTCCTCCATGTTCACCCCTAAAGCCTTCTGATACTCACTGGTCGTGCCGATTATGAAAACACCCTCAAGATCCAGACTCCCGTATTTGACTGTCTTAGCGGACCCCACAGAAGGACATATAACTTCAGCCGTTTGAGAATTCTTCTTAAGATATTCATATTGAAGCATCGTCAGATCTTTTCTGTTCCTGTAAAACTCGAAATCCTGCGACCCGAACCATTCGAATTTCTGCACGTACAGCACATCGGCGCCGACTGACGCTATGCTGCTTTCAAATGCCCTGTTGATTCCTTCGATTGCCGTCTGCATCAGTGTTACGGCTGTAATCCCGATTACGATGCCGAGCGTCGCGAGAAACGACCGCATCTTGTGAGCGACTATCGCCTTGTATGAAATTACTATATTTTCCTTTATTTCGAGAAAAAAATTCATCAGTCTAAATCAATGTTTGATGCCGCTGTCGGATTCAATCTTGCCGTCGCGTATCTTGACAATCCTGTTCGCGTGCTTTGCGATATCTTCTTCGTGTGTTACAATAATTATTGTGTTGCCTTTCTCGTTCAATTCTCTGAACAATCCCATTATTTCCTCGCCCGTTTTAGTATCGAGATTTCCGGTCGGTTCGTCGGCGAGAATCAGCGAAGGATTGTTTACTAAAGCCCTCGCAACCGAAACCCTCTGCCTCTGTCCTCCGGAAAGTTCATTCGGCTTATGTTTCATCCTGTCCGCCAAACCGACGTTTGTAAGCGCGTCTTCCGCTCGCTTGATTCTTTCCGCCCTCGAAATCCCGGAGTAAATCAACGGTAGTTCAACGTTGTGAAGTGAATCGCTCCTCGGTAGCAGGTTGAATGTCTGGAATACAAAACCAATTTCCTTGTTTCGTATCGTCGCGAGTTCGTCGTCGTCCATCTCGTGAACGTCCTTCCCGTTAAGTATGTAATCGCCGGATGTCGGCGTGTCAAGACAACCGATTATGTTCATCAAAGTCGACTTTCCCGAGCCTGAAGGACCCATTATCGCGATGTATTCGTTTTTTTCAATATCCAGATCCACGCCCCTCAGCGCGTAAAGTTTCTCTTCACCCATGTCATAGACTCTGGTGATATTTCTTATCTGAATGAGTTTCATCTGTTTGATTTCAATTCTCCGATGTTATTCGCTATCGGGTTTATTTTTCTTCTTTGCATTGTCGACCTTGACCTTCGTACCGTCGTCAAGGTCCTTGTTAATCGCCTTGAATGAACCCTTGACGACTTCATCGTTCTCCGCTAATCCCTCAATAATCTCTATGTATGAATCGTCGCTGATTCCAGTCTTGACTTCCTTCTTCTTGACCGCTCCGTTTTCGACTACAAATACAATTTCTTTCGGCTTTATCTTTTTTTGCGACTTTGTTTCCTTCGTGTTGACGAGATTCTCGGGCTTGTCCTTGTCTTCGCTGAACTTGAACGAAGCCGAGTCGTCGTCCCTCGTTGTTACAGATTGTATGGGAACCGCGAACACGTTATCCTTCTTGTTCACCTCGATATCTACGGTGCAGCTCATGCCCGGCCTTAGGTCGAATCCTTCATCGTTGAAAATTCTTATCTTGACTATGAAATTGACCACCTCTTCCTGCGTGCCCGTTCCCTTCGCCGTTGCGGTATTAGCAATCTCGTAAACGTAGCCCGTGAATACCTTGTCGGTGAACGCGTCTATCTGTATTCTCGCCGTGTCGCCTAATTTTATGTATGTTACGTCCGTTTCGCCTACCTCGACTTGGCATTCCATCTTCGACAGGTCTGAAATCGTCATTATCTGCGAACCGATGTTGAAACTCGTTCCGAGCACTTTTTCACCGAGTTCGTTGTTCAACTGCGTTACCGTTCCTGACATAGGTGAGTTAATCGTTGTCTTTGAGATATCGTATTCGACCGCCGACAATGACGCCCTCTGCTGGTTTATCTGCGCCCTTATGCTGTTTATCTGAGCCAGCGTGCCGTCGTAGTTCGCCTGAGCAGTTTCCATATCGCTCGAAGAAGCAAGCCCTTTCGAATACAATTCCTTTACCCTGTTCAGGTCCAGTTCGTGCTTCCGCATGTTTACTTCCTGAGTCTTGATGTTGCTCTCAAGAACCTTTATAGCCGCCGTCTGCTGTTTTAACTGCGGATAATACGAATCGGGTTTTATCTTCACCAGCAGGTCGCCCTTCTTCACTTCGTCCCCCTCTTTGAAAGGAAGAGAAACAATTTCTCCGCTGACCTCGGCGCTGATATTCACCTTCGTCTCCGACTGCACCTTGCCGGTGGCTGTTACTATCTGCGTGATGTTCTGTCTCTTTACTTTTTCGGTCTGAACTTCAATGACCTTTTCCTTCTTTCCCGATACTACTACCGCTATTACAATCAGAAAAAACAAAGCAATTACAAAAATCCACAGGATTTTTTTCCTCCTGCTTCTTTTTTTCTTCTTTGCTCCGTTCTGCGTTTCCTTTGTATTTATTATATCTGCCATATATTGTTTGTTAATACTTTAATAATCCGGATAGATAATCGATTTGCTTCTGCAAGAGCAGAAAATTGTATAAATAATTGATTCTGTTTATCCTCAGGTTGTTTAAATTCGTCGTAGCGACCTGAACGTCAAGCAGCGTTCCGTAGCCTATCCTGAAATTCTCTTCCGATAATAACTTGTCCTGCTCGGCTGATACTATGTTTCTTTCCGTTATCTCTATCTGCTTGTATGCCGTCTCAAGGTCGAATACCGCCTTCTTTATGTCGGTGCGTATCTGACGCTCGAGTTTTACGAGGTCTTCCTTCTTTTGCTTTATGTTGACTTCGTACGTTTGCTTTGTAACGTCCGTCTGGAATCCCTGAAAAATCGGATAACTAAGCGTCAGCCCGAACGTGAATACCCTGTTATTGTTTATTTCATCAATTCTCGAACCGCTTATGTTGTAATTCCCGAACGCCGATAGTGTTGGATAGTAAAGGCTCTTCTTCGATATGCTCAGCCTTTGCTCGCTTAACGTTACGTCGTGTATGGCGGATTTATAATCGTAACGGGATTCGATTGCATTCTTAACGAGATTGTCGAATGAAGAATACCTGCCGAGAATGGACTGAAGTTCGT
>CAZOQR010000009.1:0-24779 GCA_964581915.1 uncultured Ignavibacteriaceae bacterium | reverse complement strand
TAATTACTAATTCCTAATTGTTATTTGAATACCCCTCCATTCCCATATGGCAAAGAGCGAAATCATATTTCACGGGATCGCGAGGGTCGAATTCCTTCAGTTTTTCGGTAAGTTCAACCGCGTACTTCAAATCACAGGACTTTCTTTTCACGAGTTTAAGTTTCTGCGACTGTCTGTAAACGTGTATATCAACCGGCATTAACAGTTTCGAACTATCAACTTCCGGGCTCCACAACCCGAAATCAACGTTATCCTTTCTTACCATCCACCTCAGGAATAAATTAAGCCGCTTACACGCCGAGCCATCGGACGCGTCGGGAACTAGATAACCAAATGTCTTTGAACCAGCGGCTGAGCCTCTAATATACTTCGTGAATCTTTCCAGTGCCTGAATTATATTCGAATGCGATTTATCATATCCAATGAGAAAAAGGTTCTTTAAAGAACCGTGTTCCCTAACCGCTTTTTTTATAGACTCAAGAAGCAAAATAAAATCTTCCGTCGTGTTAAATCTGTACGTAAAATTTAATTTTTCTGCTCTGCTGCGTTCACGTTTACCAAACCGTCTTACGAAGTCGTACAGCCGGTAACCGGAAAATTCAAACACCTTGCCTGCAAACGAGTTGATTTGCTTCACCCCTCCGTAGGAATAGCACGAAATTATAAAAGCCGCGATTTCAATATCTCGATTTGAAGGCAGTACATTTAGATTCCAAACGGGGTCTTTCGAACTTTCCTTAATATTATATTTAGCGTAAAGTAAATCGAGTAATCTCTTTGTTTTTATATCAGTTAATCTCATTTATCTAATAATTCATTCAATATATACGAAACCGCGCCCACATTTCCCTGCAATTCATCCATATCGAGCCATTTTATTCTTTTATCCTTACGAAACCAGGTCATCTGCCTTTTCGCATACTGCCTGGTGTTCTGTTTAATCTGGTAGACCATATCATCCCGCTTGATTTCGTTTTCGAAGAAGCGGAACACTTCCTTTATGCCCACTGTATTCAGAGAATTGTGTGTTTTCGGATGGTATCCCTTCTTCTGAATTCGCCTGATTTCGTCCAGAAGTCCGTTAATAATCATTCCGTCAACTCTCTCATTAATCCTGTTATACAGGATGTCCCTCCTGTACAGGATTCCAATCTGCATACAGGAGAAATCAGGCTTAACATTTTCTTTTTGGAGTTCGGATATCCTCCGTCCTGTTCCGTAAAAAACTTCGAGCGCCCTAAGAACGCGTCTGGGCTTTTCAGCGTCCATCTTTTCAGCCGATTCGGGGTCCACTTTCCTGAGTTCTTCGAACATTTTCTCCTTGCCTTCTTTCTCAAGGCGCAGGTTAAGTTTATCCCGTAAGGTTTTATCTTTGATGTCCGCTTCGAAAAAGCCGTCAATCAGCGCTTTAAGGTAAAGACCGCTCCCCCCGGTGATTACAACTCTCTTCCCTCTTCTATGTATTTCCCCGATTCTCTCTTTGGCCAGTCTGGCAAACAAACCGGCGTTGAACTCCTCTTCGGGCTTCAATTCATTTATGAAGTGGTGTTTGACTTCGCCTAATTCGGCTTGAGTCGGCGCGCAGGTTGCGATTGGAATATACTTGTATATTTGCCTTGAGTCGCAGGAAACTATTTCCGCATTAATAATCTTCGCAAGTTGAATTGAAACATTTGTTTTTCCTGAGGCTGTCGGACCAACGATAGCAATAACTTTATCCGAAGTTGTTTTGGTTTTGTTCATTTCAAAGCCTCCTCGCTGATAAGATACAAAATTTAAAATTAAAATATCTTCACAAATTAATTCTATCAAACACACCAAAAAAAAACCCGCGTACGCGGGTCTTTGAATGTAATTGTAAAACCATTAAGGAACAAAAACCGCGCAGGCGACTACGGTAGTCCAGAGGCCGTTTTTATCTCCTTCAGCGGACTGAGTAACGTTAAAAGTCTTGAATATCTTGCCGCTCTGCTTGTAAACCTGCTCCCTTTCGTTCCACGCGGTCTCGGAATCGAACTCGACACCGAGCGTCGTCGCGAGCATTGTCGCGGCGAGGTCTTCGGCGTATTCGCCTGAAAGTTTTTCGGTTTCGCCGAAAGGATGATGTTCGGATATGTAACCGTAGTGGCTGTCGTCCGAAGGAAGAGCGACTCCGATTGAAGTGGCTATCAGCCTGTTCGGTTCGTTCGTGAAATTTCTTGCCATGACGCAGTATGTTATCTGACCCGGTTTAAGTAGTTCCATGCCCTGTTCACGCGTGATCCTCTTGCATCCGGGAGGATAAATACTCGAAACCATAACTAAATTAAGTTTCTCAATTCCCGCCTGCCGCAGCGCGAGTTCAAAAGACTGCAAATAATCCTTGTGTCTTCCGACACCCTTGGTGAAAAACATCTTGGTTGGTTGAAACATACCGCCCCCTTCCTGCAATTATTAAATGCTACAAACTTATAAAAAAATTTAATAAAATATAACTAACTAATTTTTACTTTTAAAAATTTTCTCTTTCCGACTTTAAGCACGAAATCCGATTTATACCCGGGCACGAAATTTATATCGGTTACTTTTTCTCCGTCTATCGTAACTCCGCCCTGCTCTATGAGCCTGCGCGCAGCCGCGTTTGAATCCGCGAGTTTGTTTGCCGTTATCAGATTGATGAGTTTCATCGTCCTGTCTTGCGCGATTACTTCGGGTATGTCGTCGGGAACTTCCTTCTTAATGAATATCTTGTCGAATTCTTCTATCGCTTCAGACGCTGTCTTTTCGTCATAATACAGTTTAACGAGTTCGTATCCGAGTCTTCTTTTCAGGTTACGGGGATTCGTTTCGGGTTTTTCAAGTTCCGCTTTAATCCCGGCGAGTTCTGCGGACGAAAGCCTCGTGCCGAGCGTGAAGTATTTCATTATGAGCACGTCGGGTATGCTCATTGTTTTTCCGAAGATGTTCTTCGGCTCTTCGGATATGCCAATGTAATTATTCAGGGACTTGCTCATTTTCTCGGAGCCGTCGGTTCCCTCTAAAAGAGGCATAAGCATTACAACCTGCGGTTCCTTGCCGAATCTCTTCTGCATGTCTCTCCCGATAAGATTGTTGAACTTCTGGTCCGTGCCGCCGAGTTCCACGTCGGCGTTTATAGCGTAAGAATCATATCCCTGCATTATAGGATACAGAAGTTCGTGCATTGATATTTCCACCTGCTCGCGCATCCTGTTCGTGAAATCGTCTCTCTCGAGTATGCTCTGCACTGTGAATTTTCCGAGAATTCCTATTAAATCGTGAAGGCTTATCCTGCTCAGCCATTCGGAGTTATAGACTATCCTTGTTTTGCTTCCATCGAGGATGCGCGACGCCTGCTCGAAATAAGATTTCCCGTTCTCTCTCGTCTCCTCGAACGTAAGTTGCGGTCTCGTTTTTTTCTTTCCCGAAGGATCGCCTATCATTCCCGTGAAGTCTCCGACGATTAAAATCGCGGTATGCCCCGCGTCCTGAAACTCACGGAGTTTGTTCAGAACGACCGCGTGCCCGATGTGAAGGTCGGGAACCGACGGGTCGCATCCGAGTTTCACGTTCAGCGGTTTCTTTTCCTTAATTGCTTTCTCAATTTTTCTTACGAGTTCTTCTTCGGGAATAATTTCAACGGTCCCCTTCTTGAGAACGTCCATTTGTTCGTTTAACGGTGCAAACATATCAGTAATTTTTTAATTTCCTTTCTGTTTCTCTTTTTTTAACGGTCTCCCGCTTGTCGTATAGTTTTTTTCCGCGCGCAACCGCCATCTCAACCTTGACGAGCGAGTTCTTGAAATAAATTTTCACGGCGATTAGCGTCAGCCCTTTCTCTTCGAGCCCTGACCTGAGCCGCTTCAGTTCGCGCCTGTTCATAAGAAGTTTCCTTTTTCTCAGCGGGTCGTGATTGTTCAGGTTGCCGAACCTGTACTCGCTGATGTGCGCGTTGACAAGCCACAGTTCGTCCTTTATGAATTTCCCGTACGCGTCGCTAAGGTTGACTTTCGCGTCCCGGAGAGATTTCACCTCCGTTCCTTTTAAAACAATCCCCGCTTCAATCCTGTTCAGGATTTCGTATTGGAAATTAGCCTTACGATTTGTGGCTATTATCTTTATTTTATCCGTGTCCGTCAATTTTGCTCAAACTTTAAAATTATTTAATAACTGAAGTAAAATCAATTTAATAATAAATGAAAATCAAAACGTTCGTTGTAAATCCGTTTCAGATGAACAGTTACGTTTACTACTGCGAAAACTCGGGCGAAGGTATCGTAATCGACCCGGGGTATTACACGAAATACGAGCAGGACGAAATCGTTGATTTTCTTAACGAACACAGGATACGTATAAAACACATTATAAATACTCACGGACACGTTGACCACGTGCTTGGAAACGATTTCGCGGAAGAGCAATTCGGCGTGCATTCTTATCTGCATCAGGATGATTTATTCCTGTACGAAAGAGCGAAGCAGCAGGGACTGCTTTACGGCATTAACGTCGGCAGGCTTCCCGCTATAGAAAACTTCTTATCGGAGAAAGATGTTTTCAGACTCGGGGCGAATTCCGTTAAAGTAATTCACACGCCGGGGCATTCGCCGGGAGGCGTCTGCCTTTACGACAGCGCCGAAAAAATTATTTTCTGCGGAGACCTTGTATTCAGCCATTCCGTTGGAAGGACCGACCTGCCCGGAGGCGACTACGATACTTTAATCGGCTCTATAAAAAATAAACTGCTTGATGTTTTCGACGACGATTACAGGCTCTTTCCCGGACACATGGAATACACCACCGTCGGCAGAGAAAGAGCCGGAAACCCTTTCCTGAAATGATTATAGTTTAATCTTGAAACTGTCCGCTATCGAAACCGCTTCCTTTTCCGCTTCGCCGAGATTTGATTTTATATCAGCAATGAATCTCAGCATGTAGCAGAAATACTCCCCTGATGATTCCTTGCTCGTCGCGTAATAATAAATTCTTTCGTGTGACTCCGAGTCCTTGTAATCGGCGTATTTGCCGCTGTATCCGTCGCCCTTGATGTCAGTATAACCGCTTGTCTTTTCTGGAATGTTAAGGTTGAAATCCTTCTCGAGCGTGTAAATGAAATCTTCAAGATTTCTTGCCTCGGTGAATTTGAACGCTATCAGGGAAAGAGTGAGTTTTCCGTTTTCCTTGTCAAAACTGTAAGTTATTACGTCTTTCTTGTTCGTCTCAACCGTGTTCCTCGAGGTCCACTTGTTAGCAAAAGTTATTGAGAATTTATAATGCGAATCTTCAATTGTCTTTCCGTTCTGGGCCTGCAGCGACGATGCAAGAAATATCGCGAACAGTGCAATCAGTATTTTTTTCATTATGCTTACCTTAGTTTTGATTTAATAATTTGATATTCATCCCTGTATATGCCCTTGTTGGGGTCATACGTTATCTTGTGCTTTTTCAACTGCTCCTTGACGTTTTCAACCCTGTCCTGAGGCAGCGGATGAGTCGAAAGGAGCCTGTCGAAAGAGCCTCCCACGGTATTCTTTTTCTTCTGCTCGTCGAGAATCTTATTGAAGAAAAACTCGATTGCGCCCGGATAATACTTCGAGGTCATCAGGTATTTAATTGAATAATCGTCAGCCTCCTGCTCGTCGGAACGGCTGTTCGCAAGAAAGCCAAGACCCGCCACGAGGTTCGCCGCTATCTCCGCAACGGCGTTAGGATTGTTTCCGAGTACAAGGCTCATCAGTATGCTGACGCCGTAATAGGAAGTAAGCCTCTGCGTCATGTGGCGCCTCTCCGCGTGCGCTATCTCGTGCGCCACCACTCCCGCAAGAGCCGCCTCGTTGTCGAGAAATTTCATCAGTCCCGAGTAAACGTAAATATATCCGCCCGGAGTGCAGAATGCGTTTATGATAGTGTCGTCTATTACCTGAAACTTGTACGGAAACACCGACTTGTACTCGATTTTCGGTGAAGAATTCAGAATATACTTTCCGATGCCCGAAACATAATTGGTCACGTCGGGATTGTTCTGCATCATCGGGTACTCCCTCGGGCTGTTCTTTATCTCCCTGTCAAGATCTTCGCCGAGTTTAACGTCGTCGGAAACGGAAAATAAATTCGCTCCGCAACTGTAAAATATTGAAACGGTCAGGAACAGTGCAATAACCGACAGCGTAACGTATGCAATGCGTTTATTCTTTTCCATAACATCTCCTAAATTTTAACGATGAATCTTTAATGCTCCCGCCGGCGCCCGACAACTTATATTTCATTTCAGGGAACGCGGCGAAAATGTTCATTAAACTTCTTTTCCTAAAAATATCCATTTTCACAATTTTATACAAGAATAAACTGAATTTGTTCCGCTATTACGGCGTGAACCAGCAAAACACTGAACTTCGGGATTTCACGGACAGACCTGGTTTTATTTGCGTCAAATCCCGAAAAGACCGAAAAACTGAATTGAGTATTGAACATATTATCGATAATTTTCATATTCTTTTAATACATTAACTCGCATTTATGCCGGATAAAAAGAAACTCCTTGTAATTGCGCTTGGAGGCAATGCATTACTGGATTCAAAATCCAAAGGTACGGTCGAAGAAAGAGAAGCGGCGGCCGCCGATACGGCGGAACAGTTGATTCCCCTCTTCAAATCGGACGAATACGACGTGATACTCACTCACGGGAACGGACCGCAGGTCGGTAATCTCCTCATACAGCAGGAGGAAGCGTCGGCCAAAGTTCCGCCTATGCCGCTCGACGTGTGCGTCGCGGAAACGCAGGGCGAAATCGGCTACATACTTCAGAAAGCGATGCAGAACTCATTCGAAAAGCATCATATAAAGAAAAGCATACTTTCTTTACTCACGCAGGTTCTCGTAGACGAAAAGGACCCCGCATTCGAGAAACTCTCTAAGCCCGTCGGTCCTTACTATTCTCCTGAACAGACGCGCGAGATTCTCAAAACCAAAAACTGGAAATTCAAGGAAGACCCCGCGGGAAAGGGTTTCAGAAGAGTCGTGGCGTCGCCTAAGCCTATTAAAATACTTCAGTCAGGCATAATCTCCGACCTGACGAAGGACGGCTACGTCGTCATTTCCGTAGGAGGCGGAGGCATACCCGTCTGTCACGACCGAAACGGCGATATCGCCGGAGTCGAAGCGGTTATAGACAAGGACCTCGCTTCAGCCGAACTCGCGATAGAACTCAAGGCGGATAAGTTCGTAATTCTGACAAACGTTGAGCAGTGCTGCATAAACTTCAACAAACCGAATGAAATCAAACTGAAGGAAATGAATCTCGACGAAGCGTCGACCTATTTCGACCAGGGGCATTTCTCGGCGGGCAGCATGGGACCGAAAGTGCAATCCGTTATCGAGTTCGTTCAGAATACCGGCAACACGGCTATAATAACTCACATTACCAAACTGCCCGAAGCCCTCGAAGGCAAAGCGGGAACTCTTATACATCTTTAGAATATTAAAATATTAAATCATATTATGACAAAAGCAGAAGCAAGGAAAATTGAAGCGCTGAAAAGCCTTACCTGGGATGAGTTCTACAGGACTCCCCTGAAAAACAAACTAACTTATTTCGAAAAGAACGGCAGGATGTTCGACATGCTTTTCGCGCAGCAACTCACGCCCGAAATCATAAGCACTCTCTTCGCCACGGCTAACAAGATAAGAAAAATCGCGAAAGCGAAAGAAGGCCTCGACTGGCTTCAGACACTGCTCTCGCACAAACGCGCGATGCTTTATTTCGTTCAGCCATCGACGAGAACGTTCGTTTCGTTCCAGAGCGCCTGCTACATTCTCGGTTTGAAAGTCAGCGAGATACGCTCGACATCAACTTCCTCGGAACTAAAGGGTGAAACTCCCGAGGATACGATAAGAACTTTCAGTTCTTACGCGGATATGATTATAATGAGGCATTTCGAAGAAGGAATGGCGGAAAAGGCAGCCTGGATGCTAAATAAAATAAAACGCCCGATAAGCATCGTGAACGGAGGCTCGGGCAAAGACCAGCACCCGACTCAGGCGCTTCTTGACCTTTACACTCTCGACCTGTCATTCGCCGAAAGAGGCGGCATCAACAACAAGACAATCGTGATGGTCGGCGACCTCAAAAGAGGAAGAACCGTAAGATCGCTTTCTTATCTGCTGAAACTTTACAAGGGCGTTAAGATTGTTTACGTATCTCCCGATTACCTGCGAATCGACAATGAGATTAAAGACTTTCTCAGGAAACACAAGATACCGTTCAGGGAAACCGCTGACCTCGAAAAATCACTGCCCGGCGCTGACGCCGTTTACATGACAAGAATACAGGATGAATACGACATTAACGGTGAATCGAAGGACATAGATTATTCAAAATTCCATCTGACGAAAAAGCACCTGAAACTTCTGAAGAAGAACGCGATAATAATGCATCCTCTTCCGAGAAGACAGGAAATCGAAGTTGCCGTCGACAGCGACCCGAGAGCAAAATACTGGAGACAGGAGAGAAACGGAATGTGGATAAGGACCGCTATCATCGCTTATTTATTCGGCATTGAAGACAAGATTTTAAATATTTAAGTTTATTTTAATGTCCGCTAAAGATTTAAATAAGAATCCGGCCGCGAAACGAATCGCGGAAATCGACAGGGAACTCGCCGAACTAAAGTCGGAACGGGATAAACTTTACACGCACTGGAACCTCGAGAAGGAACTTATAAAATCTATAAGACAACTGAAGGAAAAAACGGAGCAGTTGAAACTCGAAGCGGATAAACTCGAGCGCGGCAGCAAACTTGCCGAGGTAGCGGAACTGCGTTACGGCAAAATTCCCTCTCTCGAAAAGGATATTGAACAGAAATCATCGGAACTTCTGAAACTTCAAAAAGACAAGAAAATTCTGAAAGAGGAAGTTGACGCGGAGGACATTGCCGAAGTCGTGTCTAAGTGGACGGGAATCCCCGTTAACAAGATGCTCGAAAGCGAAAGGACGAAACTTCTCGGAATGGAAGAGCAGTTGAGAAAGCGCGTCGTAGGACAGGAAGACGCGGTTACGGCCGTATCTAACGCCGTAAGAAGGTCGCGCGCGGGTCTTCAGGACGAGAACAGGCCTATCGGCTCGTTCCTCTTTCTCGGCACGACTGGCGTCGGCAAGACCGAACTCGCGAGGGCTCTCGCCGAATTTCTTTTCGACGATGAAAAGGCTATGGTTAGAATTGACATGAGCGAGTACATGGAAAAATTCTCGTCAACAAAACTAATTGGCGCCCCTCCGGGATACGTCGGATACGAAGAAGGAGGTTATCTTACCGAATCGGTCAGGCGCAGACCTTATTCGGTAGTCCTGCTCGACGAAATCGAAAAAGCCCATCCGGATATTTTCAACATTCTACTTCAGGTGCTGGACGAGGGAAGACTTACTGATTCTCAGGGCAAGACCGTGAATTTCAGGAACACGGTAATCATAATGACGTCTAACATAGGTTCGATGATGATTCAAGAGCAGATGCAGTTCATCAACGACAAAAACAGGGACGAAATAATGGGCGGCCTGCGCGTTAAACTCGTCGAACTCCTTCAGACAACAATTCGTCCCGAATTCCTTAACCGCATTGACGAGGTAACACTCTTCAAGCCTCTTCTGAAATCCGACATCAGGAAAATCGTTGACATACAACTCGGATACCTTGCCGCGAAAGTTGAAAGGAACGGAATGAAACTTGTAGTAAGCGGCGATGCGAAAGACTGGCTCGGTAAACTTGGATACAGCGTGCAGTACGGAGCGCGTCCCGTTAAAAGGACTCTGCAGAAATACATTTCCGACCCTCTGTCGGAAAAAATTCTCGAGGGGGCTTTTCTTCCCGGAGACACAATCAGAATTACAGTGAACGATAAAGGTCTTATTGCCATAACATAGGATGATAAATTATACCACAAAATTTTTTAATATCGACCTGCTGAAAATAGCCGAGATTAAACTTCACGAATCGACTGAATTCAACAGGCTCAGAAATATTTACGACAGGATAGCCGGCAGCAAGTATCTTCTGAATCCTGTAATCGTCGGAAAGAATAACAACGATTACATTCTCATCGACGGCGCGAACAGGCTGAGCACGCTTCAGGAAATCGGATGCAGGCTCGTCATATCTCAGATTATAGATTATAATAACCCGAGAATAAAACTAAGGAACTGGAATCATCTGGTTTACAAGGTCAGCATACGCGAATTGTGCGCGTACTGCGAAAGCATCGGGCTGAAGTGGAAAAACGTGCCTTACGCCGAGGGATATAAAAAGATAAGCACGGCTTTTAATTATCTTCTTGTTTCAGAGATTCAGAACGGAACGTCGCTGCTTTTCAAACTCGACACGTCGTACTTTAAACTGCTTAAACAGTTGAACGATTTTACGAAATTTTACTTCAACAAATTCCCGTTTGACAGGTCCGAAGAGGAAATCAGATTCACCGACCTGAGAAAATACTCGAGGCGCGAGGGCGTTCTCGTTGAGTTCCCGCGATTCTCCAAATCGCAGATTATTAAAACCGCGGGCGCGGACGTGAAACTTCCCGCGGGAATTTCAAGGCACATTCTCGATAACCGCGTTCTCCACGTCAGGTACGATATAAATAAACTAAGAGACGAGGAGGGGCTCGAGAGAAAGCGGAAAGAACTCGACGCTTACCTGCTCTCGAAAATTGACAATAACAAGGTGAGGCAGTACCGTGAATCCGTAATCGTATTCGACGAATGATGAGGACCGAACTTTTCATAGCGAAACGTTATCTTTTCTCAAGAAGAAAAATCAATTTCATTACGGTCATATCGGCCATATCGGTGCTGGGAGTGACTATAGGTGTGGCGGCGATGATAATCGTTCTGTCCGTATTCAACGGCTTCAGCAAGAAAGTAACCAACGTTCTGATTGGTTTCGACCCGCATATACGAATCGAGGCGAAGGGCTCGTCGAAAATCGACAATTACGAGACTCTTCTCAGCACGATAAACGCGAACGGCGTTGAAAACGCATCGGCATTCACTCTTAACAAGGGCATGCTCGCGACGAAAGAGGTAAACAAGGTCCTACTTATAAAGGGAGTCGACGAGAACAACATCGAGAAGGTGTCGGGAATCAAGAAATACACGCATTACGGGAAATTCGACCTGCGGGACGAAGGCGGTTTCGGCAGCATCATAATCGGATTCTCGCTCGCTAACAGCCTCAGGGTCTTCATAGGCGACACTCTCACTATCGTGAGCCCGGTCGGGCTTGAATATTCCCTGACTCAGTTCATCGAGCCGATTACGAGACAGTTCATCGTCCGCGGAATTTTCGATTCGGATAACCGCGACTACGATTCGAAGTACGCTTACATTTCTATCGATAACGCGCAGGGGCTTTTCAAACTCGGCGGAACGGTGAACGGAATCGAGATGAGGCTGAACGACATGAACGAGTCGAACAACGTGAAACTCAAACTGCAGTCCGCGATCGGCACGGAAAAGTACAACATAATGACCTGGTACGACCTTCACGAGGATTTTTATTCAATACTGAAGATTGAAAGATGGGTCGCGTTCATAATTCTGAGCCTGATTATCGCGGTGGCTTCTTTCAACATACTCGGTTCGCTCACTATGACGGTGATCGAGAAGAAAAGGGATATCGGAATACTCAAAGCGCTCGGCGCGACGGACGCGGTGATTACGAGAATTTTCATGTTCGAGGGCATAGTAGTAGGACTCGTTGGAATGGTCGCGGGCTCGCTGCTCGGACTCGGAATTTCCCTCGCTCAGATGTATTTCAAGATTTATAAACTCGACACGAGCGTTTACAAACTCGAAGCGCTTCCGGTTGAACTGCGGTACACGGATTTTATTTTCATTCCGCTCGCCGCGCTCGTATTGTGTTTCCTGGCTTCGCTGTATCCGTCAATACGCGCGGCAAGGCAGAAACCCGTGGAATCAATAAGATGGGAGTAGCAAAATGAACAAAACTATGATTGAATTATCAAATATATCAAAGTCTTACAGGATAACGAAGACCTATTCGCTGAATGTGCTTAAAGGCATTGACCTTAAGATTAACAGGGGCGAAATCGCGGCGATTGTCGGCAAATCAGGAGCGGGAAAAAGCACCCTCCTGCACATAATCGGCACGCTCGACAAGCCCGACACGGGCAGGATGACGTTCGACGGAACCGACGTATTCGCTCTTAACGACAAGCAGATAGCGGCTTTCAGGGCAAAGGATGTCGGCTTTATATTTCAGTTCCACCATCTTCTTCCCGAATTTACGGCGCTTGAAAACGTTCAGATTGCATCGAGGATTGCAGGCAATGTTAACGCGGACAGAGCGAAGGAACTTCTCGTCGAGGTCGGACTCGAAGACAGGATTAATCACAAGCCGTCGGAACTTTCTGGCGGAGAGGCACAGAGAGTGGCCATCGCCCGCGCTCTCGTTAACTCCCCCGCTATTATTCTCGCCGACGAGCCGACTGGAAACCTCGACTCGCAGAACGCGGACGCTGTAATAGAACTGATTTTCAGGCTGCGTGAAAAATTCGGACAGACATTCGTTATCGTTACTCACAACGAGGAATTCGCTTCAAATTGCGACAGGATTATCAAGATGTCAGACGGCAGGATAATATGAACGAATTAACATTTTCTTTACAATAGTTTTACATAATGTAAACAATATTTTCACTTTTTTGGGCACGAATGAATATTGAAAACGCGAAAATCGAAGTTGACAGACTCAACCTGTATTACGGAAAAACGCAGGCGTTGAAGGACATAACGTTTAAGATAGAATCAAATAAAATAACCGCGCTGATAGGACCTTCGGGCTGCGGCAAATCGACGTTTCTCAGGACACTGAACAGGATGAACGACCTTATCGGCAGCGTTAAAATTTCGGGAACGGTGCTTATTGACGGAAAGAACATTTACGATAAAAAGACCGACGTCGTGAGCCTGAGAAGAAATGTGGGAATGGTTTTTCAAAAATCAAATCCGTTTCCTAAATCAATCTATGATAACGTAGCATACGGACCGAAGATTAACGGCATACGAAAAAAAGAATGGCTCGACGATATAGTCGAGACAAGCCTTAAAAGAGCGGCTATATGGGACGAGGTGAAAGACAGGCTCGGCGAGAACGCCGCGGGCCTATCGGGCGGACAGCAGCAAAGGGTTTGCATCGCTCGAGCGCTCGCCGTTAATCCCGGAGTTATTCTTATGGATGAGCCCGCGAGCGCGCTCGACCCGATATCGACATCGAAGATTGAGGAACTTATTTTTAATTTAAAAAAAATCATTACAATCGTTATCGTGACTCATAACATGCAGCAGGCGGCGAGAGTAAGCGATTATACGGCATATTTCCTCAACGGCGAAATGATTGAATACGACAGGACAAGAAATATTTTTACTGAACCGAGAGACGAAAGAACTCAAAATTACATTACAGGTAAATTCGGATAAAATAAAATTATATGTATCATTATCTTGAAGAAGAACTCGACGCGCTGAGAACAAAACTAATTAAAATGGGCAGCCTGGTCGAGGAACAAATCGACTTCGCTACAAGAAGCCTGTTCGAAAATAATCCCGAACTGGCTAAGATTGTAATCGACAGGGACGAAAAAGTCGACAAGTACGACGTGAAAATCGACAAGATCTGCCAGAGAATTTTCGCGCTGACGCAGCCCGTGGCAGTCGATTTGAGAATCATTATGGCGGCGCTGAAGATAAACAACGACCTTGAACGCATAGGCGACATAGCCGTCAACATTGCGGAAAGAGCCGAACCGCTTAAGGACAATCTTGAACTCCTGAAACAGGCGGGTCTGACCGATATGGCGGATAAAGTAAAATTGATGATAAACAAGACTATCGACTCAATGGTTAATAACGACCACGAACTCGCTTTCGGGGTGATTAAATCTGACGACGTTATCGACGAAATGGAAAAAGACATTTTCAGTTCGCTGATTACGAGAATGGAACAGGACCCGTCGATAATAAAACCCTGCGCTCATTGCATAATACTGCTCAGGCATTTCGAGAGGCTCGCGGACCACGCGACGAACATAGCGGAGGAGGTAGTCTTCCTCGTGGACGCGAAAATAATAAAGCACAAAAAGAATCTCGATGATTTCGGCGTGAAGCCAGATGAAATCCTTTAACATGAGACCTCTGCAGGGAATAATATTGCTTTTATTTCTCTCGCTCGCCCCGGCGTTCTCATTCGCTCAGAAAAGCGATACGCTGAAGAAGAGCGTTGCCGAAAAAGACTCCGTGCTTCCTTTTGATTACAATAAGATAGTAAAGAATAACGTCATCTCCCCCTATTCCGACACGACCGGATATGATGCGTACATTTGGAATGACAAGCGGACTCCCGGCGAAATTCTCAACGAGAAAGCAGGCTTTATAATAAATAATTTCGGCGGCTCGAGCCGCGCCGCGATTAATTATTTCGGCGGCGACCGCGTGGGACTTTACAGAGACGGCATTCCGCTGAACAACATTTTTACTGACGGCTTCGATGTTGAAAATATTTCCGTGAACGAAATCGAGAAATTGGAGGAAATCAGCCCGGCGCTGTCGTTCCTGTACGGTCCGTATTCGAGCAACGGCGCTGTTAACATCGTTACTAAAGACAGATTCGTACCGAACATGTTCTCCCAGTTGCGTTACTCGCAGGACCGCGACGGCGCGCTGTACGCGGATTTTAACATGAATTTTCCAGTCTCGAGAAAGTTCGGTTTGCAGATCGGACTCGGCAATCACGGCTCGGACGGGCATTACGATAACAGCGATTTTGCTCTTTGGAGAGGAAGAATACGACTCAACTACTTCCCCTCCGACAGGATTAACATCAAGTTCAATTACTATCAGAATAAACTTCAGCGCGGTTTGAACGACGGGCTCGTCAACTCGACAAAAGACACACTCATAGACCCGAAACTCGCTGAAGTGAGAAATACGGACGCGTATGAAAAATGGTCGAACTACTTCTCGGACATTCAAACGACACTTAGACTTTTCAACGACAGAAATTCGCTGACCAGAATTCAACTTTATACTCAGAATCTTACGCGCGCCTACCGCGACGAAGAAAACAGAACAGCAGCGAACGGAGTGTTCATAAGCGACGACTACCATTTCATCAATTACGGAGTCAGCGTAAACCAGAATCTGTTCGTTAAATTTTCGAAAGACATCATTTCCGACCTCAATGCGGGATACACCTATTCTTACAACTCGTCAAATTTCGACAGGCATTACGGCATCCCGAATTCGGCCGCGGAAATGGTGACGTCCGGGAATTACCATACAAGCCTGAGCAGCGCTTATTCGCGGCTTGACCTGAACATAGGCGGCTTAAAACTTTCAGGCGGCGTTAAAGCAGATTTCTATCCCTCCGACAGGTATTTTGGTTTCGGAGGACAGGGCGAATATTTGTTCAGGTTGAGTGACGACGTGTCGCTGAAATTAATAGCGGGAGGAAGCCTTTACAAATACAGAAGTTTTTATCTCGGCGAATACTATTACGATAATGAGTTCAACAGCGGCATAAATGAAATTGGGTTTGCTTTGGCATACGGCGAAGTGAGATTTAAACTTATGTTCAGGAATATTTTTAACGATGAGAATGTTTCCTTCAGGAATGCCTTCGCGGATTTCTCTTACAAAACGAAGTATTTTGACTTTCTCGCGAACGCTACAACGCTCGGCGGCGACGCCGTTGATATGAAAGGGTTTCCTGAATTGTATTTCAAATCGGATATTTCTTATCACGATTTTCTCTTCAAGAACAAACTTAATCTTAGAACCGGATTCAACATCAAATACACGAGTTCCCTTTCGGCTGTCTATTATTATCCGCGGTATAACGTAATCGGTTATAAGTACGCGGGCGGCAGCAGTTACAAGGGCTCTAACTTCAACGTCGATTTCTATGTAGGCGCGAGAATCGGGAAAGCCAATATCAACCTCACGTTCGCGAATCTGTTCAACACGCTCTTCTATGATGCTTATCTGTATCCGTGGGATGAAAGAGGAGGATTCCTGAAGTCGCTTTCGAGATTCACGATTACCTGGGATTTCTGGAATTAATGAAGGAGCCTCTTGCAGGCTTCGAACACTTCGTCAACACTTATGTTCTGTATGCACTTGAATTCATCTTCGCCTTTCCACTCGCAGCGCGCGGGTTTCGGCGAATTGAAGAAACACGGACTGCAATCGTAATCTTTTCTTATTATCTCGCTTTTTGTCTTCCAGGGATACAATTCCCTGTAATTCGTGTATCCGAATATCGCTACAGTCGGTATGAGAAATGCCGCGGATGAATGCAGAAATGCCGTATCGTTCGAAACGAACAGGCAGCACTGTTTCAACCTCGACATCGAATCCATGTAGTTAGGGGTGGACGCGAGCAGAGCCCTGCCGTCAAGCATCGCCTTAACTTCCCCGTTTAAATCCGTCTCGCTTCCGAACAGGAGGATTTGCGCCCCGTATTCGCTTATCAGCCTCTTGCCGAGTTCGGCGTATTTTTCCTTTGCCCAGCGTTTGTGAATGTGGTTTTTAAGTGTCGAAGAGCCGCAGTGAAATCCTATTATCGGCTTCTTTATGTCAATCCCGTTTTTCTGAAGCCAGAGAATTCCCGTATTCTCATCATCCTCGTTCATAAATACTTCCATGCTCCCAATCTCGTCATCACGAAAATCAGCGATTTTCTTTATGAGATTCGTGTTCTGCAGCACGTTATGTATGTTTTTTTCTTCACGCACCCTGATGTTGTTAAGAAATTCACCTCTGAACAATCCCGAATGAAGATATTCGTGACCGAGCCGTTTCCTTGCGCCGATTACCCTGTTCACTGCATTATATTCCGCCCTGTTCGACGGATAAACGTTTATAGAAATGAAATAATCGTTCTTTCTCAGTGCAAATAACTCCTTAACCGACTTTGCCTTCGGCTGATTAAGAAAGTCTATGAAATATATGTTTCTGATATACGGAGAGCATCTGTACAGTTCACTTACGGATTTAAACATAACCATCATATCGATATGATAATTAGGTAGTTTTTCGTGAAGTAATTTCAAGGAAGGCGAAAACATTAAGGCATCGCCTATACCCGACAATGCATTAACGAGAATATTCATTCTTTTTTATCCTTCTTTTTAAAGAAAACCGACGCGGGCAGCGCTATGATGAAAAGCCCCGAAAAAATCATCGTGATTATAAAGCCGGTATTGAATGTATCGGATTCATACCTCATCTCAACTACGTGCCTTCCCTTTTCAACGGGAACTGACCTTAGACAATAGTCCGTCTTGAACATCTTAACGGGTTTCCCGTCAACATATGCCTTGAAAGCGGGGTAATAAACTTCACTGAAGAAAAGTAGTCCGTCCGCGGGCGTATCGACCTCGACTTTCATACCGTTCAATCCGTACTCAGTTATTGTAGCGCTATTTTTCGGAACCGAATCCTGTGGATTGAGTTTTGGCAAGTTAACATTATCCTTCGTTTCAATCGCAAGTGTTCTTCTATAATCGAAGCCTTTCGCTTCCATAAAACTCTTCACTTCATCTGACGTGTTGAATTTCACGGCATCGTAAAACATCTTAACCCTCGGCAGGTAAGTATCGCATTTGGCAAGATACTTCCCTTTCACGGGGTCGTTAATGATTTTATACTTCACGTTCATCAGGTCGTGCGTCTGAGTGCTTCCGGAATCGCTGTTGTTCGGCGGAATGTAATTCTTCATTATAAGCGCTCCGTAACCTTCAATAAACTCAATGTTGCTGACGAATCCCTGATTCCTCTGGAACAGCATGTAATTTCCGTCTCTCATATTAACGCGGAAAATTTCGTTCTTCATTTCCTCCCTGAACCTGCTTTCCAGTTGCGGCTGTTTAGCGTACAACTGTTCGGGATTCTTCGTGCCGTTGTTCTGGTCGAACCAGATGAAGTACACTTCCGCGAGCAGCACCGCGGCAACAAGAAAACTGAATATTCTGGTCTCAATCTTCTTCCTTGAATAAAGATAGAAAATACCCGTGAAGAGAAGGAAGAACACGAAGAAAATCAAGTACTGGCTGCGAACCCACGAGGAGACCTGCCCGGTCTTCATCGCATAGTCCGGTATAAGCGTGCCCGACAGAAATATCAAAAGGAATACGAGCGCGAAAGCGATGATTCCGATAAAATATCTCTTCGAAAAATAAACTTCCGTTTTATCTTCTTTTATTATCCTGTCAACCCCAATCACCGAAGCAAGCGACACCCCGAACGTGAACAGGAACAGAACGTGCGCGGGATTTCTGAACCTGTTGAAGAAAGGCACGAAATCATAGAGCAGTTTATGAAAGAAGAAATAGCCGCCGAAAGCGAACAGTATTGAGAAAGCGGCGATAAAAACCGAGAAGACGGCGAAATTCATATTCTTCTTTTCCCTGAAGAAATACCTGAACGCCGGAATTACGAGCAGTATAACGAGCGCGGAAATGAACGCGTTCGAAATCGAGAACATCCAGGGTCCCTCCGAATGCTTCGACCAGTACTGAAGGTCGGTGAGTTTCTCGTTCCCCGTCCACACTCCGAAGAATTTAGGCACAATAATCGTGATGAGTTCGTAGGGATGAAAGGAGCCCTGCCTCGCGAAATTATAATCGAATTCCGCCCTGTTCGACAGGCTTATGAATTCCATCGCGGGCAAAAGTTGAAACGCGGTCAGACCGAAAGCAAACGCGAGCACTATGCCGAATCCGGACGCAAGCCTCGCAATCTCCTTGTAGTTCTTTTCCTTAATATGTTCATACGCAAGAAACAGCGTGTAAACCGCGGCGAAGAAGAACGCGAAGAACGGAACCTGAGGGTATCCGGCGAGTATGCACAATGCCATCACAAGCCCTGATAACACGGGATAATAATACTTCTTCGTCTCGACGAACTTAAGCCACAGCAGGAAGAACAAAGGAAACCAGACCGCAGCCTCGATAAGCGGCATGTGCATCATGTGTATCATCATGTAACTCGAATACGTGTACATTACCGCGAAAACGAGTGACAGCAGTCCCGATACCTTGAAATGCCTCGCCAGATAAAAAGAAAACACAGAGCAAAGCAGGTAATGAATCACTATCGAGTTTTGAATCGCGAGCGCGGAAAGTTTTCCGCCCGAAACGAACAGCGCAAGCGCGAAGTTGAAAGGATACATGACCGCAATCTGCATGTCGGCGAAGAACGGCATTCCGCTGAACAGGTAAGGGTCCCAGAACGGGAATATTCCCCTGCTCAGCATGTTCGCAGCCATGAACTTCCCGGGATAGTACTGCTCTATGAAATCATCGAACAGATAAGCGCTTCCCGTGAGAAGTTCCCTGAAGAAGATTATCCAGAAGACGAGCAAAATACCGAGAACGATATAATCGTTTTCGAAAATATTTTTCTCTTCCTTCTTGATTTCGACCGTTTTAACTTTCTTAGCCAATCTGCCGCGCGCTGTTTTTAATTATGAATATGAATTGATATCCCAGCAATCTCTTGAATATTCTTGTCTTGATGTACAGAAGAAAATTAAGAACATAACCCGCATTCTTTTTAAGAAATCCGGGAAGCACCTCGATAACCGGAATCGGCGTAACCTTCTTCCCCGCGACCGAGAACCCGTGCTTAGCGATGAGTTTCTTAATCGAGCCGTAAGTATAAAAATGAAGATGCGTCCTGTCAAGTATTCCCTTGTCCGAATACGGAAACCTGCCTATAAGCAGATTCAGCCTCACGAAAATATTCGCGACGTTCGGAAGCGATACTATTATGCTGCCGTCTTTCTTGAGAAACTTCTTTGCGTCTTCAAGTATCGATTCATAATCGAGCAGGTGTTCGAGAATGTCGAGAAAAAGCACGTAGTCGAACTTCTCTTCCGTCCCGAGTTCCGCGGGCAGTCCCCTGTTCAGGTCGTACTTGTAGAACTTCGCGAAATTTCTTTTTGTATTTTCCGATTCGTCAATAAAATCCACGCCGACGACGTAATTCCCTTTCGATACGTGCTCCGCGAACAAGCCGTCGCCGCATCCTACGTCGAGTATTCTCTGGTTTTCCTTCTTGTTGAGAATGTCTATTACCGTCTTGTGGCTTGAATACGGATAGAGTTTAAGCGGATAAGGAACGTAATACTCCGAATATATTTCCGATTTCCGCTTGCCCTTTACGGTCTTTATGTAATCATTCGTAGTCGAGAAAATATTCCGCGCGTACTTCATTCCGTTTACGTAGCAAATCTCGTCTCCGTAATAAGTAGGAATCGGTATCTCGATTATTTTAAGATTATGATGATGCGCCTTGATTATAATCTGAGTGTCGAAATGAAAGTCGTTCGTCGTGTTCTCAAGGTTCAGGAGGTTCAGCCCGTGAATGGAATACGCCCTGTAACCCGAATGAAACTCTGTCAGGTTCATTTTCAGGCGCCTGTTCTGGAACGTGGAGAGCACCCTGTTCCCGAGATACTTGTAGAAAGGCATTCCGCCCTTTAGAGCGCCGCCGTATTTCGTCATCATTCTTGAGCCGAGAACTACGTCCGCCTCGCCGTCCGTTATCGGAGAGTACATATCCTGAAGAATTTCGGGAGCGTACTGCCCGTCGCCGTGAAGCAGAACCACTGCGTCAAATCCTTTCTCGGCGAAATACCCGAATCCTTTTTTCTGATTCCCGCCGTAACCGAGATTTTTCTCGTTGAGATATATCTTCAGTTTGTCGAGTTTCTTTATCTCCTTGTAGCCGACGGAGACAATGTACGTATTGTCCTTGCTGGCGTCGTCGAAAACGGCTATCTCGTCAATCTCATCGTAAACATTTGCGGGAATCCTGTCAAGCACCTTGTTCAAGGTCGTCGCAGCGTTGTACGCGACTATCAGTATCCCGATTTTTTTATTATTTCTCATTCAACTTTTTATTCGTATCGGTATTCGGCGTTCCGCCCGTCATCTTAAGCCGCAGGCTTTCCTTTTTCTGTATAACACCCGGGTCCTTCGGGTCGAGTTCGTTCATCAGGTTAAGAGCCTTCTGGTAATCCTCGCGTGCTTCGTAAATATCCAGCAGAATCCTGTAAGGGTTGTAATATCCCTGCATGTTCACGTTCCTGCTCTTCTTGTCGAGAAGCGCGCCCTCTTCAGCGCCCTTAGCGTATTCCTCAAATTTTCTCCTGTCGCCTACCTGATTATAAATCATCGCAATCTGATATTGCTGGCGGTAATCCATTTTTACTACGCTGTTCGAGATGTTAGTTTCCATCCTCTTCAGAACTTCCCTTGCGTCTCTCGTTCTCGTTGTATCGGAGGAATATGTGTTAGCAAGCCAGATGTAGATAGTCCTGTACATTTCAAGCATTCTCTGCTGTGTCTGGTCGTAGAACAACTTGTCGTCGCCCAGCCCCCTGAATATGAATCCGTATTGCGGAGTCTTGCTCGGCTGTGAAGGCGGCTCCATCAGGCACTTCCGTGTAATTTCATCATTTACCGCTATCTCCGTGCCGTCGTTTACCTTAAACGGCATTACCTTGTACGCCATTCCGTGAAGTTGAAGGTAATCCCCCAATCCTATGAAATTATCGGGCGATACTGTCGCCGCGAAATAGAACGGTCTTTTCCACTTGCTTGCCTTGAGAATATCAAGCATCAGAAGGTCCGTAAACTTTATTCCTGTAATAGTTCTGTTACCCGATTTCTGCCTTATTGTCGCGGGCATCGTGAACACGATTCTTTCGGGTTTCGTCTTCATAGTGTCGGGATAAGCCTCCGGCGGAACGTCTAAGGTCTGAAGTTTCCTTTCGTCCCATTCGCGCGGACGCAGGAAATCCATGCTCGACAACTGCGCGTCCGTGTACGACATCGGAACTGTAAGCGACCCGTAAGGTTTTTCGTTCTTCAACTGCAGACAATACCAGTCCATCTGAGCCAGCGAAAGGTTGATGATCCTGATGTCCTGCCTGACTCCGTAAACAGCCTGAAGGCACCACAGCGGGAAAGTATCGTTGTCGCCGTTTGTAATTAGTATCGCGTCCTTTTCGCAACTCTGAAGTATGTTATACGCGTAATCATAAGGATAATAATTCCCCGCCCTGTTCTGATAATGATAATTCACGCGGAGCATATTTACGGGCACGAATATGAATGACGCCGCCATCACGACTCCGGCTACTCCCATCCCAATCTCTTTCTTGCTCGCGTCGGCAATCATCTCGATTATGCCCACTATGCCCAGAGCAATCCAGAGAGAGAACACATAGAAGGCAGCCTCGTAGAAGTAATCCCTTTCCCTCGGCTGCGGATCCTGCTGATTCTGATAAAGCGCCGTCACGACGCCCATCATCAGGAACATCGCGAGAAAGACGAGCGCCATTTTCCAGTCACGCCTGAAATGATGGAACACGCCGATTAGTCCGAGTATGAACGGTATACCGTATAGTTTGCTGAAATCAACTCCGTCGCCCTGGTCGTATCCCGCTCTTCCGATATACTGCCAGAAAAGATACCTGTTGAACATTTCGTTAATCTGGTATTTCCACATGAACTCGAGGTCGCTCGAATAATTGTTCCACGTCCTCTGATGCATCGCTTCCTGAGAATACCTCCTCGGCCAGATTAGCGGCTGCTCTCCGTACTGTTCCCTGTTGATGTAAGGAATCAGTCTTTCGACGCTGTCGGGATTGTTCTCGTCGAGCGGAAGATTAAGAACCGCCGAGCGCTGTATTACGGATATGTAAGTCGTGTATCCCGTTACTATAAGGAACAATGAAAGGAACGCGAACTGCACTACCTTTGATTTCTTCTGATACCCGTAAATGAACCCGCCGACAATGATGCCGACAATTATTATGAATCCGATAACAGGCGAAGACTTGATAGCCGCGGGCATCTTCGATGTTATCAGAGGATAAACCACGAAGAATGAAAGCGCGGATATTATCGAGGCTATTATGAATGATTTCCTGTTGTATTCGTATCTCTTGAAATAAAATATAAGTCCGATTAAGAACACGCATTGAACAACCAGAAGGTGTATGCCGAGCGAAAGCCCGACAATATAAGCGGAGAACAGTATGTACTTGTCGCTTCCCGGCTCATCCGCTTTTTCCCACCAGAGCATCATCATGTACATTACGAGAGTAATCAGGAACGTGCCGAAAGCGTAGACTTCCGCCTCCATCGCGTTAAACCAGAAACTGTCCGCGAAAGCGTACGACAGCGCTCCAATCGCGGAAGGTACCGCAATGATGAGCATATCTTTCAAACTCGCGGGTCTGCCTCTCCAGTTCATTATTACTTTCGTCGCTACAAGATACAGAAGCAGCACCGAGAACGCCGCCGAAATTACGGACAGGTAATTCATCCTTAATCCGATATCGGACGCGGTCGGTAACATCGTAAATATCTTCCCTACCAGTATGTGGAGCGGTGCTCCGGGAGGATGTGGTGTAGATAACGTAAATGCGCAGGCTAAAAACTCGCCGCAGTCCCAGAAGGACATGGTGGGCTGTACCGTCAGCACGTAAACGACTAACGAAAATAAGAATACAAACCCTCCTGTAATCCAGTTGATTCGTTTGAAATCCAATGTGTTCTATAAAATTTATAAAAACAAAAATTACCTCATTTTACTACGATTTTCAAGATATAAACCTCTCAAAATTAATAAATTCCGTTTCCTTGACCACGCTCGCCCGGAAAATCGCTTTCGCTTTTTTTACGTAAAGTCCGGTTTATTGTTCTGCCGGACACGCTGTAATGTATTTATTTTTAAAGTATATTTCGCGATTTTCATTGAAATCAAAAAAATCTTACTGATGAAAAATTTTTTCCTTATTGCTATAATAATTCTGCTCTTTTCCTTTGACGCGAAATCACAAGACCTCAGCGAAGTTCTTTCGAAAGTCGGCAAGGACTACGCGCAGAAATACCTCGAACCGCTTACGACGGGTCTCGGCACAAACCTGAATTCGGGATTCATCGGCGGTTTCAATCCGGGCGGATACAGCAAGATTCCCGTCTGGCCGCATTTCTACGCGGGCGTGAAATTCTGCGGCGTCGTTATGCAGGACGCCGACAAAACCTTCAATCTCGCTTTTCAGACGAACATTAATTACGGAGGACAGACCGTGCCAGTTAACTGGACGGTAGTTAACGCTCCGACGGTGTTCGGAAGCAGAACCCCCGCTGTCGCTCACGGAACGTTCACTTACGCGGGTCATCAGCGCGATACGTCTGTCACGCTCGTCGGCGGACTGGAAGACTCGAAGTTCGTTCCTTTGTTCATTCCGCAAATCGGTATCGGCACTATATTCGGCACCGACCTCACGGTCAGAGGGCTCCCCGGATTCGACGTTGGCAGTTACGGCTCGTTCAAACTTTTCGGACTCGGACTCAGGCACAACATCGGCGCGTACGCGAAAATGCCTTTCGACATTTCCGTTCAGTTCGGATATCAGACTTTCGCTATTACTGACAAGAACAAGCGCAAGTTCATAACCGCCGATTCTTATTTCGCGAACCTGCAATTAAGCAAGAAAATCGCGATTGTCACGATATACGCTGGCGGACAGTACGAAAATTATAGCGTTGACGTTGATTACGTTTACAATAACATAAGCATAGCGTTCAACCAGAAAGGCGATAACTCGTTCAGGGGAATCGCGGGCGCGACTCTCAGCGTCGGACCTTTCCATATTAATGCCGACGTGAACTACGGAGCAAAATTCGCCTTCACC
>CAZOQR010000008.1:0-25322 GCA_964581915.1 uncultured Ignavibacteriaceae bacterium | reverse complement strand
GTCCCGCGAGCACGTTCGTGAGGTCGAGAACGCGGAGGCCTTTTAATGCTTTTTCGGTTGTCATACTATTTCGATTAATTTCATTAATAGAATCTAGAATCTAGAATTTAGAATCTAGTTTCTTCATATATGTAAATTTAGTTTGTTATTCCAAAAAGACCCATCACTTGATTTAATTTCCCGGATTACAGAGAACTGATTATTGCGCGAATGTAACTTTTTAGCATTTTGCCTACTTCATTTATTCTTGTTCTTAATTCAGTTGTATTTGAATATTCCAGATCCTTAATTAAAAGCAAGAAATAGTTAGTTTCTTCAAGAGATCCTTGGGCTATATTTAGAAACCTTAATTTATCCGCTTTTGAATTTTTATTATATCCCTCAACAATATTTGCTGCAACCGATACCGATGAACGCCTTATCTGGCTTGTTATACCAAAAATTTCACTTTTCGGGAATGTCCGGGTCATTTTATACACATCTAAAACTATTCTATGCATTTTTTGCCACATCAGCAATCCCTCAAAACCGGGTTTATTGATTTCCATTTTTCTATCCTCCTTATAGAAATATTTATTAAAACTAGATTCTAAATTCTAGATTCTAGATTCTAACTTCTGCTCTTAAGCGCTCCAACCTTCAAAACCTTTCCGGGCATTTCACGTCCGAAAAACGCTTCCGCCTCTTTTCCGACAGCGACAATCGTATCGATATTAATGTCTTTCCTGATTCCGAGACGATTGAAAAGGTTTATGAGGTCTTCAGTGCATACGTTTCCGCTCGCCTTCGCGGTGAACGGACAGCCGCCGAGTCCGGCGAACGCCGATTCAAAATACTTTACTCCATGCCTGTATGCCGAATAGCAGTTCGCTATGCCGAATCCGTAAGTGTCGTGGAAGTGACAGGCTATGTTAACGTTCGGGTTCATTCCGAATATAGCCGATATAATTTCTTCGACCTGCGCGGGATAAGCGTGACCCGCCGTGTCGGCAAGGCTTATGTTCTCTATTCCGTTCTCGATGTATTTTTCGATTATTCCGATAACTCTTTCTTTTGGAATAACTCCTTCGAATCCGCATCCGAACGCCGACTGCACCGATACCTGAACTTTCTTTCCCGCCGATAAAGCGCTTTTCGCCATCGCGATTATTCTTGTCAACGCTTCCCCGGTCGTCATTCCCGTGTTCTTCTTGCTGTGCGTCTCGCTCGCCGATACACCCATGCAGAACATTTCGACTCCCGCGCCCATTCCCCTCTCGAGTCCTTTTTCGTTCAGAACAAGTCCTGACAACGTGGTGCCGTCAAGTTTGTTTTCGGGTTTTGAAAAATATTCGAAAAGTTTGTCGGTATCCGCCATCGTCGGGACTTTTACGGGATGCACGAACGAGCCGACCTGAATTATATCGATTCCCGTTTGCGCGAGTTGCTTTATCCAGTTGATTTTTGTTTCTGTCGGGACTGTCTGCTGTTCCACCTGCAAACCGTCGCGCATTCCTACTTCGTGAATTATTATTTTGTCCATTGTGCTGTATTTAATAGTAAAACCTCCCCTTACGGAGAGGTCTTTGTTGATTGATTATTTTTCAGTATTATACTTCCGTATGTTCATATACATTCTATCACTGTGGATTCCGGCCTTCGCCGGAATGACAAAGCAAGGTTACAGTTTCTCCGCGATTGCCTTTGCCATCTCGATTGTCGTGTTGCTTCCGCCCATGTCGTAAGTCTTCACCTTTCCTTCGGCTATAATCGACGCCGTCGCGTTTTCGATGCGTGCCGCTTTCTCTGTCTCACCGAGCCAGTCTAGCATCATCTTCGCAGACAGTATAGTCGCAATCGGATTGACCTTGTACAGACCGTAATACTTCGGCGCTGAACCGTGCGTGGGCTCGAACACGGCGAGTTTCTCGCCAATATTTCCCGAGCATCCGAATCCGAGTCCGCCGACCATCTGGGCGCAAAGGTCCGAAATTATATCGCCGAAAAGATTAGGCGCCACGAGCACGTCGTAGTTGTAAGGATTCTTCAGAAGCCACATCGTCATGGCATCTATGTTCGCATTATCCATCTCGATTCCGGGGAAATCCTTCGCTACATCTTTCGCGGTTTCAAGGAAGAGCCCGTCAGTCGCGCGCACGACGTTTGATTTATGCACGACAGTTACTTTCTTGCGGTTGAATTTCTTCGCGAATTCAAATGCCGCTCTTATAATTCTTTCCGAACCTTTCCTTGTGTTTATCTTGCAGGATATCGCGTATTCGCTGCCGGGTATGTCTTTAAACGGAGCGAACGGTTTCGAAAGTTTCGTCAGAAGAGACGACAGTTCTTCCGGAACGGGATTAAACTCTACTCCCGAGTACATTCCTTCCGTATTTTCCCTGAACACAACGATGTCGATATTTTCCTTGAAGTTCAGAGCGTTGCCCTTGTAAGCCTTGCAGGGCCTCTGGCAGATATAGAGGTCGAACATTTGCCTCATTCTTACAATCGGCGACCTGTAAACAAGATTCTTTCCCTGCAGTTCGGGAACGAGTTCCGCCTGCGCAGCCTTGACGGGCTTTGACGTGATTGCGCCGAAAAGCGCCGCGTCAACGTTTTTTAATAGTTCAACTGTTCTTTCTGGAAATGCGTCGCCTTCCTTGCACCAGAATTCCCATCCGATATCGCCGTGTATGTATTCGGCTTCGAATCCCGATTTATCGAGTACAATTTTTGCCGCTTCAAGAACTTCAATTCCCACGCCGTCGCCGGGCAGGTACGCTATTTTAAACTTAGACATTAATCCTCCGGAAAATTTTAATTTGTATGTACAAAATTATCGAATATGAAATTGTATCTCAATGATATTATAAGTGAGGATTTTTTTATACCTTGCGAACGAGAGCAAAGTCGGGTTACAATAGGCTTACCGGTTGGTTTCCTTCCGTAATCCGCCGATGTAATAAGTCAGGTTGGCGGTAATCAGCGTTATGCCTACGCCTATCATCACGTACCAGGTGTACGCGATTTTTGTGTAGTATAT
This sequence comes from uncultured Ignavibacteriaceae bacterium, assembly GCA_964581915.1. Taxonomy (GTDB): domain Bacteria; phylum Bacteroidota; class Ignavibacteria; order Tepidaquicellales; family Tepidaquicellaceae; genus CAIKZJ01. The sequence goes on along the minus strand of CAZOQR010000008.1, from coordinate 22,300 downwards.
CACGAATACCATAACGAGAATTCCGGCGACAAATCCCGATATCGCGTCCTTCTCAGATACTTTCTTGAAGAAAAGTCCGAGGAAGAAAACACCGAGAAGACCGCCGTATGTGAACGAAGCGATTGAAAGTCCGATTTCGACGACTGGATTTTTTGCGTCTCGGAAAAGCATCGCTCCGCCTATCAGCACAACTCCCCATAAGAGAGTAAGAAGTTTTGATATCATCATTTCCCTGCTCCTGAACTTTTCGGATTTCACAGAACTGAACAAATCCAGATACGTGGATGACGCGAGCGAACTTATAGCCGATGACAGCGTTCCCATCGCAGACGCGAGCACACCCGCGATGACGAATCCCGAAATACCTGTCGGAAGATTTTCGACGATGAACTTTGGAAATATTTCATCTGATGATGTGAGAGGAAGTCCCGTAGAATTCAGGATTAACGTCGTGAATGCCGCGCCCTTGTAATACGCGAAAAGACAAAGCCCGAGGAAAAGGAAAAAAGCGAACTGAAGAACGATCAATGAAGCGTCGAGCATTAGCGCCTTCTGGCTGTCCTTTTTCGATTTGCATCCGAGAAGTCTTTGCACGAGTAACTGGTCGGTGCCGTGCGACGCCATCGTGAGGAAAGTTCCGCCGAGAAGACCGCCCGCAATCGTATAAGGCGAAGCGAGGAATCCCAGGACCGAGCCGCCGAGGTCTGTGTTGAACAACCTGAATTTATCGATACCCGACTGCGCCGCGTAATTGAACACGTCATTGATTCCGTTCGGTAGACCGCTGAAAACCACGAGGAGAGCCGCGACCGCGCCGCCCAGATATATGAACAACTGAACGACGTCCATCGTGACCACCGCTTTGAGCCCGCCCATGTAAGTGTATAACAGCGTGAACAACCCGATTATCGCTATGCTCGCAGGATAATCGAGTCCCGTTATTATGTGAACGGGTATCGCCGTTGCGAACAGCCTCACTCCCGAGGCGAGCACGCGCGTGATTAAAAATACGGATGATGTGAGTTTGCGGAGTTTCTGGCCGAACCTCTTTCCGAGAAAATCATAAGCGGTTACGATGTCGCCCTTATAGTAAGCGGGAATGAACACGAGAGTAACAAGAAGCCTTCCGATGAAGTAACCGAATATCAACTGCATGAAAGTAAGGTCGCTTTTGTACGCGAGCCCGGGTATGCTTATGAATGTCAGAGTGCTTGTTTCGCTCGCGACAATCGAAAAACCGACAGCCCACCACTTAAGTTCCTTGCCGCCGAGAAAATAATCGCGCGAGTTTTTCTGACGCCTCGCGGTAATGAAGCCCGCGATTACGGTTCCTGCGAGATATATGATTACTATGAGATAGTCTAATACGGAAAACTTCATTTATTTATGTTGAACTTTTCTTTCAGGAAATAAGACTTGCCGTCAAATCCTATTTTTCCTGCTTCAACATAAGGGTCGTGTTCAAAAAAAACAGTGTAGTTATTTTCGCACATCTCCTTCAGATACTTTTTCTTTTCCTCAAGAGTTACAAGAGGAAACAAATCATAGCCCATTATGTAAGGAAGAGGCACGTGCGACGCCATCGGAAACAAATCGGCGGCATAATACAGCGCGTTGCTGCCGTCGTGTATCTTCACCATCTGCATGTTGCGCGTGTGTCCGTTCAGAGGTATGAGCGATATGTTGTCGTCGAACTCGCTCTCGCCGTCGAACGTCTTCAGTTGCTTTCTCTCTGCGAGCGGCCTGAAATCATTCGGGAAAAAACTCGCCTTGTCGCGCTCCGTAGGATTGTTCGCCCATTCAAGATGCTTCTCCTGAACGTAGTACATCGCGTTCCCGAATGCGGGCACGGCTTCGTTTCCGATAACTTTCGTCGAGCCTCCTGCGTGATCGAAATGAAGGTGCGTGAGAATTACGTCGGTAATCTCTTCGGGCTTTACGTTTAACGCGGCTAACTCTTTCTCGAGCGTATGCTCCGAATAATCCACGGCATAAATCTCATTCAGTTTCTTCGACATCTTGTATCCGATTCCCGTATCCACCAGGATTTTTTTCCTCGGACTGACAAGCAGCAGCACCCTCGTGCACATCTCAATCCTGTTCGATTCGTCGGCAGGATTCGAGCGGTTCCACATCACTTTCGGCACCACTCCGAACATCGCGCCGCCGTCCAGTTTAAAGAGCCCCGCCTGAATAGAATGTATTTCGTAATCCCCTATTTTCATTTGTTTGTATTAAATAATAAAAAACCCGTCTTTTAAGAAAACAAAAAACGGGTAATAAAATTTCAATACGTGAATTACAGCGCGAAGCGGAGTCCCGAGAAGAACGTGAAATTCGTCGTCGTGATTTTTTCAACTTTATCCGTGCTCATCAGGTTGTTCAATCCTCCGTACTTGAAGGATGTTCCGAAAATCACGCTGAGCGGATACATGAACACGTAATTCGCCGTCAGATTTGCGCTCAATCCGAGGTCAAAATACTTGTATCCGAAATTCTGATAAGTGTTTTCGGGTTTTGAAATTAAGAATCCGAGATAAGGTCCCCCCGTGAACCACAATCCGACTTTCTCGGATACCATTCCGCCGAGGTCCACGAAGAGAGGTATGTTTATGTAATTCGCCGCCACGTAATTATCAACGACGGCTGTTGAATCAACATCCGTTAAACCTGTTGTCATGGCTGGTTTCTGAATGCCGAAACTCTTGCCGTCAAACGTCAGACCCGTAGTGAAACTGAAATAATCGAAAACGTTCAGGTAAACGAGTCCGCCGAACGTGTATCCGAGTTTTGCCTTTTCAGTATAAGTGCCCGCGCCCGAACGCGTCGTTATGTTCGGAGAAGTCGAACCGACTCCGAGTTGCAGATCAACGTAGAAATTTACCGGACCGCTCGACGTCTTGAACGCGAATTCCTTTTTCGCTTTTTCGTAATCGCTCTTCAGTTTCCAGTCAATTTTATATTCTTTATTGCCGAACGGTCTGCTCGGATCCCCTTCAGCGAATGCGCCCGAAACGACGGCGAATAAGAATAACACTATAAACGCTTTAGAAAAAATTTTCATAACTGTCCCTTCATTTAATTATTTTAAGATTTTTTTTTCGAGTTCGTTCAGATTTTCAGTCTCTTTTTCCCATAACGCTGTCAGATCTTCAATCTTCTGCGTCAGGTCAAGATACTCAAACTTTATCTCAACCGCAAAATCCGAATCCTTGTAGAAATCGGTTTTGCTCATCTCCTGCTCTAAATATATTTTCTTGCTTTCAAGTTCCGCGATTTGCTTTTCAGCGTCGCTGATTTTTTTCCGAATGGAAGCGGACGCCTTAACGAATTCTTTTTTTCTCTTCTTATTCTCAATTCCTTCCTTGTAGCCTGAAGACGACTCCTTCACCGGAGCGGGCGTCTCATCTTCCGTTTCAATCGTCTCGGATTCAAGCACAGAAATATATTCCGACGATTTACCGAGATAGGTTTTCAGCCCGCAGTTCTTGACCTCTATTATCTTGTCGATTATTCCGTCTATGAATTCCCTGTCGTGAGAAACGATTATGACCGTTCCCTCGTAATCCGAAAGCGCCTTCTGCAGGACTTCTTTCGAATGGATATCAAGATGGTTCGTCGGCTCGTCAAGAATTAAAAGATTCGAAGGCTCTATGAGCATTTTCGCAAGCGCGAGCCTTGACTTCTCTCCGCCCGAAAGCACGCCGACTTTCTTGTCCGCGTCGTCGCCGTGGAAAAGAAATCCGCCGAGTATATTCCTTATGCCCGTAACGTTCTGGCCGCTGTTGACTTCGAGCATTATATTAAAAGCGGTCTTGCTTTCGTCCATATCTTCCGCCTGATTCTGCGCGAAGTATCTCGGAATAACGTTGTAACCGTATTTCATTTCACCGCCGCTGTAAGATTCCGTGCCGGCTATTATTCTCGTAAGGGTCGATTTTCCCGCGCCGTTCTTTCCGACAACGGCTATCTTCTCGCCTCTTTCTATGTTAAGGTTTATATTCTCGAGAACGTTCTTACTGCCGTCGTAAGTTTTCGTGAGCCCTGCCAATTCAACAAGCAGCCTTCCCGAATGAACCGCGGGAGGAAAACGGAATTTTATTTTTTCCGTTTCCTGCTCGAGTTCTACCTTGTCAATCTTTTCGAGCAGTTTTATGCGGCTCTGCACCGCTCGCGCTTTCGTGGCCTTGTACCTGAACCGCTCTATGAACTTTTCCTGCTGCTGCAGATACTTCTGCTGATTCCTGTACCTGTTTTCGAGAAGTTCCTTTCGCTTCCTTTTTTCTTCAACGTAAAAAGAATAATTCCCGCTGAACAGATTAAGTTCGCCGTTGTGTATTTCGGCTGTCTTCCCCGAAACGTTATCGAGAAACTGCTTGTCGTGAGATACAAGAATTATCGCGCCCTTGTAATTTATTATGTACTTCTCAAACCAAACGAGAGATTCAAAATCAAGATGGTTAGTCGGCTCGTCGAGAAGCAGCACGGACGGATTCTTTAAAAGAAGTTTCGCAAGTTCAATCCTCATCTGCCAGCCGCCGCTGAATATTCCCGTGTCCTTTTCAAAATCATCGCTCTCGAACCCGAGTCCGGAAAGTATCTTTTCGATTTTCGATTTAAGTTTGTGCCCTTCAAGAAGCGTGAACTGCTCCTGCAGTTCCGAATACGTCGTCAGCAGGTCCATGTAATCTTCGCCCTCCTTGTCGCCGTATGCCTTCAGTTCGTCTTCAATCTCGGAGAGTTCATCCTCAATCGATTTTATGTTGTCCGCGGAATCGTACACCTCGTCATAGAGTATCTTGCCGCTGAGGCGGACGGTCTCCTGCGGCAGATATCCGTAGGTCGAGTGCCGCGACTTGATTACCTTTCCGCTGTCGTAACTGAACTGACCCATTATGATTTTTAAAAGCGTGCTTTTTCCCGCTCCGTTCACGCCCACGAGTGAAAGCCTGTCCTTGCCGCCGACGCGCAGATTGACACTGTCAAAAAGTTTTCGTGTTCCGAAATTAACGTTTATATTTTCGAGAATGACCATAAAAGAAAAAATACTTAAATCGAAATGAAGTAAAAACTCATAAATAAAAAAGCCGCGTAAAATTACGCGGCTGATCAAAACTACCCTTGACTTAATTAAAAATCAAATACTTTTTGAAAGGCGGTCTCCTTACAGACCGCCCGGGTTATAATGGACACAAATTCTTACTTTACTAAAATCATTTTCTTGATGTCGGAGTAACTTCCCGCATTGAGCCTGTAGAAATAAACTCCGCTCGAATACTTTGCCGCATTCCACTGAACTTCATAAAGCCCTGTCGTCAGGTTTTCGTCCAGTAGTTTCGCGACTTCCCTTCCTGTCATGTCGTAAATTCTGAGACTTACGTTTCCGCTGAAATCCGCCGGTAGATTGAAACTAATCTTAGTTACGGGATTAAACGGATTCGGATAATTCTGTGTTAATGCGAACTCGCCCGGAGTTCCGTTCTCGCTGCCCTGCAGTAACGGACTCGCGAGAGGAGACGCCGTTCCGACCAAAGGCAGGTCTATGTATGAATTTGAACTAAGGTACATCCTGCTCGATGCCGATAGCATCACTGGAAGGACGAACGGATTCGTTCCGAGGAAAGGATAATTCCATCTCTGGTCGAGATTCGTTACTATTATACGGATTCTGCTTCCGGCCTGAAATATGTGACCGTGAGAATTTCCCGTTATCAGTTTCTGTCTTCTCGTGTTCTTCACGTTCTTCCTGTCGGTGTAATTCACGCTCGTAATAAATTTGCTTACTCCCGTGCTGCTTACTTCGAATATCTGGAAGTTGTACTGACAGGCTGTCGCCGTCGAATAATAGTCGAGTTTCAACTGAGGCGTGCCAAGAAGTTTCGCGCTAGTGAGGAGCGGATCGGAATTAAATATTATGGAATCCTTCTTGAAATTCGTTTTAAATGTTGTACCCGTAAACTCGTCATTAACCGCTTTCGTCATGTTGTATCCGGATTTAACCGTGGAAGTGATTGTAACGTACTGCGATTGATTCGTGTTTACGGTCTTTTTAAGTTTCTTGTTCGTGTTGAAATATAGTCTGAGATTGCTCATCCCTTCCGGTGGGAATACGGATGAACTGTCGTGCACGAATGACCACATTCCGTTCGTTTCCGGGAATGACGTGAACGCGTAATGGAATTTAGGTCTTGTCAATATGTTATTCTCGATTCCGAACAGCCAGTAATAATACCATTCGTTGAAGAAATTCATGTGCCACTCGTCTTCAGTCGGTGATATGTCACCGCCGTGCCCCATAACCGCTCCCATGTAATATCTCGAAGGCGCCGTGAGAAGCGGAATGCCGGTTATGTTTCCGTGAGCGTTGAAGAACATGTCCTGCCACGAATTTTCGAGCAGAATCGGCACCGTGCTGTTTCCGATTATCGACCTGAAATCCCTGTCAATCGGAACATACTTCGCGAGACTGTCCCAGTGAGCCGCGGTATTGGAATAAACCCAGTTTGACATCCTGTCAACAGTGGGAGTGTACCTCGCCGTGTCGGGAGTGTATTCGATTGTCCACAGGAAAGTCATCTTGATGCTCCCGTTCTCAATCCAACTCGTCCCGAAATCGGGTGAGGCGAGCGCGGAAACGATTGCCTTTACTTTCATTCCCATCGAGGCCGCCATGTACGGAAGAGTTCCGCCCTGAGAACCGCCGGTAAGGAGAATGTTGCTCGAATCCGAACCGGTATTTATGTTGTCGTGCTTTACGTAGTTGACAAATTCAATAAGGTCCTGCGCTTCTGTTCTGCTTATAAGGTTGGATAAGCCTCCTGAATTACCCTGTCCCCTCACGCTGAACGTGTAAACCACGTAACCGTAGTTAGCCTGCGCCTGAGCGAAGTTCTCGAGCGTCTCTTTCCTGTCGCCGTATCCGTGCACCATTATAACTACCGGATATCCGTTAGGAAGGTAAGGATTCGGTTCGGAAGGAAAGAACTTTGCCGCATCGAGTTGAACGTTGTCTCTCAACGTTAGCCAGAAGTCCTCCTTAATAACGCTCTTAGGTCCGTCTGTCCCGCCGATGAATTTATAAATGGACGGAAGTATTGGAATTCTGTAATTTTCGGTCCTGCTCTTTTTAACGTAATCCTGCGAAAATACACCCGCAGCGGACATCGCCAGAATGAGCAGCGCAAACAGATTGGTACTTATAAATTTCTTCATTACTTCTCCTTAAGATTTTATATTATTATTGAATTATTTTAATTGTAGTATTTTAATAGTATTTCAAGGATTTTACTGCTCGTGTCGCCCCTGCCGAAAGTATAGTCGTAACCTTCTTCGACGTTGCTCCTGTAGTATTCGGAATAGTCGATGAAACTCGATACTTCTCCGAACTCGAAATTCAGAAGTTTGGCGTTCTTTTCAAGCACTTCTGGTCTTTCGGTCACCTTGCGCATTATCCCGCAGGGTATGTTGAAGAATAATGATTCTTCCTGCAGCCCGCCTGAGTCAGAAATTATTGTATGCGCGTTTCTTACCATTCCGAGCATCTGAAAATAATCGTTAACCGGGTCGCTGATTATAAGGTTTTCCTCCGCGCCTCCGTTCAATCCGCTGTAGAAACTTTTCCTGATTGAAGGATTCGGGTGAAGCAGGTGTATAATTTTCCTGTCTGTCTTCTTCGCCTTGATAAGGCGGTTTAATATTTTTGAATACTCTTCTACCTTGTCCCAGTTCTCTCTTCTGTGAAGCGTGCTTAGTATGTAGTCGTCCGACGAATAATCCTTGATTTTGTTTTCCTGCAGCAGCGTAACGATTGCATCGTTAATCGTGTTGCCTACGATGTGGCATTTGCTCTCGTCAATGCCCTCGCGCATCAGGTTGCCGTAACTTATCTTCGTCGGGCAGAAGTTCAGGCTCGCTATCCTTCCTATAGATTCCCTGAAAAACTCTTCTGGAAACGGATTCAGGTGATCGAAAGTTCTCAGTCCCGCTTCTACGTGGAACACGGGTATCTGGTTAATGAAAGCCCACACTGCTCCGGTGTACGCCGATACCGTATCGCCCTGAACCACGACTCCGGCTATATCCCGGACGTTGAGTCCGGAATTGCCTTTTACGAATTTGTCATTGAAATCTTTCAGCATGTGTGCCATGAATAATTCAAGGTCCGCGCTTCTGTTGGGGATTTCTTCCGATGACATGTCAAAACTCAGGCTCAGGTAGGAGAGTATGTCTTCCGAAATTGTCTGCTGAGCCGTGTTGAAAAGTATGGGATTGAATTCTTTTGATTTCTTGAGTTCACGGTAAAGAACGAAAAGTTTTATAATTTCCGGTCTTGTTCCAAGTACTATCAGTATGTTTTTTTTATTTCCGTTCATCTCTATGTTTTCGTTTAATGATTAATAATGCGATGTTGAATCCCAGACTACTTTTGCTTTCGATTTGACATTTTTGTACACGTTCAGCGAACGCGCTATCGCGAAAAAGTTAATTACGGTGTCGAGCGGAAGTCTGAAAATGCTGAAGAAAGCGTATTTGAACCCGTACCAGTTGTACGTGAACACGAATCTGTGAGAAAGCCTCGATACCATGAAGACAAGGTTCGCAATCATCAGATACCATAACACTGAACTTTGTCCTACGAGCGAATTTACGTGCTGCCAGCCGAGCAGGCTGCTGATAATCGCGAATATGAAGTATCCGATAACAATGTTCGAAAGAAACGCGCTGAAGAAACTGAAAATCGATTTCCTGTCCCTGAAGAGGAAGTACTTGGTCGAAAGATTTCCAGACCACTTATGCGCTTTCCAGTTCTGAAACACGATTCCCGCTACCCATCTTGACCTCTGCTTGACCGAAGCCCAGAAAGTATTCGGGAAAAATTCCGCCGTCGCGATTCTCGACGCTTCGTCGTCCCTGTCAAGTTTTACGTTGAAGAAACCGGTCTTGAATCCGAGTTGATAGAACCTGAAACCGAGTTCATAATCTTCCGTGAGATTGGCATCGTTGAAGAGCCCTTCCTTCTTTTCCTTCGGACGAAGAGTTATCGGTCCGTGAGGAACTTTCTTCTCGCCTGAAGGTTTCGTCTCTTCTGTGAGTTTTTCCTCGATGCTCTTCAGCCTTTCCTCAACTGTGGTAGAAGGCATTACCCTCTGCTCAGTGTACAATGAAGATATGCTGTTCTTGATTTCCTTTATCTGATTGTCGATTTCGTTGAGTTTGTTCTTTACGACGTGGTCAGTTTCTGTATTGAATCCTGAATTGTCTCTCTGCCGCTGCAAATCGGATGCGCGGTCCCTCATTTCTTCAAGTCTCGTCTCGATTTCGCTAATCTGGTCAAGACCCGCGTCTAAAGTATTTCCGGAGTATTCCTGCGCTCCCTGAAGTACCGTTGACTTTTGCGTGACGGGCTTCACTTCGCGGGATTTAATCTTTTCGTCAGCGGCTAATTGCTTTATGTCGCTGCTGACGTCCTCAAGTTTTTTTCCGAGAACGAAATCGCCCTTCATCTCTTCGCGCGGTGTCTGCATGAAATCGGGTATGTTCTTCTCGTACAGATTTCTTATGCGGTCTTCGATTTCGGATATCTTCTTGTCTATCGAAGGAATGTTCTTCACTTCGTCGCCTGACTGGTTCTCGTCCTTATCGGAAAAAATGTTCTGGTTCTTTGACGGAGTCATTATTTACCCTTTCTTAATTAAACTTTTATATCGTTAATGCCTCGCCCCGTTTCTGTCGGCGCGGCGAATCTTTTTATAATACCGGTTTCTTGATTTTCGCAACGTCTTCCCTTGCCCTGTCAATCGTGCCGTATGAAGAAATCAGCACCTTGTACAGAATTTCGCCGTTGCTGTTTACGCTCTGTATTTCTATGTTCTTTTCTGTGAAATAATCGGTCGCATTAAGCACCTCTACCCTGTTCATCGCTCCCGGCTCGGTGCTCCATACAGATTCCTGAATAACGAAATCGCCGTATTTGTCCTTTATGTAGAGCACGTTGTACTTTTCATCCGAAAAACCGTTGTTCACGATTATTATGTTGTCTTTTATTATCTTCGCGTTGTTGAGTTCCTTCTGCAGTTTGTCCTCTGCATTGAGTTTGATTTCATTCGCGTTCGCGTCCGAAGGAATAAGATTTATTTTCCCTATCAGGTCCGCGCTCGATATAACGTCCTGCTGCGCTTCCGTGTTGCCCGTGTATATGAGGAACGAAACCCAGCCGATTACCATCGCCAGAAACATGAACGTGTAACCTTTTATCGAATCGGGCACCTTCTTGCTGCCGGGCTGGACGTGGTCGTCGTTAAGGCTCACGAACGGGTCGTCGTGATAACTCGTCTCGTTAATGTATATTCCCGACTTCTGGCTCTCGTCGTTCGAGAAAGTGAAATCGTCTTCCGAGAATTTTGTTTCGGATTCCGCGATAACGTCTTTTTTCGATTCGACGTCGAACGGGTCGTCGCCGTCTTTCCTGTGCATTCTGGCTTTTTCGAGATCCCAGTTGTACTTCTCGAGATAATTGAAGGTCTTCCTGTGAAATCCCATTCCCGTGCCCGCGAAAGGTATGAACGTGCCCATCGCCTGCCTGACTATCATGTCCTTCGTATGAACTTCCGCGAACGCGTCGCAGTATGTCCTGTGGAACAGTTTCCCGAGATTGCTCTTAATCGGAATGACGGGAATCTGCACCGCGTGGTAGCCCTTGTATCCCAGAAGGAAGTTGTATAACTTCAATGAGTTTGGATGTATGAAATCCTCCGCGTCGTGTACGAGTATTACTTCAAACTTTCCGAAACGCTTCTCGTATTCCATCACGCCCGCGAACAGAGAGTTGAGATTGTCGGCCTTCGTTGTCGGTCCGTTCTGGCTGTTCACACAGGGAATTACCCTGGCGTCTTTTCTTGAAATTTCCTGAACGACTCTCAGCGTGTCGGGGTCGTTCGGATATACACCGACGAAAAACCTGAAGTTCGAGTAATTAAGATTCCTGATCGCGTAACTCAGCGTTCTTCCTATTACGGACGACTCTCTCCAGGCTCCTAAAAATATCGCTATCGGCTTTTCCTGCTTGTCGAACATTTCGGAAAAATCAGGAAGTTTCTTCTTGTACTTTCTTCTCTGAAGCCAGTACAAAACGTCAAGATATAAATCGTCTATGCCGCTGATAAACAGCATTATTGCCGTTATCCACAACAGTATTTGGAAAATTTCGTAAATCATAATTTTGTGTTAAAATAAATTAGAAAACCGGCTCTTACCTGAAAGATGCTCCTGAAATTGCCGTTAAGGTAATTCCCGTTCTCATCCACGAGGTAATTCCTGCTTACCGCTTCAGCGAACAATACCGGGAAATTTACAAGATTGGGCTTGAACGAAACTCCCACACCTAAATCGCCGTAGTTGTTGTAATCGATTTTCTTTGAATCAAGCGAAAACTCCTGCTTCAGGTAAAACTCGAGATACGAGTATCCGCCCGTGAGATAACGGAGGACCTCTTTTAACTGCATCATCGCGAAAACGTTCCTGAACTTGTAGTCGTATAGTCCGACGCCGTAAACGTCAAAATAGAAATTCTCTGTTGTCGATGACTTGCTGAATTTATAGAAACTCGCCTTGCCCAGCCGCGTTCCAATCGATAAAATCGGCTTGAAACTAAGGCTGTTCTTCTTGAAATCTATCTCTCTTACGTATCCTATCCTCAGTTCGAAATTCATGTAATCGTTCAACTGGACCTTGCTGAATCCGCCTATGTCGAAGAACCTGTCGTTGTATATCGTTTCGCTGTTTGATTTCGAATCGAGATACGTTTCCGCGTATAATCCCGCGAATATGTTCTTCGTAAGCCTGAAATTCAAATGCGTGAGTAAATTCGAAATGTAATTCCTGTAATAAGATTCGTAAAAATTGTGGAAGTACAAATCAAACGAAGAGCGCGCGTTCTTTACCATCAACTCCCTCATGTACCACATCGATGTCCTTGACTTGTCAACTTCTTCCGGATCCTTAGAGTTCTCGGATACGTACGTGAACCTGCTGTACGCGTTCTCGTAATTCCTGGTTTCACTGTACAAATACCCCAACTGCATGTTTATTCGCGTGTCTCTGGGATTATCTTTCAGATAGGTCTTGAATACCGATATTGCCTCGTTGTACTGCTTCTTGTTTATGAAATCGTAACCCTTGTTAAGCAGTTCGTCATTGTTGTTCGCCAGGATAGTATCTTTTGTCGATGCCGCGAATCCGCTGTTTAGCGAAATCACAGAATTCTTTAACGGAGACTCTTTCTTGAAAATTGATTGCGGGAATGCTGTTTCAGCGGCAATGAAAAAAATTAATAAGAAGAATATATAACCGGATATATGTATATACCTGTTTTCCAAAACTACCCTTTCGTTAATTTAAAACTGCAAACATTTTTGCAATTTACGTGCCTGAATTTCAAAATTCCGGAATTCTGTGATAAATCATATATAAATCAATATGTTATGCTCACAAACTTGTTTTTTTTGATGATTTCGATTTTCGGGTTTTTGTGAAAAAGGAAGTATTGGCACTGCATTATTTCAAGCATATACTATGTTGTACCAAATCTCGTTGCGTGTCGCTTGGAAATTCTTAATTTCTATACATTCGATTTTTGTGCCAGATATTCTGACGATGTTTGAACAAAAATGAGTCCGTAGATTCGGACAGCATAATTATTCAAAAATAAAAAGAGCATTCAGACTATCTTTTTTTCTTTCTAATCTTCAATTTTTTCTTAAAATCAAATAAACTTATTGGTACAGTATTTGTAATATGATATTAAAATTTTATATAAGGATGGACCTTTTGAACATACAAAAAACATTATTCCGGGAATTTTCCTGTTTGCTTAATTCCGATATAGAGAACCAAATCCGTAAAAATAATGACGCGCTCGATAATATAGATATGGATAGCATTGACGACAATGGCGAACAGCATAAGTCACAAACTGACAACCTCCTGTATAAATTCTATTTGTCCTTCACGAAGATGAGTTCTCTCCAGAAAAGCGTGAATTTCGTCAACACGGAGAACGGCATTAACTTCGCTTCCTATAAATCAAATCAGGCTGGTCTTACGGATTAATCGAATCTAAGATTACGCCTTGATTATTCTTATCTCCTAATTTCGTTAAGGTTTTTCAGAGCATCCGCGACTCTCGGTCCGGGTCTTGAAAAAATATTCTCGTCGAGTATTATTACTTTCTTCTCCTTATATGCCTTGAGTCCGTAAAACCTCCCCGCGGCTTCTGTTTCTATTATTTTCTTCGTTGTTCCTGATGTATCCGCAAGAAAGAAAAGATAATCGGGATTCTTCAAGAGCAAATCCTCATCGTAAATTCCAGGGTAATCGAGTTTTTCGTTTCCGAAAACGTTCGCGAATCCCTCGGTCCTGAAAATATCGCCTATGAAAGTATTGTCGCTGAATGTAATCAAAGGCTTTGCCGACAGAAATGCCGCGTAAGTGCTTCTGTTCGTGTCTTTCGGCTTGATGTTTTCAATCTCTCTTCTGAAATTATCAACACTCTTTTTTCCCGTTTGAGGCTTCAGAATCTCATTCAGTATCTCCATCGCCGAAATTATGTCTTCAACTTTCCGCGGATTCAGGACAAAAACCCTGTAACCGAGGTCGATTAAAGATTTGTACGTTATCTGCGAATTGCCCTCGATTGTAAGCAGTATTAAATCGGGTTTTATTTCCGCTATCAGTTCAAGGTTAGGGTCGAGAAGTCCGCCCACTGACTGCTTCCCCCTCGCTTCGGGCGGGTAATCGCAGTATTTCGTCACGCCTGCAAGTTTGCTTTCCGCTCCGATGTAATATATCATTTCCGTGATGCTCGGAGCAAGAGATACTACCCTTTCAGGCGGGTTCGTAAACTCGAATAAATTCCCCAGATCATCTTTGACTGCGTTTCCGGTGTTTTCATCCTTCCTTGTTCTGCAGGATGAAAGGGCAATGGTCATTAATATTATTAAAAGAAGAAACCTCTTCATCACGTCTTCAATTTTTTCTTTTTTGCCGCGGGGAAGAGAACGTTGTTCAGTATCAGCCTGTATCCGGGCGAATTCGGATATTTGTCAAGTTCAGTCGCGGGCGCGCCGACAAGATGAGCGTAATCCTCCGGGTCGTGTCCGCCGAGAAAAGTGAACGTGCCCTTGCCGTAATTCCCGTGTATGTACTTCACGAGATTCGTCCCCTCGTTCATTCCGAGAATTACAACGTTGCTCTTGAGAAAATCCTTCCTGAAACCGCTCGTCTGACCGAGAAAGCCCGACACGAGCGCCGTGTGGCACTGCGTCAGCATGCTCGGAACGGGGTCAAACTTTGCTGAGAAATCCACAATCTTGAAATAATCCCCGTACTGCCCCGCCGTTAACAGGTCCTGCGTTATGTCTATGTTCGAATACCTGTAAACCAGCGGATTCAGTTCGACGGAAAAATTCTGCAGCGCGATTGTTTCAGTGAAATCAAGTTTGCTGTTCGCGTCGGGGTCGAACGGGTCGCCGTCGTACATCACGTCGCATATATCCGTGTACTGCGATGCAAGCGCGATATCGTAAGTGTCAGTCGCGCTGCACATCGTGAAAAGGAACCCGCCGTTCGCTATGTATTCCTTCAGCGTTTTAACTACCGCGAGTTTTAATCTCGACACTTTCGAATATCCGAGTTTTCTCGCCGTCTCCTCGTTCGTTGCTTTTTGAGTAAGATACCACGGCGACGCGCCGTATGTCGCGAAAAATTTTCCGTACTGTCCCGTGAAATCCTCGTGATGAAGGTGAATCCAGTCGACTCCCACGAGTTTCCCCGTCAAAACCTCCTCGTCCCACAACTTCGTATAAGGTATTTCAGCGTAATCAAGCACGAGTTGCACGGCGTCGTCCCACGGCAGCGCGTTCGGAGGAACATAAACGGCTATCTTCGCCGCTTTCTCAAGATGAATCAGTTCCATGTTCCTGCTTTCATCCTTGACCTCCGCGTACAACTGAGCCGTCTGCGTGCCGTCGAGAAGTTCATAACTCACATCCTTCGCCTTGCATTCGCTCTCAATCTTTGAATTATACGTGAACAGAAAAGCGCCGTTCCTGTAATTCAGAAGCCAGTCGAGTTCCCCGCCTCCGAGAAGGTGCCTGTAAGCGATTCCGTACGCCTTCAGGTGGTTCGTCTGGTATCCGTTGTCCATCGGAATCAGAATTTTCGTTTGCGGAAATCCCGTCTGACAGATTATAAACAGGAACAGTAAAAATTTTAAACTATTTTTAATCATATTATCAAATTAATTTACTCCTTACAAATGTTCAATGTTATAATAAAATTAATTGCGCGGAAAAACTTTTAACATACTGGCTTTTGAAACTTCCTGCGACGAGACTTCGGTCGCCGTGCTCGAAAACGACCGCGTTCTCTCGAACATAATTCTCTCTCAGGAATACCACATTAACTTCGGAGGCGTAGTTCCCGAAGCGGCTTCGCGCGAGCACCTCAAAAAAATCGCGGCTCTTACCGATGAGGCGCTTGAAAAAGCCGGAAAGAAAATCGATGAAGTGAACATCGTAGCCGCGGCGTCCGAACCTGGGTTAATCGGAGCAATACTAATCGGACTGAACTTCGCGAAATCGCTCGCCGCCTCTCTGAACGTTCCGTTCGTCAACGTGAACCACATTCAGGCGCATCTGTATTCTCCGTTTCTTAACGAATCGAAGCCCGAATTCCCCTTTGTTGGACTGATAGTCTCGGGCGGACATACATTATTGATTCTCGTCGAGGATTTTTTCAGACACAGAATTCTCGGCACTACCGTGGACGACGCCGCCGGCGAGGCTTTTGACAAGGTCGCCAAGATGCTCGGACTCGGCTATCCCGGAGGACCTGAAATAGATAAAAGAGCGAAGAACGGCGACAGGAATTTTCACAAATTCCCCGTTTCAAGACTGAAAGACTCGAAATATAATTTTTCGTTCTCCGGAATAAAGACGTCCGTCCTTTATTACCTCAGAAAAAATAATTTCGAATCTGTACGAAATGACAAACTCACGGACGATATATGCGCTTCTTTTCAGCATGCGGTCATAAAGACGCTCTTCGACAAGACCGTACTCGCGGCGCGCGAGTTCGGAGTGAAAGACATCGCGGTATCGGGCGGAGTGTCGGCGAACAGTTCGCTTAAAAAAACTTTCCTCTCCCTGAATGAAGAAGGATACAGGGTTTTTATTCCTGAACTTCTTTATTCTACCGATAACGCCGGAATGATAGGCATCACCGCGTATTACAAATACACTAAGAGCCCTGACAGCAGCATGTTCAACCGCGATTCGCTTGCCGTTCACGCTAAACCAAGGCTCGATTTCGAAAATTTCTAATCTTTCTTTTTGTATCTCTTGTGCGAATACTTGCCGAAACCGGAATACACGAGTATCGCCGCGATAAGATGTATCCAGAACCACGGACTCGATGTCCCGAGATTGTCAACAACGTATATGAGAATC
Source organism: uncultured Ignavibacteriaceae bacterium (assembly GCA_964581915.1). Classification (GTDB taxonomy): domain Bacteria; phylum Bacteroidota; class Ignavibacteria; order Tepidaquicellales; family Tepidaquicellaceae; genus CAIKZJ01. Next base: position 5,795 of record CAZOQR010000008.1, on the reverse strand, counting down.
AAAACTCTTGGCAGGAATACCGACAGAATAAAATCGCCTATTAACGGCACGTTGTTCGCGGGAATTCCGTGAGAGAAGTAAAAAATCAAAAGCGTTATTCTCGGAAGAAACAAACTCAGTACGAGAAATATTGTATCCATATATTGTGCAATTAAATTATCCTTGAAAGCCCTGATGGGCTTATATAAATTAACGTAAAATCAGACAAAAAGTTATGGAATTGACAGCGTTACTTGAAAAAAATCTTGACGAAATCGTTGAGAAATCCTGCAGGCAGATTTGCGAAGTGAAACTTAAAGGTTACACGAAGGCAGGAAGCACTATCACGAAACAGAAACTCGCCAATCTCTACAAGAAACTCATTGAATGCGTGAAGAGCAAAGAGTTGATTCCAATGCTTGCATACACCGAAAAAATCGCCAGAGACAGGTTCAACAGCGGATATGATTTGTACGAGGTGCAGACAGCCATAAACTCCCTCGAAGAATTAATCTGGCAGAAAATTTTCAAGCACACCAAACCCGAAAAACTCGCGGAGTCTCTCAGCCTCGTCAGTTCCATACTCGGTGCGGGAAAGGATAACCTCGCGAGAACTTACGTCTCCCTCGCCTCGAAAACAAAAGCGTCGGCTGTAAATGTTCAGAACCTCCTTCACGGCAGCGAAAGCATCGCCGACGTGGGTGAGTAGGTCCGGACATAATTCATATCACCCGTAATTTGTTTTTCAATTCCAAACTGATATTTCAAAACTGACGGTAAATTTTGAATATTTATTAGTTTATAAAAAAATATTCTGACCTGATTTTTTAAATAATGCCATTCTCATTATGAGAATAATATTTCATTTTAAACTTTTTGGAGCCTCCAAATCCCTAATCCATTATAAAAACCTCAACGGAATTTACGTAGATTTTTTATTTCTCCGGAAATCAATTTAATGTAATATATTAATAATCAATAATTTACTGCGCTTGTTTATATGTTAGGATTCTCCTTTCAAATAAATCTAATAAGTGAACAAATATTGGCATAATATTTGTCAATTATTTTTTTCGTTCGGTTGAAATTTGTTCTTTTTCCTGCATTAATCAGTTTTTAATCTTTATCCATTCTCACGTAAGAACATTTTTTTTGTCGTGAATCTGAACTGAGGGAATAATTCGGTTCCTGAATTATTAGGCGTTTAATCAGTTATTAAAATTTGGAAGACAAAATTTCGAAAAATTTTTAAAAGCACTTTCAAATCAATTTTAATATCGGCTTTTAAGAGAACCTTATAATAACTAAATCATATATCCATTTGGAAAAGAATATTTATACATTTTCGGGTGTAAAAATAATATTAATACTTCTATTAGCCTTTTCCCTGTGCTTCGATAACAAATCTCAGGCGCAATCCATATTCGGTTACGATTATGGAACCGGAACAGGCTCCGTTTCTTCGGGCTCGGGAGTTTCACCTGCTTTTTTCGGAACGCCTCCCGCAGGTACGTTTTTTTACGGGTTTTCTGGGGGCGCAAGCGCGACATTAACTGCCGCGAATCCGGGATTGCTAAGAATCGGTACCAACACTGAAGCGCAGATATCGGCGGGCAACGGAGCATCACAATTTTCCAAGTTCGGCGTTATGGGTTATGCTCCCGCGAACTCTAATACTTCATACAATAAATTTGATGTCGTGCTGGCGGGAAATACAGGGTCAAACTTTTCGGATAACGGCGTTTGGTATTTCTTCGCAGGAGACGGAGGAAAGAGTTCGAATTTCATATATAATAATACAATCGCCAAAAATTTACTGGAAACCTGTACAGCGTTAAGATGGACTTTCACGACCGGCGGAGGCATTTCTTTCGCGTACTATTCTTATCTGAACAGCACGACCGGTCAGTGGATAAACATACCGGGAACTTATGAGCAGACGATAAAATATACCATAGAAACAATTTCCAACAAAGGAACTTCTGCCATAACTTACAACAGATACGGTACTACTTATACGTGCGGCTCGAATAAAATTGATATCTGGGTTGACGGTGTTTTAGTCGTGCAGCAGGGTAATATCGCATCAATCAGCAATCAACTTACAAAAGTAGATTCATATTGCTTCTACGGTGAAGGCTCAAATACCGCTCATCTTTATACGGACGATGCTATATATTCGCATAACATAAATGCCAATGCGTACACTGCTTATTATTCCAAATCAACCGGCAATCTTAATCTGACTTCTTCCTGGGGAACAAATCCCGACGGTTCAGGGACAGCCCCCGCGAACTTTACAGGTAATCAGTGCACTTATTTCGTAAGGAATAATGCCGCGCCGACAATCGGGGCAAACTGGACTGTCTCGGGTCTAGGGTCAAAGATAATAGTTGGAGACGGAACAAACGCCTGTAACTTTACAATTCCTGCCGCTTATACCTATACCGGAGTGGTTGATGTCCAAAACAACGGAACGTTAACTCTACAGAACGCGGCATTGCCTACATTCGGTTTGCTGTTTGACGGAAGCACGGTAAATTATGCCGTGTCGGGAGCGCAGAATATTGCTTACCCGCTTTTTTACAATTTAAAGATAAGCGGAACAGGCACGAAAACTTTGACTGCAAATGTTACGGCGCACGGAACCGTAACGGTCGGCGACGGCTCGAATGCCGGAACTCTTGTAATACCATCCGCTTATTCTTTAACCGGAACGACGAATGTAAACACGAATTCCACATTAAGCATTCAAAATTCCGTTAACCCGACACTCGGAACATTAGGCACGGGCAGTACGGTCGAATATGCTCTGGCGTCAAACGGACAATCGGTTCTAGCCGCTAATTATTATAATTTAATATTCAGCAACTACAATAAAACTTTGCCGAACACGGGTACGGTTGCAATTTCAGGTACGTTTTCGGCCGGAACCGCAACAGGACATTTAGTTACGGGCAGCACGGTTTCTTTCATTGGAACGAGTGAACAAACCGTTCCTGCTTTTACATTTAATAACCTAACGATAAATAACGCAGCAGGCGTAAATGCGGTTTCCGATTTCAGCGTAAACGGAATACTCAATCTTCAAAGTGCAAATCCTTCATCTACAAAGGGTTGCATTACTATGGGTACAGATACCCTTACAATGGGAGCAAGCGCTGCGACAACCGGTATTGGTGATGTAACAGGCAAAGTAAAACGTACTGTTATAAATGCCGAGACTTCGTATTCTTTTGGTAATCAGTTTACTACGATATCTCTCACGCAGGGAACTATGCCGGCTTACATTAATGTAATTATTACGCTCGGAAATGACCCGCTCAGAACAAATGCAATTAATAGAAGATACGAAATTATTGTACCCACAACCGCAAATTCTGACGTTTCAAAAATATCTGCGAATTTTCATTATCTCGATGGTGAACTTAATGGAAATACCGAATCGAAACTGGTTACAGGAGACTACGATATAAAAGGTCCCTGCGGCGGAGGAAGTTCCACACCCGATGAACACGGCAGGTCGGCTTATGATATCACTACACCAAATTGTAAGTACGTTGGTCTGTCAAATGTACCCTTGAGTTACTTTATTTTTGTTACCTGCAGTCACGATTGGAGAACGATTTTTTCTCTTGCAGATTATACTGCAACAAATTTCAGAACGTGGCTTGGAGCGAATTCTTCAAATTGGAATGACCCGGGTAATTGGGTTGAAGATGCAATACCTGATGAATCTTGCAGAATAACCATACCCGATGCGTCAACAACAAATTTTGACCCGGTATTACAGGAGACTGTAGATATTCAGGCACTCTCACTGGAACAAGGCGCCTTGTTTACATTAGATTATGACATTAAAGTAAACGGCGGTGGTGTGGTTGGTGCTGGTACGTGGAATGATGTTTCCGGTGGATTATCTCCAAACGGAAAGACAGTGACTTTTACGGGTCTGGGCGCTACTATTTCGGGAAATACGGTTTTTCACAATATCGAAATTGGAAACGGAGCTTCGCTGACAAATCAACTTGGCTGCACGATGAAAATATCCGGAACAGTTATCAAAACCGGTACAGGCAAATGGTACACCGATATATATGATAATACAGTCGAATACAACGGAACCGCGCAAACTATTATATTAACTGATGGTTTGGAATCATACTATAATCTTTTACTTAGCGGCAGCGGGATTAAAACATTACCCCCTTCCGCTTTAATTTTAAAGAATAATTTTAGCATGTCCGGAACAGCAGCCGCAACTGCGCTTGCGTCAATAGTTGTACCGGGAAATTTTTCTATCGGCTCGGGAAATACATTTATTACCGGCTCATACAATCACTCGTTTGGAGGTAATTTCATTAATAAAGGAGGAACAGTCAACGCGGCAGGAAGCACGATAACAATGAATGGGACCGCGATTCAGACGATTGGCGGGACAGCGTCGGGCGTGTTTAACAATTTGACCATTATTAATCCGGCCGGTGTAACATTGAGCGGTGGAACAACTACGGTTAGTGGAATTTTAAATCTGACAGCAGGCACATTTAATATAAATAATTCTACGCTTAATATAGATAGTTCCGTATCTGTCGGTTCAGGAACTTTTGCCAGTTCATCGACAGGAACAATAAATTACAATCAATTATCCAACGGACAATCCATAGCGGCGGGTAATTATGCAAATCTCGGATTCAACAGTTCGGGGAAAATATTTCCGGCTTCGGGAACGGTTGGAATCTCCGGAACATTTTCACCCGGCTCAACGAAGGGTCATACCATAACGTCAAGCACGATTGATTTTAACGGAACCGGCCCGCAAACCATACCTGCATTCCGATATTATAATCTTACCGTCTCAAATTCTGGAGCGAATATCACGTTGGCAAGCAGCGGAACGGTGTACGTAGCAGGCACGTTTGCTCCTTCATCCGCATCATTCGGGAATGTCGTGGGAAGCACAGTAGAATTCAACGGAACAACCGCTCAAACGCAGTGCGGATTTACTTTCGATAATCTAACCTTAAATAATACCGGCGGTCTGACTTTAACGGGAGACTGTACGATAAACGGATCACTTTTATTAAACGGCGGGATATTATACACTTCCGACAAGGTGCTTTACTTCGGAACATCCGCGACGATTTCCGCTGAGGACAATACTAAATATATCAACGGAATAACCTTCATGTTTCCAAGAACTGTCGGGACGGGTACGATTAATTTTTTAAACTGTAATATTCAGGGAAGCGCGGATATCGGCGATGTCTCAATATCACGCAGAACCGGCACGGCAGGCATAGTAACAGTCGGCAGTAACTTAAGCATCGCGTCAAGATGGAATATAACCACATCCGTTACTTTGAGCGGAACACGAAATGTAACCTATACCTGGCCCTCCGTTCTGGATAACGGGCTTGCATTTTCAAGCAGCAATAAAGCGCGGCTGTGGTGTTATAACGAGCAGACTTTTCTGTGGGATACGGTTGGCATCGGAGTGGATGTTTCGGTGTCGAATCCGCGCAGCATGACCATTCCTCATTCGCATTTCTCCCTGTACGCGATATCGTCGGATAATTCTCCTCTGCCGGTAACGCTTTCATCGTTTACATCCGGTGTAAATGTACGCGATGTTAAACTCAACTGGGTTACGGCGTCTGAAACAAATAATGCGGGATTCGAGATTTACAGGTCTTCGCAGAGCGATAAGGAAAATTGGATTAAAATCGGTTATGTAAATGGCAACGGGACTAAGAATAACCCGACCCATTATTCATTTGATGATAGGAAACTAAATACAGGCAGATACAAATACA
>CAZOQR010000007.1:0-26353 GCA_964581915.1 uncultured Ignavibacteriaceae bacterium | reverse complement strand
GGATGTCGCGACGGAAAATGTCGCTAAAACTGAATTCATGACGGCAATTTATAGCGGAAATATCTGGTTTGTTTATACAACGGGCACTACCGGAGGCATAAACATTAAAGGAAGAAAGAGCATCGATGCGGGAACTACTTACGGAAGCGCGATTGACATCGCGGCTAATCCGAACGTTGATGAATACTGGTTTGACATTAAGTACTATTCGGGCGGGTTTGACCTGTCGTACTATTCCGACAGTCTCCAGACAGGTTCTCCTACGAATAATACAGATAAGATGATGTACACCTATTCAATTCTGTCAGGTTCTTCGTTCGGAACCGCCACGCAGATAAGCGAAAATCCGCCGTCTTGGTCGGCGAATAATTATGTACCGGCGCTTTGCGAAATACCGCCTTCCGATGTCGGCATCGCCTGGGTCGGATACGCGGGTACGGGAAAAAAGATATTCTGGGACAGGTTCAGCGCCGTCACAAATACGGGTAATCCAAATGAGATTGTCAATTCATACAGTCTCAGCCAGAATTATCCTAATCCGTTTAATCCGATAACAAAGATTGATTTCGCGGTTTCGAAAAGCGGTTTCGTTTCTTTGAAAGTTTATGATCTTCTCGGAAAAGAAGTTGCAACTATCTTAAGCAGAAATCTTAACGCGGGAAAATACTCCGTTGATTTTAACGCGTCAAAACTGTCAAGCGGAATCTATTTCTATTCACTCGAATCAAACGGATTCAAGGATGTGAAGAAAATGATGCTTATTAAGTAACAACATATTTTAGAAAATTTTGTAAGGAGCACAAATTTTTGTGCTCCTTTTATTTACTATGAAAGAAGCAGAAGAAATATTATCGGTTCTTGAAAAAAACGGAAAGAAAGAAAACCTCGAAGGTATGGCGAGATTCGGAATACGTTTCGACAAGGCTTACGGGTGCAATATCCCCCTGCTCAGAAACCTCGCCAAATCTTATACGAAAAATCACGAACTCGCTCTCGAACTCTGGAGGACAGGAATTCACGAAGCGAGAATTATGGCATTCCTTATTGACGACCCCGCGAAAGTCACGGAAGCGCAGGCGGTAAGATGGCTTAAGGACGTCAAGTCCTGGGATATATGCGACGGTCTTTGCAGTAATCTTCTCCGCAAGACGCCTTTCGCTTACGAAAAAGCCGTTGAATGGACACAAAGAAAAAAGGAATTCGAAAAACGCGCGGGATTCGTAATGATGGCTGTGCTCGCCGTGCACGATAAAAAGCAGCCCGACGAAACATTTATCGGATTTCTGAAAATTATTTATGATAACTGCGCTGATGAAAGAAACTTCGTGAAGAAAGCCGTCAACTGGGCTTTGAGGCAAATCGGGAAGAGAAACAGAATACTGCTCGGATACGCCGTCAGAACCGCGGAACAAATACTTCAAAACGCCAGTAAAACTTCTAAGTGGATTGCGAACGACGCGTTGAGAGAATTCAGGAGCGAAAAGACAAAAGAAGTGATTATGCGAAGGGAAAAGAGCCTGATGCGTTAAACTCAATCCGCGTTTGAATTGTCAAATTTTTAGAATTAAATCTGACTAAAATGAAAACGATAATTCGAATAAAGAATTTTCTGGCGGTTTCGGCTCTGTCTCTGGCATTGCTCTTCACCGTCAATTATTCTTTATACTCTCAGCAGCAGTATGAGAATGAAGTGGATGACGATGAAGACCTTTTCGATGCTTCGACGGATTACAGGTCAATGTACGACGACCTTTCGAGCGACGGCGAGTGGATTCAGTTGACAAAAGCCGAACTCTCCGAGCAGACTTCCGATGAAGACGGCACGGGCAGCGGTTACAGCAGTAAAAGCGAAGCCGATAATTTCACGATTGTCTTCGTCTGGAGACCGTGGGGATATCACTCGGGCTGGACGCCGTATTCAAACGGAAGATGGATTTATACTGATTACAACTGGTACTGGCATTCTTATTACAAATGGGGATGGGCGCCTTACCATTACGGCAGATGGGTATATTCCGCCTACTACGGATGGATATGGATTCCCGGCCGTCACTGGGCTCCTTCCTGGGTTGACTGGTGCTACTCCGATTATTACGTCGGATGGTATCCCCGTTATCCCGGATTTCACAGAACCTTCAGTTACCACAGGTATTATGAAAGACACCATACTCATTGGGTCTTTGTCGAGCGGCATAAAATGCTTGACCCGAAAATCAACAGCAACCTGATTGTAAGTTCCGAACTCAACAAGGATTTAATCTCGAAATCGTCGATGACCACGCAGACGAACAAGTATCAAGAAGGTAAGATAGTCAGCGCCGGTCCGCCTGTAAAGGACATTGAAAGAACGATGGGAAAGAAAATCGACGTCAAGCATATAAATTACACGGAATCAAAAGAAGATTCGAAAATTGTTAAAAGCGATATATACGCTTACAAACCGGATGAGAAACCAGGCTCTAAAAATACCGGCAGCAAACAAATCACAAAAGTGAAAGATGAAAACAAGAACAGGGACGCGAATATTTCCAAAAATGGCAGTAAAGATAAAACAACAGACCTTACGACAGAAAATAAACAGAAGAATACAAAAAGCGATAACGGAGAGACAGGAACGAAAACCATAAAGAAAAAAGAAGATACAGGGACAAAGCAGGAAAATTCAAACAGGACAGGACAGCAGAACATAAAAGTAACGAAAAGCGGAAATAATACAGGCGTCAGCAAGGAAAATTCAGTCACGAAAACAAAAAAGAAGACCGAAGTAAACAAAAAGAACGATACGGGCAGCCGTGAAAAAAACGTCTCAAAGGAAAACACTAAAAAGAACACCGCGCCTAAGAACACCGAAAAAAAGTTCTCCGGAAGTAAAAGCGACAGCGGAAACAAGAATCTTAATTCCGGCAAAGGCAATACGGAGAACAAAAGCGGAAAAAACACGAACAAGGGAAATACCGGAAATAGAAAATTGAAATAAATATGATTTAAGAATATTCTCCCCGCCGCGGATTCACTGCTGCGAAAATGCGGCGCGGTAGCAAAACAAAAAAAGGCATCCTCGTGATGCCTTTTTAAATTCATTCTTTAAGCCCTGTCTTCATTATGCTCTCAATCACACATTTGTGTCAGCGTTAAAATTTCTTCTTTGAACATTGTACATTGAAGATTGAAGACTGACATTCTATCTCGCTTTCTTCTTCGCCTCCTCATATATTCTCTGATGCGCCTGATCAATCTGCATCAGTTTGTCATAGATGCCTCTGTCGCCGTAATTAAGAAACGCGTCGGCTATTTCCTGAGCCTTGGTTTCAAAAAATAAGTCGATGTTGTATGCTTTAAGTTCTTTCTTCTTCAGTTTTCCCATTTTATCGAGCGCGTTTATTATGTAAGCGTACGAGTTCCGTGTAAGTCCGAGCGAATCCAGCCCCATCCAGTGGTATTCATAGAATGCGTTTCTGTAATCGTCGAACCTTGAATTCATCAGTTCCTGAACGAGAACGAGTCTCGAAGGTTTCGAGCCTCCGCCCGTCTCCGTCCATCCGTTCCTGTTGTCCGGCGGAATCGGCTTGTTGCAAATGTCTATAGCCTTCTGAAAGTAAACGCTTCTGTTCTTCGGGTGGTCTTTCGGGAAGAAAGAATCCTGATCGAAACCGAGCATCAGATACGCGTAATAATCGAACAGGCTGAGGAAAGAATCAAACCTCACATCGTTTTTTATGAACTGAATAGCGCGCGTGTAGGCGAAAGAAATCCTGTCATCGATATACTTGAAAAGAACCGTGTACTTTGGATTCGTTTTCTTATCGCTCTTGTCGATAATTCTCTGGCTTATAATCAGAAGTTTCGCGTCATACTGGTCGAATCCGTTAGTGCCGCTGAATGTAATCTGTATCTGAGCCTTTATTTTATACGCCTCGGCTCCTGACTTGTTGTTTTCATTAAAGAGAGAGTTGTCGTAGAACTTATTCTTATTGAAATAATCTTCAAGTTGCTGCTTCATGTCCTTGACCCTGTCCTTGGCTTCGGCGGACAAAACGTCCGTATTTAATGTCACCGTCATGTCAAAATCCTGAGCATTCGTTTTCAATGCAAAAATCGCTGTCAGCAAAAAGATACTTATTATGAACCTTTTTAACATTTTTATTTTTCTTAATTTCTAATTTAATTTTGAATTCTTATTTTTAATAATCAATACAATTGAAAAGACTATTTTTAATACTGTTTTTCCTGTTCCCGTGTCTTGCTTCCGCGCAATTTGAGAACACTGACGTGGGAGCGAGGCAGACGGGGTTGAACGGAGCATTTACATCCCTCTCCGATAACTCGCTGGCTGTTTTTTACAATCCCGCGGGACTCGGTCAGATGAAATACAGGGAATTTTCGCTTTTCTACAGCCCCGCGCCATACGGTCTGACCGACCTGTCAACCGCAGCGCTGACATATGCCGAGCCGACGAAATTCGGAGTGTTCGGGGCGGCCTTCAAAACCTATGGTTTCGATTTGTACAGGGAAAATAACTTCATTGTCTCGTACGGCAACGGTTTTAAGAACAGGATTTTTTACGGTCTCAATATCAACCTCTATAACCTGCACATTCAGAATTACGGATCCGCTACTTCTTTCGGGCTTGATGTAGGCGTGATGGCGTACCTTGCAAAATTTCTGCAATGGGGATTTTTCGGGAAGAACATCACGGGAAGCAAAATCGGCGATGCTGAGGAAAAAATCGTTCAGGTATATCGGACCGGTTTCACGTATCAGCCGCTGGATAATTTCAGATTCATCGCGGAAATTGAAAAAGACATTAAGTATCCCGTCTCGGTGAGAGGCGGCATCGAATACAGCATGCTGGATTTACTCGACCTGCGTGCCGGCGTAGGCAGCCAGCCTTCGACATTCGCCGCGGGCATTGGAATTAATTACAGTCTGTTTACATTTGATTATGCTCTGAAAAATTCCGAAGACCTCGGCTTTACTCATCTCGGCTCTATTACAGTGAATTTCGGCGGTATAGCCGGAAAAAAGAATTCCAGAGAGCAATTAAGAAAGGCATTTGATTAAATAATGAAATACATAGTAATCGGAGAACCCTGCGTCGATTTGATACACACTTCCGGAGGTGAAGTAATTCACAGTTACGGCGGAATACTATATTCCGTTATAGCCCTTGCCGTGCTTTCGGGACCGCGCGATACGGTGTATCCGGTAATGAATCTCGGAAGCGATGAATTCGATAACATTACTTCCCTGTTGAAAAAATATCCGAACATAAACACTGATGGAGTGAACAGATCGAACCATCCGACGAGAAAGGTCAATCTTTATTACTCGACCTATAATTCGGGTAAAACAGCGAGGCTCGAACAATCGACATCTCCGACGTATACGACGCCATTCGAAGGGATTAAGGATTTTCTCCCGGGCGCGGATGCGGTACTCGTGAATATGATATCAGGAGTAGACATTACTCTTGAAACATTATCGGAAATCCGGGCGAACTTCAAGGGTTTCATGCACATGGACCTGCATAACCTCGTGATGAAAACACATCCGGATGGACGCAGGGAGCACGTGCATCTTAAGAACTGGAGGGAATGGTGTTCTATCACGGATACTTTGCAGATGAACGAATTCGAACTTAAGATACTGACGGAAGAAACAAGGAATGAATACGAAATCGCCGAGGAACTTCTCATTAACCGAAACAGAAACATGACGGGTCTGATCGTGACGCGCGGAAAAGTGGGAGTAAGCGGATTCATAAGAACGGAAAAAAAGTTCGGCGATGAGAAGTATTTCGATATAGACAGAATAGATATTAACGCCGTCGAGAACCCGCACTTCATCGACAGCACGGGATGCGGCGATGTCTTTGCATCGTCGTTCACGCTTGATTTTTCAAAGAACAGGGACATTTACAAGAGTCTCCGCTACGCCACGCGCATAGCCTCGCTTAAAGCCTCCCTTTCGGGAATTGACGATTTGTATAAACTGAAATAAATGAAAAAAGGCAGAATACTTATTACCGGCTCCAACGGACTGCTCGGACAGGCGATTGTTTCAATCTTCACAAGAGAATCCGATTTTGAACTCTTGCTTTCCTCCGTTGAGGAGAAATCGAACATCAACATAAATCAGGAGTATATTCAACTCGACATCACTTCAAAGGATAAAGTAAAGAAAACGGTCGCAGAGGTCTCTCCCGACGTTATTGTCAATTGCGCGGCTTACACCGATGTTGACGGCTGCGAGACTGAAAGAGAATTGAGTTGGAGGCTTAACGTCGATGCCGTAAAACACCTGATTATCGCTTCGCGTCCCTCCGGCGCGAAAATCGTACATTTCTCGACTGACTACGTGTTCGACGGAAAAAACGGTCCCTATGACGAGACCGCCGTCCCGAACCCGATTTCATTCTACGGCCGCACGAAACTCGCCGCAGAGAATGCGCTCGTGTCAAGCGGCGTGAAGAACGCGATAATAAGAACGATGGTGCTTTACGGAGCGGGAAGCAAGGTGAAACCGAATTTCGCTACCTGGCTCGTGAATAAACTTTCCGCAGGCGAACGGATTAATATTGTCGACGACCAGATAGGCAACAGCACAATAGTCGACGACCTCGCTTACGGCACGCTTAAACTCATCGAATCGGAGAAAGAAGGAATTTACAACATCGCGGGAAGGGACGTTGAATCGCGGCTCGACTTCACGTTCAAACTTTGCGATGTTTTCGGATACAAGAAAGAACTGATTAAAACCATAAAAACAAGGGACCTTAACCAGCCCGCTCCGCGTCCGCTGAATTCAGGGCTTATAACCCTGAAAGCGCAGTCGGAACTCGGCTTCGAGCCGATGGGCACGGTCGAATCCCTTCAATTACTTAAATATCAACTCGGTTATTAAAATTAAATATTATGCTTGACATCAAATTAATAAGAGAAAACCCCGCGCAGGTAATAGAAAAACTTAAACGCAGAAACGAAGATACGGAAGTTATCAGCAGAATTCAGGAAACAGACTCGAGACGCCTTGAAGTTATCAGGAAAGCCGATTCGCTGAAAGAAATCAGGAATAAGGTCTCTGACGAAATCGCGGTAATGAAAAAGAACAAACTGGACGCCTCGGAGAAAATCGCCGAAATGAAAAAAGTATCCGAAGACGTCAAGCAGTTAGACGTTGATTTAAGGAATATTGAAACGGAGATTGAGAATCTTCTTTACTATGTTCCCGCCCTGCCCGCCGACGATGTGCCTTACGGAAAAAGCGCCGACGATAACATTGAAAGAACTGTCTGGGGGGAGAAGAAGAATTTCGACTTCAAGGTTAAAGACCATATCGAACTCTCGAAGAAACTCGACATCCTCGATTTCGAGCGCGGAGCGAAGATTACAGGAAGCGGATTCCCTCTCTATAAGGGGAAAGGCGCTACTCTCGAGAGAGCGCTTATTTGCTTCATGCTCGACACCCATATCTCAAAAGGATACAGGGAAGTAATGACTCCCGTGCTCGTGAACCGCGCTTCTATGGAGGCCGCGGAGAAAGTGCCGAAGTTCGAGGACGACATGTACAGAATCAGCGAGGACGATTTTTTCGCGATACCTACGGCGGAAGTGCCTATAATAAACATTCACAGGGACGAAATATTAAAAGAAGACGAACTTCCGGTCAGATATTGCGGATTCACGAACTGCTTCCGGCGTGAAGCGGGAAGTTACGGAAAGGATACAAAGGGTTTCCTTCGCGTGCATCAGTTCAACAAGGTCGAACTTATAAACTTCTGCCCGCCCGAGAACTCCTGCGCGGAACTCGAAAAAATGCTTGCTGACGCCTGCGCCGTCCTTCAGGCGCTTAACGTTCATTACAGGGTTATTGAACTGTGCACGGGCGACATCGGCTTCTCCGCGAGCAAGTGCTACGACATCGAGGTCTGGTCATACGCGGAAAACAAATGGCTCGAGGCTTCGTCGGTTAGCAACTGCACTGATTTTCAGAGCAGGCGCGCCAGAATCCGATACAAGAAAACTCTCGAGGGAGGAAAGACAAAGACCGAACTCGTACACATACTTAACGGCAGCGGTCTTGCGACTTCGCGCCTGATGGTCGCGCTGCTCGAGGCGAATCAGACGAAGGAAGGAAATATTGTTGTTCCCGAAGTCCTGAGAAAATACACCAACTTTGACATCATATAAATAAAAGCCGGAATAACATTCCGGCTTTTAAAAATATTCTGTTATAATCCTAGAATAAGTTATATTTTATACCGCCGCTAATTGAAAAAGAAAGACTAAACCCGGAAATTACACCGGTTATTATTTCTGCCTCTCCGAAAATATCTATGTTACGGTAAACGTTGAAATCATTCCCAACTCCCCCGATTATTTGAGGCAGCAGTAAAATCGGAAAACCGTCATCAACATAATATGATACTTCAGTTTTCAGATAAAACTTGCTTGCCGGATCCGGAAATATCCTCAACCCCATATTTACCGAACGAAATGTGACAGGTTTCGATTTATAATTTGTATGCTCTGTATGACTGCTGACGTTAAACTCTATCAGTCCTGTAATACCCTTTGAAAACCTATAATGGACCGAAGGTCTTACCAAAACACCGCCGTCTATCCTGTCATTTGAATTTCCGGTTGTGTTTTGCGGAATGTTATATCCAACCTGTATCGCTGTAGAAAATTTTTTTTCGTGAAGTGTTGTATCCTGACCGCGCAATGCGGCGGGAGCGGATATTATTATTCCCGGAAATATAAAAATAAAGCAGAAATATTTTAGCAGGTCAATATTATCTTTTATCATATCGTAACCCAAATTCAAGATTTAACATCCTCCTGATTTTCAGACATATCGATAAATATGTTTTTGTCCGTACGGGGATGTTAAATATAATAATTATACATACTGCGTCAAATTGAAAATACGATGCATGGGTTGAAAGCGGTATCCGGAAATTGATGGTAACTTTGTCCGGTTGTAAATTACCTGCGGATGAATGACCCGAATGCAAAACCTGGCATAAAAAGAAATGCCGGGCAAAAAATATATTTATAACTGAAGTTAATGTCTGTGCTGACCTCAGTTCATTTCTTCACGATTCCCTCTTCCACGAGTGTGCTCACAAGTTTGGAAGAAAACGAATCGGCGAAATCCTTTACAGACCTCGGATTCACGGTTTCCGACATTACCGAATAAACGAGTTGGTTCGTATTCAGGTCTATTAATCCGCTCTCAAAAAATACATTTGAATTTATTGAATAGGCGCCGAAAACGCTCTCGTATGAATTGTAGTAATACGAGTAAAACGGATAACCGTAATAACCCGGAGAATAACTCCTGTACTTTTTAATGTCTTTTACCGCGAGCAGCAACACGCCGTCCGCTCCCGCGGACCTTACTATGCTCATCAGTTTTTCTTCCTTTGCCTTTTCGTCGGCAGTGTTTTCTCCGCTCTCGAGTATATCGGACGCGAACCTGTCGTATGTAGGCATCGCGCTTATGCCCGAAGATTTCAGACCGCTCACGATATTATCCTCAATAACGCGCCTCGAGAATGAACTTTCTTTCGCGAGCACCCAGACCAGAATCTTGCTGTACTTTCTGCCCTTGTAATCCGGCTTCTGCCAGGAATCGGTTATATAAGTCAACGAACCGCAGGAATTAAACAGGAAAGAAACTAACAGCAGCGATATTACAGCCAATGTTTTTTTCATATTCGAATTTTTCTTTTACTCCTCATAAGCAAAATTACCGAATGCGGAATGTTTTATGCAAGGAATTATTTTACCCCTCAACGGGGTTACTTATATTGATAATTTAGCGCCGGTATGGCAGATTCTACTCGAATTTTTTCTTTGCAAGCATTACCGCGCCTACTACCGCCGCCAGCAGCAGCATCCCTGCCGCGAGCACCTGAAATGAGTAGGTCGTGAAGAGAAGTTTTCCGAGATGCTCAGCGGTTCCGATTTTTTCCGCGCTCTCGTTCATTTCTTTCGCGGTGAAGCCGAAATATACCGTGAGACCAAGAAGAGCGAACAGCAGGATGGATAAAAGAAGGGACGTTATTTTCTTGTACGAAAACTCCTCCGCATGCTTGCCTTCCTCCTGAAGATTGAGCAGCATTATAACGAACAGGAACAGCACCATTATCGCCCCCATGTAAACAAGCACCTGTATAATGGCAATAAACTGCGCCTTCAGCAGCAGATAAATGACTGCAACCGTGAAGAAATTCAGTATCAGGTAAATTGCGCTGATTACAGGATTTTTTCTCGTTATCATTAGTATTGCCGTAACTACCGCCGCCAGACCGGCTATCGCGAATATTATCGTCTCTGCGTTCATCAAAATTTATTATTTATAAATATAAGTCATACAAATCAAATTTTTAACTCAAATTTTTACCTTTTGACTTTATGCCCGTAAACATATTTTTGATTCATGTCCCGGTTTTATAAAATACTTATTTTATTAAATTTTCTGTTCCTTATTCCTTCGGGTTCTTTTTCGCAGGACAGCACGGAATACGGAATCGACAGAGAATCATTGTCCCTCTTCGTCTCGGGAAAATCAGCCGAACTAAGAGAAGATTATAATTCGGCGATGGAATACTACAGGACCGCGCTCAGGAGGAACAAAGCGCCCGGTATTTACTACGCCATCGCGAACGTCAACCTTAAAACAGGCAAACTTCAGGACGCGCTGCTTGAAATAAACAACGCGCTGAAACTTAGCCCCGATAATAACGAATATAAAACACTCAGGGCGAACATTTATTACGGAACGGGCAAGGTTGATATAGCCGCGGGAATTTACGAGGAAATACTTACGAAGGAGCCTGAAAATATTTTTATTCTCTACTCGCTCGCGCGCTCGTATCAGGAACTGAAGAATCAGGATAAAGCCGTTCAGATTTACGAGCAGTTGACTGACATTTACGGCTTCGACGCCGATGTCCTTAAAAGAATGTTCGATATTTATTTTTCAAAACAGAATTTTGAAAAGTGCGCCGAGACCCTGTCGTACATGCTTAAACTCGACCCGTATAACTCTTCGCTAATGTTCGACCTCGCGTCGATGTACTCCAAACTCGGCAGGGAAGACGACGCGAAAGGAATATTCGAAAGGCTTGCCTCGCTGAACCCGTCCGACAAGCAGATTCAGGCGGAAATCGTGAAGATATATTTTAAGAAAAACGAGATAGAGAAAGGCTTTGATGAATTCGCGAGAGTAATCGGCAAGGATAATCTTACGTTCAGAGAAAAGTCGCAGCTCGGCGAACTGTATTTCAACATGATTTCTCAGGACCCGAAAACCGCTGACGTAGTAGAATACATATTCAAATACCTGAATCAGTCCAATCCCGATAACTGGACACCCTACTACTATCTCGGACAACTCGATATTTTAAACAAGAAGAACGATGATGCCGCGGATAAGTTCGTAAAAGGAGCCGCGTACGCGGATACATCCGCTGACGCCTACGTGCAAATCGGTTACGCTCTCTTCACGCTTGAAAAATACGACCTCGCTAAACCCGTGCTTGAAAAAGGTCTTGCACTGGCGCCCGATGATTTCAGGATAAACTATACGTACGCGCTCGTTCTTCAGAGAACAGGCAATCTTCCGCTATCGATAAAGTATTACGAAATAGCGGCGGAACTCAATCCCAACGAACTGAGTATTATTTCCTCTCTCGCCCTCGCTTATAACAGCAACAAGCAGTACAGGGAATCTAATGAAGCGTACGAAAAAGCGCTGAAGATTGACCCCGATAACGCGCTTATATTGAACAACTATGCGTACAATCTTTCCACACGCGGAGAAAATCTTAACAAGGCGCTTGATATGGTGAGAAAAGCGGTTAATAAGGAGCCGGGAAATTCGTCATACCTCGACACGATGGGCTGGATTTATTATATGATGAAAGATTACAAATCCGCGAAGGAGTACATCGAGCGCGCGGTTTCCGTTAACGGCTCGAACGCGGTAATACTCGAGCATCTGGGCGACATACACTACGCGCTCAAAGACAGTCAGAAAGCCCTTTACTTCTGGAAAAAAGCGCTTGAGATAAACAAGAACAATACTCAACTCGAAGAAAAAATTAATTTTTTAAAATAAATAATTCGGAAAGGATATTTTAAAATGCCTCAAAGAGGACAGCACAAGGTTATCATAATCGGAACGGGTCCCGCGGGTCTGACCGCCGCGATATATACGGCAAGAGCGAATCTTGAACCCGTTATTTTTGAAGGCGCGCAGCCTGGCGGACAACTCATGATTACCACCGACATCGAAAACTATCCGGGCTTCGAGAAAGGAATCGCCGGACCCGAACTGATGGATATAATGAGAAAACAGGCGCAGAGATTCGGAGCGCAGAGTTTTTTCAAAACAATAAACAAAGTCGATTTTTCATCTAAACCGTTAAGAGTATGGGCTGACGACAATACCGAATATACAGCCGATACCGTCATCATCGCCACGGGGGCGTCCGCGAGATACCTCGGAATCGAATCCGAGAAGAATTACATGGGAGCGGGAGTCTCCGCCTGCGCGACCTGCGACGGCTTCTTCTTCAGAAATCAGAGAGTTGTCGTGGTGGGCGGCGGCGATACCGCGATGGAGGAAGCGAATTATCTGACCCATCACGCTTCGGAAGTTACGCTCATACACAGAAGAGAGGGATTCCGCGCCTCTAACATAATGCTCGAAAGAGCAAAGAAAAATCCGAAAATAAAATTCCTGCTCAATACAGTAATAGAAGAAGTTGTCGGCTCGAACGAGAACGGAAGGAAATCGGTAACAGGCGTTAACCTTAAGAACGTCAAGACAGGCGAAATTACGTTCCATCCCTGCGAAGGAGTTTTCATCGCTATAGGACACGAGCCGAATACAAAATTCCTTAAAGGCATACTCGATATGGACGAGGTCGGTTATCTGATAACTGAAAAATCATCCGCAAAAACAAAAATCGAAGGTGTCTATGCCTGCGGCGACGCTCAGGACTCGGTTTACAGACAGGCGATTACCGCGGCCGGAACAGGCTGCATGGCGGCTATTGACGCGGAAAGATATCTCGAATCAATGGGTGAATAATTAAGAAGTAACTATAATATTTCCGAAATACAAAAAGCCGTTCTCCGAACGGCTTTTTCTTTTTACCGGAACCATCCCCTTTCCCTCCTTCCCAAGTTCCGGCTTGGGAAGGTAAAATTCCATATTACGGTTTCCCAAACCCCGGTTTGGGAAACAGAAAACTAAATCGTGTCCTCCGTGTATAAGTGATGAATTTTACATAACGGCATCCAATTCGAAGTATTTATAAATTTTTTCAGTTATTATATTGTTATAACATAAAAAGAAAAATATGCCCTTTTATCATAAACTCGGTAAAATACCTCAAAAGAGACATACTCAATTCAAACAGCCCGACGGGTCTCTTTATCACGAGGAGTTGTTTTCGACGATTGGTTTTGACAGCATTCTGTCAAACGCGTATCATATAAATCCTCCCGCTAAAATCGACGGCATAGAAAAAATAATAGTCGACGCGTCGCCCGTTGAATGGGATGCAGGTCTCCGCCCCTATCATTTCAAAACTAAAGACCTGAAGTCCGAACTCGACTTCATTACGGGCAGGAAACCCGTTCTGTTTAACAGCGACGTCATAATGAGCGTGTGCAGACCTGAATCGCAAATGGATTATTTTTACAGGAACGCGACCTGCGACGAACTCATCTTCGTGCACGAAGGCGAAGGAACTCTTGAATCCAATTTTGGTTTTCTCGATTTCAGAAAAGGCGATTACATAGTAATTCCGAGAAGCATAACATTCAGGCTCGTTCACAAGGTCCCGGCAAGACTGCTTGTTTTTGAATCGGCGGGTCCGATAAAAACACCGAAACGCTACCGTAACGAGTTCGGACAGTTGCTCGAACATTCGCCATACTGCGAACGCGATATCCGCGCGCCCGTGCATTTGTTCACTTCATCCGATAAGGGCGATTTCACGGTCAAGGTCAAGAAAGAAAACAAGATATATTCCGTGCATTATGATTTTCATCCTTTTGACATCGCCGGTTATGACGGTTTCTACTTCCCGTGGATTTTCAACATAGACGATTTCATGCCGATTACGGGAAAAATTCATATGCCGCCGCCCATACACCAGACATTCGAGGCTCCGGGCTTCGTCGTGTGCTCTTTCGTCTCCAGGATGCTCGACTATCACCCTCTCGCGGTGCCCGTGCCCTACAGCCACAGCAATGTCGACAGCGACGAGGTCCTTTATTACGCGGACGGAAATTTCTTCAGCAGAAAAGGAATTGATTACGCGTCCATAAGCCTTCATCCGGGCGGGCTGACGCACGGACCTCATCCGGGGACAACCGAAGCGTCTCTCGGAAAACTTGAGACAGTCGAGACTGCCGTGATGATGGACACATTCAAACCTCTGAGATTAACCAATTTCGCGAGGGAATTTAACGACGTAAATTACTACCTTAGTTGGAAGGATTAATATATCAGAATGTTGCTTGCGGCGGAACTGAATTCTCTCTTCTTCATGACGCTGTCGCAGCCGGCTTCGAAAATTTTCTTCCTCATATCGTCGTCTAATTCGGATTTCACAGATATGATTTTCTTGTTCGGCTGCACTCCGGCCTGCCTGAACTTCCTGATTAATTCAAGCCGTCCGTCAAAATCGTCGTCCAGGTCAATCAGTATGAAGTCGGAATAAATATCGTTGACATCATCCGTAAACGTAATCTGATGGTTGAGTTTCGTTATCGTCAGCGTTACTATGTTCAGATAACTCTTGAAATCCCTGTCATCGGAAATCAGAAGAATTTTTCTTGTCATTTTTTAACCGTTGTATTGTATGTATGTGTTCAGCAAATCAATTTTTTCCTCTTTAATCTTGACGTCGTGAAGCATAAGATCCCGCATCGAAACAATTCCTATTAACTTATTCTCCTCAATGACCGGCATGTGCCTTATGCATTGCTGCTTCATTATCTGCATGCAATATTCGGGCGTGTCGGAAGCGTCGATAACCACTACATCCTTTGTCATTACTTCGTCCACTGCGGCCTTTCCGAGGTCGAGCCCCTTTACTATGCATCTTCTGAGCAAATCCCTTTCAGAAAAAATTCCGAGCAGCCCCTGCTCTTTGTCAAGCACCGGGACGGCGCCGATATTATGCAGGTCCATGAACTTCGCGACATCATAAACGCACATGCCCGATTTTACGAACAGCATCCTCTTGTCGCCGAGAAATTCCTTTAAATTTTTCATTTATCATCTCCTTTCTTATTCAATCAAGATAGTTATTTCCTTGTTTTATTTCAATATTCCGCGACTTTTGTTTTTCGATATTCGGACAGGTGTTTTGCCTGAATAAAAAAAGGCTGCGGGAGCAGCCTTTTATAAAACATTTCATCTATTAATTACTTCTTGATCTTATTTTTCTTATCCACGAATACTTTCACGGGCTTGAATTTCTTCAATTCATTTTCGTCGTACACGGCGTAACTGATTATTATCACCTGGTCGCCGACAGCGCCGAGACGCGCAGCCGCGCCGTTCAGGCACACGACTCCGCTGTTGCGTTTTCCGGGAATAAGATAAGTCTCGAACCTCTCTCCGTTGTTTACGTTCACAATCTGAACACGCTCGTACGGCAGCATGCCCGCGGCATCCATTAATGCCGTGTCAAGCGTAAGACTCCCTTCGTAATACAGTTCCGCCTGCGTTATATGCGCTCTGTGAATCTTTGATTTGCACATTATTCTTTGCATCTCAGAAATATCCTTTGAATTTACTTTGTAAATAAAATATTGTCGATTAACCTCGTCTTGCCGAAAAACGCAGCAAGAGAAATCAATACGTCTCCTTTATAATTCTTCAAGTCCTCAATCTTTTCCATCAAATCGTTGTCGGTTATCGCAATATATTGTAACGAACATTCGGGTGTTTTCGTTTCAATGTAGTCTCTCATCGCCTTCCTGACGCTTTTGTAATCATCGAAACTCTCTTTTAATATCATGTTTTTTCCTAGATTTAAAGCTTCGTTCAGCACCGCGGCGTCTTCTCTCTGCTTATCGTCCAGATAAACGTTTCTCGAACTTTTTGCCAGACCGTTTTCTTCACGAAGCGTTTCGCATACGCGTATTTCAACGTCAACGTTTAAATCCCTGACCATCTTCCTGAGCGTTATAACCTGCTGCGCGTCCTTTTGTCCGAAGTAAGCGCGGTGAGGCTTTGTTACATTGAATAACTTAAGCACTATGGTCGCGACTCCTGTGAAATGCCCAGGTCTGTACTTTCCTTCGTATCTGTCCGACAAATCGTTTATGCTCACGTACGTCTTGTAATCCTTGCCGTAAACATCATCAGGCTCAGGATTGAATATGTAATCAACTCCTGCCTGCCTGCAGATGTAATAATCGCGCATGAAATCCCTCGGATATTTTTCGAAATCCTCGCCCGGAAGAAACTGAGCGGGATTGACAAAGATACTCGCTATAACGACGTCGCATTCATCCTTCGCTGAAATTAATAATTCGACGTGTCCTTCGTGAAGGTAACCCATCGTTGGAACCAACCCGATTTTTTTGCCCGACCTGCGCAGGAATTCCGAAATTTCCTGCATCGCTCTTATGTCTTTTATTACTTTCAACCCGCGAAATGGTTAAGCAGTTGTGTAAGTTTCTCTTTCATGTTCTTTCTGTCGACTATCAAATCGAGGAAACCGTGCTCGAGCAGAAACTCCGAGCGCTGAAATCCCTTAGGCAAATCCTTGCCTGTCGCCTGTTTGATAACCCTTGGACCCGCGAAACCTATAAGAGCGTTCGGCTCGGCGATGTTTAAATCGCCCTGCATCGCGTAAGACGCGCTCGCGCCCCCGGTTGTCGGGTTTGTTATTACCGAAATGTAAGGAATTTTTTCTTCGGCAAGTTTCGCAAGACGCGCGGAGATTTTTGCCAGTTGCATCAGTGAAATACCGCCTTCCATCATTCTCGCGCCGCCGCTCGATGAAATTATAAATAAAGGTGTTCTTGTTTTTATGCTCTTGTCAACGGCCCTGCAGATCTTTTCTCCAACTACGCTTCCCATGCTGCCGCCGATGAAACTGAAGTCCATGCAGGCAATTACGCAGGGCAGTTTGTTTATTTCACCCGTCCCCCACCTGATAGCGTCTGTGAGTTCTGTTTTCTTTATGGTCTCGTCAATTCTTTTATCGTAAGGTTTCGTGTCCGTGAATTTGAGCGTATCGACCGATTTCATCTTCTTGTCGTATTCCTTGAAAGTGCCCTCGTCGAAAAGCAGATTGAAGTATTCGTTGCTTCCAATCCTAAAATGAAAACCGCACTTGATACACGTGTAAGAATTTCCTTCCCATTGCTTCTTATGCATCATTTCGCCGCAATCGTCGCACTTGATCCACATTCCGTCGGGCACGTCCTGCTTGGGTGTATCCGTGGTTATGTTCTTTTCACTTCTTTTAAACCATGCCATTGTTCAATAATTTAGTTTTAAAAAATTGCCGTATCTGAGAAAGCAATTTATGTTTCCTCAGGTATGTCAGTTTTTTCCGAAAAGCATTTCCTTCATATAAAATGGCTCACTCGTCCTGTAATCGCTGAACCTGCCTTCTTTCGCCGCTTTCAATGTTAACGCGTACATCGAATCAGCGCCCGCTGTACCTGATAAATCCTTTACCTGCAATCCTTCGGGTAAAT
The DNA here is from genome assembly GCA_964581915.1 of uncultured Ignavibacteriaceae bacterium. Classification (GTDB taxonomy): domain Bacteria; phylum Bacteroidota; class Ignavibacteria; order Tepidaquicellales; family Tepidaquicellaceae; genus CAIKZJ01. The sequence continues at coordinate 8,600 of CAZOQR010000007.1, read as the reverse complement.
CCTTACCGGGCTTTTCATTTATGAGATACAGTTTTCCGCTTTCGAGATCCGCGGATTTGATTATGCTGTAGTCGGAAATTCTTTCTATTTCATTGCCGGATTGTATGTAATCCGCAGTGTAATATTCATTTCCGCTTGAATATGTATAAATCAGAGGCTGTACGGTTTTCCCCCCCGCGTTCTCTTTAAACTTACCCGCGACTATGTCGATTGTAACAAGTTCGACCAACTTTGCTTTACCCGCGTAACAGATGCCTTTGGCAACCGCCGAACCAATCCTGATGCCCGTAAAAGAGCCCGGACCGTTCGATAGACCTACGCAGTCAATTTCGTTAAAGTCCATACCCGAAGCATCGAACGCTTTTCTGATTTCATACACGAGACTGTCGGCGTTCTCCTCGGGTTTCAGAACATTTAATATAATAAAATTGCCTTTTTTGTTATAGGCAAATTCAATTTTTTTGAATGCGCAGTCTATTAATAAAATATTCAATTATTAGTGATTTATTTCAATTATTCGCTCGTTTTCACGTTTTCCGTATGAAAATTTGACCTTTTTCAACTGTTTTCCCAGATATTTCTCCGCTAAATCCGGCCATTCGATAAGGCAGATCGAACCCTCGCCTGTATATTCGTCGAACCCGAGTGTACCGAGTTCCGCGGGAGAACCAAGCCTGTACAGGTCAAAATGATATATCTTTATCAAACGATTCTCAATATAACCTTCGTATTCATTTACAATAATAAATGTCGGGCTGTTTACGATTTCCCTGACACGGAATCCCATCGCTATGCCTTTGACAAACTGGGTCTTTCCCGTTCCAAGATTTCCGTCAAGACCAATAATATCTCCTTCTTTAAGACCGGCGGAATATAGTTCGCCCTGCTTAACCGTATCTTCCTCTGAACGCGAGACCAGCCTCATCCCTTGCTCTCCAGAAAGGCAACGGGAAGTATCATCTCTTCCATTGAAATTCCACCGTGCTGGAACGTGTCGTTGTAATAATTCAGAAATTTATGATAATCCGTCGGATACACGAAATAAAAATCTTCCTTCGCTATGATATAATTCACTATGCCGTTTCTGACGGGAAGCCTGTATTCAAGAGGATTCTTTATAAAAATCGCGTTCCGCGATTCCGCTTTCACGTTTCTTCCGTACTTGTAACGAAGATTAGTCGCGGACTCCTTGTCGCCGAGCGCCTTAACGCCGTGCAGACACCTGATGCTCCCGTGGTCCGTCGTAAGTATTATTTTCACGTCGGATTTTGTCGATAACTGCCTCAGCATTCCGAAAAACGACGAATGCTCGAACCACGATTCAGTAAGCGACCTGTAAGCGGATTCGTCGGGCGCTATTTCCTTCAGTATCGCCGTATCGCTTCTCGAATGCGCTATCATATCGACGAAATTGATAACCAGAGCGTTAACGTGATTGTTGCAGAAAGAAAGTATCCTGCTCTCGATTCCCCTGCTGAAATCCGAATCCATTATCTTCGTGTACCGAAGTTCATTTCTCAGTTTTGTTTTCCTTCTTTCCAGAAGTTTCTGAAGAAATTCCTTTTCGTAATTGTTCTTCGAATTTTCATCGTCGCCCGTACGCCATAAATCGGGATAATGCTTTTCAATCTCCGAAGGATACAGCCCGGCGAATATTGCGTTCCTGCTGTAAGGCGTTGCCGTAGGAAGCAGCGAATAGTAATAATCCTTGCTGATGCGGAAATAATTCTCGAGATATCTTTCCATTACGAGCCACTGGTCAAGACGCATGCAGTCGACCACTATAAGGAAAACTGATTTGTATTTGTCAATTTCCGGTATCAGGTACTTATCCACGACCCTGTTAGACAGCACGGGCGCGTTGTCGTTGTCGTCAAGCCAGTTCCTGTAGTTCTTTTCAACAAACTTCGAGAATTCCACGTTGCATTCCCGTCTCTGGTCAATCGCCGTTTGCTTCAGTCCGAGTTCCGGATGTTCGTCGAGTTCAAGTTCCCAGTTCGTCATCTTTACGTGTATGTTAATCCATTCGTCCCACGTAAGTTCGTTCATAAGCGACATCGATATCTGATTGAACTCCTGTATGTAATCCCGCGATACCTGGTCTCCTTTTAACTTCCTGCCCTCAAGAAATTTCTTGCAGACGAGAAGGACCTGTTTCGGATTCACGGGCTTGAGCAGGTAATCGGAAATTTTTTTCCCGATTGCGTCTTCCATCAGGCTTTCCTCTTCGTTCTTTGTCACCATCACCACGGGCAGCCCGGGTTTCAGGTCCTTTACTTCTGAAAGTGTCTCGAGACCGCCCTTGCCGGGCATCATTTCATCCATGAACACGAGGTCGACGTCGTTGTTCCTGATGAATTGAATCGCGTCGTCGCCGTTAGTCGCCTCGTAAACGTCGTAACCTTTCTGCTTGAGAAAAAGTATGTTTGATTTGAGTAAATCTATTTCGTCATCAACCCAGAGAATAACTGCTTTGTTTTCCATGCTTTTTTCGTTTGTTTAAAAAAATGGTATCAACGCGTCATTAATTTCGATGTTTTATATGTTTTATAACAATTTATATACGTTTAAGATTTAGTTCAACTACATTTTCAGTGTGATACGTCTGCGGAAACATGTCCACCGGCTGAACCCTTCCTATCTCATACCTGTCCCCGCTCATTATGATTTTCAAATCCCTTGCCTGCGTCGCGGGATTGCAACTCACGTAAACAATCTTCTCAAACTCCTTGCCGCTTATAATCTCGCATATATCCGGATGCAGACCCGAGCGCGGAGGGTCGAGAATTAGTTTATTGAATCCCGACGTCACGCCCTCTTCTTCGAGAAAATCCTTAATATCAGACGTAATAAATCTAACGTTGCTTATGCCGTTAAGTTTCGCGTTCTCTTCCGCGCTTTCTATCGATTCTTTAATAAGTTCTACTCCCGTCACGTTTTTCACGAGGCCGGAGATAAAAATTGATATTGAGCCCGTTCCGCAGTACAGATCAAGCACGCTGTCGGTTTCCCTGAAATCGCCGAACTCGACTACCTGCGAATACAATCTCTCCGCCTGCTTCGTGTTCGTCTGGAAAAAAGCGTTCGGCGAAATTTTGAACGTGTATTCCTTTCCTTCCCTTTTCAGTTTATCCTCTATGTAACCTTTGCCGTATATTATTTTGACGTCTTCCGCGAACGCGACCTGCGCCTTCTTCCGCGTAAAAGAATTAATGAACGTCGTTACCTCAGGGAACCTTTCCTTCAGTTCTCCGGCATAACCGGTTATCACTTCTTCGTCATATTCGTATGTTATTAGATTCACCATCAGGTCCTCCGTGTTACCGCACTGCCTGATTATCAGGAATCTCAAATAACCTTCGTGCGTTGATGTGCTGTAAACAGAAAGATTCCGGCTCTTGAAAAAGTCTCTTGAAAAATTTACGATGCGCGAGGATAAATCCGACTGAAGGAAGCATTCTTCAACATCGAGAATCTTCGAATGAAATTTCGGAACGTGCAGTCCGAGGGCGAACTTTTCCCTTTCCTTATGCATTTCCTCTTTTGACATCCAACGGTCGTCGGAAAAAGAAAATTCCATCTTATTTCTGTAGTAGTATTCATTTGCCGATTTTAGCGCAGGCGGCACTATAACGTTCTCAAACCCTCCGATTTTTTCGAACGCGCTCTTAACGCTTTCGGTCTTGAACTCAATCTGCTTGTCGTACGAATAATTCTGCACCTTGCAGCCGCCGCAGACCCCGAAATGCCTGCATTTCGGCTCTGTCCTGTGCGGTGAATTTTCCAGAATCTCAATCGCGCGGGCTTCCGCGTAATTGCTTTTCTTGCGTCTTATCTCGGCGCGTACAACGTCACCGGGCAGCGCGTTATCGCAAAATATTACGAACCCGGTTTCATCTTTCGTAATTCCCCTGCCTTCGGATGATAATGCCGAAATCTTCAGCGTTACCTCGTTACCTTTTTTATACTCTCCCGTCATTTTTTCATACATTTCTTCAATTTCGCATTTATACTAAAACATTACAATCCATTGTGAAATCTGAATGTCGAAACTGTTTTAGTATGCTTTTGTCCCGAATGTTTTCGCCTTTTCTTACTTTAGGAATACCGGATACCTGTAATAAGAATGCAGTTATGATTGTTAGGAAAAATTTTCTCTGTGTACCTCTGTGCCGTCTCCGTGTCTTTCCGTGTCATTGCTCTTAATAAACTAGATTCTTGATTCCTGATTCTTCTCTTTAGATTTTCTCTTGAATCTTATCAATTATCGGAATATTTTGAATCATGGAAAAAGACCTCTTACACGCTAAAACTGTAGTATCAAAAGAAAGAAGGGCTGTCTCTGAACTCGAAAAACGCTTTACGGACAATAAGTTCAGAAAGGTTTTCCTTAAAGCGATAAACACCATATACAACTGCAAGGGGAAAGTCGTAATATCAGGAATCGGAAAGTCCGGAATTGTCGCTCAGAAAATTGTCGCGACGTTCAATTCGACGGGCACGCACTCGGTGTTCCTGCATTCGGCTGACAGCATTCACGGCGACCTCGGCATAGTCGAGGGTGAGGATATAATAATCCTGATTTCAAAAAGCGGAGAATCCGAGGAGGTCAAGAACCTCGTTCCTTACCTTAAAACGTTAAAAACTAAAATCATAACAATCACGGGCAACACTTCGTCAACACTCGCGTTGAGTTCCGATATCGTCATTGACGCTTCGGTGCGCGAAGAGGCGTGCCCTCACAATCTTGCTCCGACATCGTCTTCCACCGTCACGCTTGTTATCGGCGACGCTCTGGCAGTTTCGCTTCTTCAGAAACGCGGATTCACGAAAGAAGATTTCGCCTCGCTGCATCCGGGAGGGCTTCTCGGCAGGAAACTGCTTCTTCGCGTGAACGATATTATGGTTAAAGGAAAAGATATTCCGATTGTAAAAAAGGATTCAAGGCTCAAGGACATAATTTATACGATTTCTTCGAAACGCCTCGGCTGCGCCGTGGTAATCGATAACGGGAAAATCAAAGGCATAATAACGGACGGCGACATCAGACGCCTGCTCGAAAAGGATACAGACGTACGGAATATCAAGGCGTCGGATTTTATGAACAGAAACCCGAAAACGGCAAGGAAGGATATTCTCGCCAAGACCGCTCTCGAAATAATGGAAAAAAATAAAATCACGCAGATTATAATTACCGACAACAAGAAACTCGCTGGGATTCTTCATATTCACACTCTCGTTGAACTCGGACTTTGATGAAAAAAGTAATCTTCAATATTCTGCTCCTTTCCCTTTTCGTTTTCGCCTGCGAAAATAAATTCGGTCCGCCTAAAACCGACATAAAAGCCGAGGATATTCCCGAACAGGAAAGTTGGAATTCATCCGTCGCCTTTTCCGACTCGGGCAACGTGAAAGCGGTTATGAATGCGGGACACATTTCCGTTTATAACAAGAAAGGCTACACGCTGATTGACAGCGGAGCCACAGTTGAATTTTTTAAAAACGGCGAAAAGGTCTCCACGCTGACAGGCAGGCGGGGCAAAGTTCTTGAACCGTCGAAGGATATTGAAATACTTGACAGCGTTGTAGTGATTAATAAAGAAGGCAGCGTGCTCAATACACAGAAACTAATCTGGAACAACAAATCACAAAAAGTTTCCACCGACGTCTACGTGAAAATTAAAACACCGAAAGAGGATATCGAAGGAATCGGATTCGAGTCCGACCAGAACCTGAAAAATTACACGATATATAAAGTGACGGGAGTGTTTTCCAAATGACAAAATTTGTTTTTGGAATATTGGCAGCATTCGTTTTTCTGCTATTCTCCTTTCAGGCTTTCTCACAGGATAAAATTGAACTCAAGAAAAGCGATAAACTGACAGGCAGAACGGTTGACGGGAAATCCGTCAGAGAAGCCTCTGGCAACGTTCACTTTGTTCAGGGTAACGTGGTTGTTTACTGCGACGACGCGGTTCAGTACATCGACGGCAACTGGGTTGAACTAAAGGGAAACGTCAGGATTTATCAGGACACGCTTTCACTGTTCACTTCAAAGGCAACGTATTTCGGAAACGATAAGAAGGCGATTTGCGAGGGCACAGTGACGCTTAAAGACCCGAACGCCACGCTCCGCGCCAATCACGGAGTATACTTTTTTAATGAGGCGAAAGCAGTTTTTACAGGCGACGTAATAATCGTTAACCCCTCGTACAGAATCACATCTGACGAATTAACGTACATGCGCGGAACCGAGGATTCGTTCTCGAAGGGAAATGTAGTCGTTCATTCGGACTCCGCCGTGATTAAAGCAGAGTTCATAGATTTCTACAAGCGCTCGGGGAAAACATTCGCCCGTAACAACGTCAGCGTCGAAAAAGACTCTTCCGTAATTTATTCGGATACTCTCACGGATTTGTCGTTTGAAAAGAAAAGCATCGCCGTCGGTAATGTCAGAATTCTTAACCTGCGGAACAAACTGATTGTATCGGGCAACTACGCCGAAAATTATTCCGCGCTGAAATACTCATTCGTGAGGGACAACGCGAAACTCGTGCAGGTGGAAAACGAAAATGATACTCTCTTCATATACAGCAGACTTCTCGAAACTTTCAGGACGGCTCCCGAACGGTATGTCGCGAAAGATAACGTGGAAATAATACGCGGCAATTTCCTTGCGAAAAGCGACACGGCGGTCTTCGCGCGGACTTCCGTGAAAGAACTCGAATACATTTCCCTGTTTCCAAGACCCGTCGTCTGGCAGGACAACCTGCAGTTGACTGCAGATTCCGTTTACGCCGAACTGACGAACAGAAAACTTTCGTATGTTTACGCGAAGAAACTCGAAGGTTTCCCCGGCACCAAAAACTCTTTCCTTCTCGTCGTGAACCGCGATACTTTCTTCAGCGACAGGTACGACCAGATAACGGGAAAGGACATAAAAATATTATTCGAAAACGATTCGATTAAATCCGTGGAAGTCTATAAGAGTTCTTCAAGCATATATTTCACCTACGAAAACTTCAAAGCGAACGGCGTGAATTTCGTCAACGGCGAGAATATGTACATATCATTCGACGGGAATCAGAAAGTCTCGAAAATCAGAATCGAAAAATATCCTAAAGGTCAGTACGTCCCCGAATCAAAAATGAAAACCGTCCTGCTGACTTTGCCCGGATTCATTCTGCGCACGGACAAACCGGAAAAGAGATAATTGGTAATTAGTGGTTTCGGATAATATAATTTGTATCCGAGAGTCTCCCGTTTTTAGGGGACTCTCGGTCCCTTTCAGGCGTAGAAATCCGGGACTTCTGTAAAATAATTTCTGTGATTTAACCTCACACTTTAAGACCTGGCGGAAGACAAAAAAAGGACTTTAGTCCTCATAAATTAAAACCTGCCGGCCAAAATCCATTTTTAAAGCATTCCATACCCCTCTTTAATCAGTAACCTCATCAGCATCTTACCGTACAGTTGCTATAAAATCACCTGCCTCCCAGAGTCTTTTCGTAAAACTTTTCGTACACGCGCACAATTTTTTCTTCGTTAAAATACTCCGCTCTTTCCCTGGCGTTCTTCCTGAAAAGTTTGTACTTCTTTTCGTTCGTCAGCAGGTCAATCGCGTATTTAGCCATTCTGTCAACGTCGCCAATCTCCGCTATGTACCCGGTCTCGCCGTGCAGATTGAGTTCAGGCAGCCCCCCGACGCTCGACGAAATCACGGGAACTTCGCAGCTCATCGCCTCGAGAGCCGACAGACCGAAACTCTCCGACTGCGACGGCATCAGGAACAAATCCGCAATCGAAAGTATCTCGACGAGCGATTCCTGCTTCCCGAGAAACTTAACGTAATCCGAGAGTCCCAATTCCCTGCAAAGCCTCTCGCAGGCGCTCCTCTCGGGACCGTCTCCAATTAACATAAGCGAAGAAGGCACCTTCTCACGCACCTTAGCGAATATTTTTATCACGTCGTCAACTCTTTTCACCGGACGGAAATTCGAGGTGTGAACGAGAATCTTATCGCCTTTCTTCGAAATATTCTTCCTGAGCAGACTGCATTCAGGCACGTTAATTCTCCTGTATTTTTCGGTATCGATGAAATTATAAATTACTTCGATGTCCTTTTCAATCTGATAATTCGAGATTGTCTTGTCCTTAAGGTATTTCGAAACCGCCGTGACTCCGTCCGACTGCTCTATGCTGAACCTCATCGTAGGAAGGAAACTCGGCTCGAGCCCCACAAGCGTTATGTCCGTTCCGTGCAGCGTCGTGATTATTTTTATGTTCTTTGAGTTCTTTCTTTCGCTCTTCAGTATTTCCCTCGCCATGTAAGCGCTCGATGCGTGAGGAATCGCGTAATGAGCGTGTATTAGGTCAAGGTCGTGGAATTTTACAACCTCAACCATCTTGCTCGTAAGCGCTATCGAATAAAGCGGATAGTCGAACACGGGATACTTGTACATCTCTACCTCGTGATAAAAAATATTGCCGACGAAAGAAGTCAGACGGGATGGAAGCGCGTAAGAGATAAAATGCACTTCGTGCCCGTTCATCGCGAGAGTTTTTCCGAGTTCGGTCGCTACAACGCCGCTTCCTCCGTA
>CAZOQR010000006.1:0-26598 GCA_964581915.1 uncultured Ignavibacteriaceae bacterium | reverse complement strand
TAAACAAACATTGGCTATGAAAAGTTTTTATCAGACAAATTTATCACATCGTAAATTCTCTCTCGGGAAAACATATTTCATATTTACATTTCAACACAAAAAAACTGAAAGGGGACTAAAATGAGAAAAACATTCTTTCTTTTACTTATTCTGTTCTTTTTCTGTTCAAGTGTCAGTTTATATTCGCAGTGGGTCGCTTCGGGGTCCGTTACCATTTCGGGTTCTTATCCCAGCGTATCCGTGGCAAGCCCTACCGTCGCCTGGATAGTAGGCGGTTCAAACAGCCCGGTGATTTACAGAACAACCGACGGCGGAACAACCTGGACGTCTGTGCCGACGACGGGTCTTCCCGTTAAGGCGCTGATGTGTGTATGGGCTGTCAGCGACCAGATAGCGTATGTGGGAGACGGCGGGGACGCGCAGGGATCAACAGGCGGAGATGCCGCGGTTTCTGTCACGACAAACGGCGGAACAACCTGGACGCAGTTGTTCAACACAGGCGGGTCAGCGGGATTCTTCAACGGCATAGTTTTCTCCCGTCTGAACCCGAATTACGGTTTCGCTGAAAGCGACCCGTCTGCAGGTTCGGGTAATCCGTACTATGTCCAGAAAACAACAAACGCAGGCGCGAACTGGACGCTGATAAACCCACCGGGAATTCCCGGCAATGCCTCGGCACAGAATTCGCTTTGTATGGTGGACGACCAGTTCTTCGGCTTCGGATTAAATTCATCTGCCGTTGTTTATCTAACGAGCAACGGCGGCGCGAACTGGTTTAACAGCGTACTCAACCTTACAGGCACGTCCTTGTTCACGAGCGCGCTGGCATTCAGCGATAACAAGCAAATCGGTGTCGCGGCTTTGAGCACGTCGCATCCGAGTATTTCGAGAAGCACGAACGGCGGTGTTACCTGGGCAGCGATTAATCTCGGAGGAAGCGGATCAACAACAAACGCCGCGCTTAAATGGATTAACGGAACTAATACGGTTTTCTTCCTCGGACAGGTCTCGACCGCGCCGAAGTTCTATATGAGCACGAACGCGGGACAGAACTGGACGGCGATGACGTCCGCGGGTTCTAATTTCTTCCACTTCGACTTCGTGAGAGTGGGAACTACCGTGACGGGATTCGCGACCTGCGTCGGCGGCGCGATTTATAAATTAACACAGACCGTAACGCTCGTAAAACCTGAAAATAATATTGTGCCGTCTGAATACAAACTCGAGCAGAATTATCCGAATCCGTTCAACCCGTCAACTACAATCTCGTTCTCAATTCCGAGGCAGGAATTCGTAACTCTCAGGGTTTACAACGCAGCGGGTAAAGAAGTCGCCTCCCTCGTGAATAAAAAACTTGACGCGGGCGTGTATAACGAAAGATTTATCGCGACAAAGGAAATTTCATCCGGAGTTTATTTTTATAAACTGACGGCGGGTAATTTCACTGACACGAAAAAATTTATTCTGCTGAAATAATTTCAATTCCGGCTGCAGGATTTAAAGTTAGTTGTTTGTGTAAATTTTCATATCGTGATAAGAGCGGCTGCGGTATGCAGCCGCTTTTTTCTCCGCCTGAATGCTCCTTCCAGTTTTCGGTGCATTTCCATTTTGAACGTGAATGTTTTGTATATTTGTTATAATTTTGAGTGAAGTTGAAACGGCTGTCTCTTCCTGGTTCAATTTCCCGTAATTTTGTTTTTATAATTTATTACTTATAATGAATTCATTTTACCGTTACATTCTGCTGCTCGCTTTTACTGCGGGGCTTTGTTTTAATCTTCCGGCTCAAAACGTTTCATATTGGAGCGACGCCGAATTAAGCAGCGTTCATACAAATGGAAAACGCGCGATAATCCCTGAAAAATTCAGGAGTCTGACGCTGAACGTTCCTGTTATAACAAGTGTATTGGCAGGCGCGCCTCACGACGAAAAAGTGCAGGCAAAATACTCAAACACTATAGTGTCCCTCCCTCTTCCCGACGGGAATTTCGGAAGGTTCAGGATTGTCAGTTCACCCGTTATGGAAAAAGGGCTTGCCGATAAATATCCCGGGATAAGAACCTTTTCGGGACAGGGAATAGACGACCCTTTCGCGACTGCTAAACTTGACATCACGCCTTTGGGGTTTCACGCAATGATTCTGTCCGTCAGCGGCACTGTTTTCATAGACCCTTACGCGGTCGGAGACACGTATAACTATATCAGTTATTACAAAAATGACTTCAAACCCGCGGGAAAAGAATTTATGTGCACGATGATGAACGATTTAGAAAAAGGAAACGAAAGCGATAACCATATTTTCCGGGTGCTTCAGGAAGGCGAATTAAAAACATACAGGATTGCCATTGCCACAACGGGCGAATACACCAACTACTTCGGCGGTACGGTTACAGCCGGTCTTGCTGCAGTCGTGACTTCTTTAAACAGGGTTGACGGCGTGTACGAGCACGAAGTTTCGGTAAGAATGATTCTTGTGGCGAACAATGATCTTTTAATTTTTACAAACGCTTCTACTGACCCGTACACTAACAACAACGGCGAGGTGATGCTTGGACAGAATCAAACAACTATCGATAACATAATCGGAACAGGAAATTATGATATCGGGCACGTATTCAGCACGGGAGGCGGAGGAATTGCGCAATTGGGCTGCGTGTGCGTCGCGGGTGTGAAAGCGCAGGGCGTAACGGGAAGTTATGCTCCGGTCGGCGACCCCTTTGACATTGATTACGTCGCGCACGAAATGGGACACCAGTTCGGCGGAAACCACACGTTTAACTGCGTAACGAGCAGTTGCGGCGGCGGAAACAGAGTTGCGGGAGCCGCTTACGAGCCGGGCAGCGGCTCAACTATTATGGCTTATGCGGGAATTTGTTCACCCAACAATCTTCAACAGCATAGCGATGCGTATTTTCATACGAAAAACCTTGATGAAATTTTAATGTTTACGAATTCAGGTTCAGGCAATACCTGTCCCGTTGTAACAGTTACGGGAAACCACAATCCCGTCGTTGACCCGGGCCTTGGAGGCAACACAATACCCGTTTCCACTCCGTTTACGATAACAGGCAGCGCGACGGATGCGGATAATGATACGCTGACTTATTGCTGGGAAGAATATGATTTGGGACCTGCGGGAAACTGGAACGCGCCCGTCCTGAATGCCCCTATTTTCAGATCCTTTAGTCCCGTGACATCGCCCTCAAGAACGTTTCCAAAACAATCGAGTCTATTGAACAACGTGCAGAATATCGGAGAATTCATGCCGAATTATACACGGAGCCTTTCGTTTTGTCTTCTTGTCAGGGATAATAATTCAGGCGGCGGCGGCGTTGGCTTCGGATTTATGTCGATTGAAGTTACGGCTTCGGCTGGTCCGTTCCTCGTTACTTCGCCGAACACCGCTGTCGTGTGGAACCCCAGCACACCCAAGACCATCACCTGGGACGTCGCGAACACGACGGCCGCCCCCGTTAACTGCGCGAACGTTAACATTAAATTATCCACCGACGGAGGTGTATCCTTCCCGACTACCCTGAAAGCAAATACGCCGAATGACGGTACTGAATCGGTTACCTTTCCCGTGATTGAAACTACAACCGCCCGAATCAAAATTGAAGCCGCGGATAATATTTTCTTCGATATTTCTAACGTGAATTTTACGTTATCAACCTCGATAGGAATCGGCGGCATTGAGTCTGAATCTTACAAATTCGACCTTGCGCAGAATTATCCCAACCCGTTTAATCCGTCAACGATTATCAGTTTTACAATTCCGCAAAAAGCGAAGGTAACACTTCAGGTCTTTGATGTCAGCGGCAAACTTGTCGGTACTCTTATAAACAACGAAACAAGAACAGAGGGCAAATACGGCGTGGAATTCGACGGGAGCCGTCTCGCGAGCGGTGTTTATATTTATAAACTGTCAGCAGGCAAATACACCGAAACCAGAAAAATGATACTGATTAAATAATCACGGACCGTCTGTGCTCTGTGTTTTCTTGTTTGGCGTTGAGAAATTATATATCGATATACAACAGGGATAGTCCCGGATTTTAAAACCGGGACTTTCTCTTTATAAACCTGCAACTTACATCAAACTAAAAACTACCGCCTCTCCGCTTTTCGCACTTGATTATAAAAAAGACTCTTTTTATATTTCGTCAAACATCGAAACAAAAATGATAGACGAACTCGAAAAAATATTCAAAGCCCTGTCCGACAGAAACAGAATCCGGATACTAAAAATGCTTCAGAAAAAGCCGTTGTGCGTGTGCGAGATAAGGGAAGTGCTTAAACTTGCCGTGTCAACAGTTTCAAAACACCTGAGCATTCTTCGTGACGCTGGTCTGGTAACGGATTGGAAGGAAGGGAAATGGATAAATTATAAAATTAATCCGCAGCCGGCTCAAATTGCGTCGAACGCGCTCTTGTTCGTGCAACTTCAGATTGAAGAAGACGACACGATCATTAAGGACAGGAAAATGACGCGCTGCGTGGACAGAAATATTTTGTGCTGCAAGCAATGAAACTTTCATTTCGTTAAAACGTAAAATGAAATGACTTTCATAAATTTAAAACCACAACAATGAAAAACTCCGAAGAAATAAAGGAAATAGTAAAAGAAAAATACGCCGACATAGCAAAACAATCAAAGACCGTGAACGAAGCGTCCTGCTGCGGGGTAGGCAGCTGCACCGGGGTTGATTACACGGTATTTTCCGAAGACTACTCGAAACTGAAAGGCTATAATCCCGATGCGGACCTCGGTCTTGGATGCGGACTGCCGACGGAATTCGCTCTCATTAAAGAAGGCGATACGGTTATCGACCTCGGCTCGGGAGCCGGCAACGACGCTTTCGTGGCGCGGGCTATAACCGGAGACAAAGGAAAGGTTATTGGAATAGATTTTACGGATGAGATGATAAAAAAATCAAGAGAGAACGCCGAAAAACTCGGATTCAACAACGTTGAATTCAGGCAGGGCGATATTGAGAAGATGCCGGTGACAGCAAACAAGGCGGATGTTATAATCAGCAACTGCGTACTGAATCTCGTGCCCGACAAGGAAAAAGCGTTTAAAGAAATATTCAGGGTGCTTAAACCCGGCGGACATTTTTCGGTATCCGACATAGTTGCTACCGGTGAACTTCCGAAGTCTATCAAATCCGGCGCGGAACTGTACGCGGGCTGCGTTTCAGGGGCTATCATAAAAGAAGAATATCTCGGTATAATTGAAGACACGGGTTTCGTGAACCTGAATGTACAGAAAGAAAGAATAATCGATATTCCCGACGATATATATCTCAAGTTCATTTCCAGATATGAACTCGAAGAATTCAAGAAATCGAACGTCAAACTCGTCAGCATTAACGTGTACGCGGATAAGCCCGCGGAATCCTGCTGCAGTCCGAAAGGAGGCTGCTGTTAATGCCGGAACATAAGGTTCTTTTCGTCTGTATTCACAACAGCGCGAGAAGCCAGATGGCGGAAACATTTTTAAACGCTTACGGCGGAGAGAATTTCTCCGCCGAGAGCGCCGGACTCGAACCGGGTAATTTGAACCCTCTTGTCGTGAAATCAATGTCTGAAATCGGTTTCGATATTTCGGGAAACAAGACAAAAGACGTATTCGAGTTTTACAGGAGCGGAAAAAAATACGATTACGTGATAACGGTTTGCGATGAAGCGTCAGGACAGAGATGTCCGATTTTCCCCGGCGCGCTTAAAACACTTCACTGGTCATTCGAAGACCCGTCTTCCCTTAAGGGAACGGAAGAAGAAAGAATGATTAAAATTGCGGACGTTCGCGACGCGATAAAGAATAAAGTAAACGAATTCATAAAAACAATAAATTCTTAATAATGATAGAAGTAAAAGTTCTCGGAAGCGGCTGCGCGAGATGCAAGGAACTGGAAAAAATGTGTTTTAATGTTGCCGCTGAAAACAACATTGACGCCGATATACAAAAAATCTCCGACCTGAAGGAAATAATGTCGTACGGAATTATGCAGACTCCCGGCCTGGTGATTAACGGAAAAGTGAAACTCGCCGGGAAATTACCGAGCGCGTCTACCCTGCTTCACTGGATGCAGGAAGGATAATAATTAAATAAAACATAATCGTACGAAAATGAGAAGAGATAAAATATGGTTCGTGGCGATACTGGCTGTCGTATGGTTTTTGATTTATTTTAATCTCGAGAAACTGACCGCGCTCGTATTCGGTGTTACTGGTTTGTCATCGATAAAAGAAGGTTACGCGCGGTCAATAGAGTTTTTTATTTATGAAGTGCCGAAAGTGCTGCTGCTTCTCACGTTCATTGTTTTTGTGATGGGAATAATCCGGACCTTCTTCTCACCCGAGAAGACCCGCGCTCTTCTCGAAAAAAAATCGCTGTTTCTGGGAAACGTGCTCGGGTCGGTTCTCGGCATCTTCACCCCGTTTTGTTCGTGCTCCGCGGTGCCACTGTTCATAGGATTTGTCGAAGCCGGCATCCCGCTCGGCGTGACCCTTTCCTTTCTCATTGCCGCTCCGATGATTAATGAAGTCGCCGTGATTTTGTTGTTCGGGCTTTTCGGATGGCAGACTGCGGTAATTTATGTCTCAACGGGTTTGGTAATCGCCATAGTGTCCGGATACATAATCGGTAAATTGAAATTGGAGAGATTTGTCGAAGAGTGGGTTTATGAAATAAACAGCGGCAGGGTTGACTCGGCGGAGGAAAAAATAACCGCGGGCGACAGGATTGAAAGCGGCTACACAGCGGTGAAAGACATTGTCAGCAAGGTATGGCTGTACATCGTTATAGGCGTGGGTATCGGTTCGCTCGCGCACGGATATGTTCCCGAAGATTTCATGGCGGGTATAATGGGAAAATCAGCGTGGTGGTCCGTCCCGCTGTCAGTGCTTATCGGAATACCTCTTTATTCGAACGCTGCCGGAATAATTCCGATTGTCTCCGTTCTGATTGAAAAAGGCGCTTCGCTCGGCACAGCTCTCGCCTTTATGATGGCGGTGATTGGTCTTTCGCTTCCCGAGGCGATAATACTTAAAAAAGTTTTGAAACTTCCGATGATTTTTATTTTCTTCGGCATCGTCGGCGCGGGAATAATGATTATAGGATATGTCTTTAATATAATATATTAAATGGAAAAACTTACGAAGAAACTGTCTTTCCTTGACAGATACCTGACGCTCTGGATATTCGCGGCTATGCTTGCCGCGGTGCTGACGGGTTATTTATTCCCGGGGATTGTAGGTTTCTGGGATTCGTTTCAATCAGGAACGACAAACATTCCCATCGCGGCAGGACTTATTTTGATGATGTATCCGCCGCTCGCGAAAGTAAGGTATGAGGACCTCGGCAAGGTTTTTAAAAATTTCAAAGTGCTGGCGCTGTCTCTCGTTCAGAACTGGATTATCGGTCCGCTGCTGATGTTTTTTCTCGCGATAATTTTTCTTCAGGACTATCCGCACTATATGGCGGGACTGATATTGATAGGTCTGGCAAGATGCATTGCTATGGTAATTGTCTGGAACGAACTCGCGAAAGGCGATACGGAATATGCGGCGGGTCTTGTTGCGTTTAATTCGGTGTTTCAGGTGCTGTTCTTTTCCGTTTACGCTTATGTTTTTCTTACGGTGTTGCCCGGACTCTTCGGGCTGGCTTCGTTTGCCGTTAACGTTACGATGGGTCAGATTGCGGAGAGCGTCTTCATCTACCTCGGCATTCCTTTTATTGCGGGAATCCTGACAAGATTGGCGCTCGTGAAACTCAAAGGCAAAGACTGGTATCACGAAAAGTTCATTCCGAAAATCAGTCCCGTTACGCTCGTAGCGCTGTTGTTTACAATATTCGTGATGTTCTCTTTCAAAGGAGAAATGATTATAAAAATACCGATGGACGTCGTGCGAATCGCGATACCATTAATAATTTATTTTGTACTGATGTTTTTCGTCTCTTTCTTTATGGGAAGAAAGATAGGCGCCGATTATTCGAAGACCGCGACGCTTTCCTTTACCGCTGCGAGCAATAACTTTGAACTCGCGATAGCGGTAGCGGTGGCGGTCTTCACGATTAATTCGGGCGAGGCCTTCGCTGCGGTGATAGGACCGCTTGTCGAGGTTCCCGTCCTCATCAGCCTCGTTAACGTGGCTTTATGGATGCAGAAAAAATATTTCGGCAAATCCGAAAAAGGTGACGTGAAGAATCCGGATTTGTGCCCTTAATAAAAATATGAAACATTTACTCTTAATGCTGTTGACAAGCCTGTTGTTCTTTTCCTGCAAAACGAACGACAAAGCGCCCGATGCCGGAGAAAATTATTCGGTTTATTACTTTCATCCTACCGCGAGGTGTGAAAGTTGCATAAATATAGAAAATTTCACGAAAGAACTTATCGAATCGAAATATTCAAACTCTCCCGCGGTCGGATTTAAGGCTTTTAACATTGAGGATAAAGAAAACGAGCATTTCAAAAAGGATTACGGATTGAAATTCAGTTCTGTCGTGCTTTCGAAGCGTAAGAACGGAAAAGAGGAAAAATTCATACTGCTTGACAGCGTGTGGACATACAGCGGCGACAGAGACGGATTCATTAAATACGCGGATTCGGAAATTCAAAAGTTCATAAAATGATAATCAAAATTCTCGGCGGCGGATGCAGCAGATGCGAAAAACTGTTTGAACGAGTCAGCGGTGTTGTATCTAAAAACTGCATTAAAGCCGAAGTTCTGAAAGTTGACGACATAAGAGAATGCGCGAGACACGGCATTTTGATGACACCCGCGCTCGTTATAAACGAAAAACTGGTTTGCTCTATAAATGTTCCTTCTGAAAAGGATATACTAAAATATATAAATGAAAATTCTTAAAAACAAAATCATGAAAATTCAAATAGCCGTATTGCTTCTGGCCGTCTTTACACTGATTTCCTGCAAGAAGAGCAATACCGAAAACACTCACGACGCGAGCGGGGTTTCGGGAAAAGATACAATAAAGCATAAAATCGAGTTCGTCGAACTCGGTTCCGTTAACTGCATTCCCTGCAAGAAAATGCAGCCCGTAATGAAATCAATAGAAGAAAAATACAAGGGGCTGGTCAAGGTCACTTTTCACGACGTGTGGAAAGATGATGCGCCCGCGAAAAAATACGGAATAGACTTGATACCCACGCAGGTATTTCTTGACGCGAACGGAAAGGAAATAATGCGGCATGAAGGATTTTTCGCGGAAGAGGAAATAGACAAGTTCCTGCAGTCGCAGGGAGTAAACATACCGAAATGATATGATAGAAGACATTTTTTCTTTTTTAAGTTCGGCACTGTCGGGTAATGCCGCGTTAGCGTTCCTCGCTTCGTTCGGCTGGGGCGTCTTATCCGTTCTGTTAAGCCCGTGCCATCTGTCCAGCATACCCCTTATAATCGGATTCATCAACACTCAGGGAAAAATAACTTTACGAAGAACATTTTATTTGTCTCTCGTTTTCGCTTCCGGTATTTTAATCACGATTGCTTTGATAGGCATCATTACCGCAATGCTCGGAAGGCTCTTGGGAAACGTGGGAGCGGCCGGAAACTACATCGTCGCGGCGGTGTTTTTCATAGTCGGTCTTTATCTTATGGATTTAATAAAACTTCCCTGGGACGGGACCTCGATGAAATCGACGGGCAAAAAAGGAATGCTGGCCGCGCTGATTCTCGGACTTTTGTTCGGAATAGGCCTCGGTCCTTGCACTTTCGCTTTTATGGCTCCCGTGCTCGGAGTGGTGTTTCAGTTGTCGAAAACCAACATTGTGTATTCGGTAATGTTGCTTCTCGCGTTCGGCATAGGGCATATACTCGTGATCGTGGCGGCGGGTACACTGACGGCCAAAGTTCAGGAATATCTCAACTGGACGGAGAACTCAAAAACGGTTACATACATCAAAAGAATATGCGGCGTCCTTGTTATGCTGGGAGGCGTCTATATGATTTATAATACACTATAATCAAAAATGAAAAGACATTCTATTCTTGCGGTTTTACTGTTTCTGTTGTGCGCATCGGCGTATTCACAGTCTTACAGCGATTTTGAGACGGAGGACATTGACGGAAACACGATAAGACTGAGTTCGTTCGTCGAAAAAGGTCCTGTGATGCTCGGATTCTGGCGCTCGTATTGTTCCTCCTGCAAGGAGGAACAGCGGAACATGCAGAGTATATACGAAAAATACAGGAAGAACGGATTTACTTACATCGGCGTAAACATTGAAAACCAAAAAACCGTGTCAAAGGTCAAATCCTTCGTAACGGCTATGGGGTTTACATTTCCCGTTATTCTTGACCTTGACAAGAAAATCTTTGAGATGTACGGAGGTAGCGAAGACGCCGTTCCGTATTATCTCATTATCGGCAAGGATAAAAAAATACTGCACGCTCATTTGGGATATAAAACGGGTGACGAAAAAATGATAGAGGAAGAAATAGTCGCCGCATTGGGTCTGAAATGAGCAGCGGCAGGAGGTATTTAACTCTTTTAGCGGCGGCTTTCGCAATCCTGCAGGTTCTCATCGCGCGCGAAAATGCAATTGCCCAGAACAATTTGCGCGTCAAGGCGTCTTTGAATAACTTGTTTCGTTACGGAAGCGGATACGAAAATACGAACGGCAGGGAAGGCTCGAAAGAGTACTTTGAAAATATTAGCGACGGACGTTTGCAGGTAAACGATATAGTGTTCGGCGCGAGATACGAGAAAAGCGCCCCAATTGAGTATGGAGTGGATTTTTCCGGAATAAAAAAACGATTTGTCGAATATAACGGGTCCGATGTTTTTAATCTGAGGGCGGGTGATTTCTGGGAAGTTATAGGCAGAGGACTTTCGATGAATGCTTTTGAACAAAGACAACTCTTTTTTGATACCGGAGTTGACGGAGTCAGGGTAATTTTTAAGAAAACATTCGGCGAGACTAATCCCGTGAAAATCAAATCAGAGATATTCGGAGGAAGAATTGAATACAGGGATTTTCTTGAACCCGAAAGGGTTGAAACATATAACGTAAGAGACGTGAATTTTGAAATCTCGCCCGTCAGGAATATTAACGCGGGGTTCAACTATGTTTATTCAACCGGAGAAATTCCGTCCGGGAACGCGGTCACCCGCATAAAGGCTTATATACCGGAGTTTTTCGCGGCAATAAATCTTCCGGGCATTCAGGTATATTCGGCGTACGCCCATAAACACGTCAACACGGAAGCCAATACGCTTTATCCTTATAATTTATCTTCGGACGGCGACGCTTACTACGGCTCCTTTTCTTTTACAAAGCCGGGATTCGGCCTTACTCTGGAATACAAGAATTACAGGTTCGACATCACGACACCCGATAACCGCGGTACCGAAAGACCGACCAAAATGCTGCCTTTTCAAAACCCGCCCACGGCAATTAAAGAGCATACAACGACGCTTACATCCCGCATACCGCACGTAACGGATTTTAACGACGAAGTCGGCGGTCAGGCGGAAATAATGTGGGCTCCCGCTGAAAATATATTTTTAGTTATAAACGGAAGCATCGCATCGGGGCATTACAGTTTCAGCGACATTGATACAAGTTCGAGGGTCGTTTTCAAAGCGGATGACAGGAAGTTTGATTTTCTACCTTCTCTGAAAGACGAATTCTCTCCCTACTGGGAATTAAGCGCTGAAGCGGAATATTACCTGTCTGATAAAATTTATTTAAAAACAGGTTTGTTTCATCAATACGGTGTCTTGTTCAATAATATATATCCGAACGGATCCGATAAACGACGCCACACTACCATTCCCGTTGAAATCAGGTACACGATGGGAAAGCGCGAAACAATAAAGTTGATTTTCGAAAATCAATGGGCGGATTATTCACTGCGTCAGCCAGAAAACAGACGTTTCACGAACCATTACGCTTCAATCGGCTTTTCACGGTCTCCGTCTTTTTCATTTGCGCTAAGTTCTGAGTTCACAAGCGATGAATCGGAACCCGGCGGGAAGAAATTCTGGCTCGAAGGCGAATTTTCGTATAACATTAATCAATCAAACGTTTTAATTGTTTCATACGGGTCAGAAAGAGGCGGACTGAAGTGCACAAGCGGTATTTGCAGGTTTGTCAATCCATTCAACGGATTCAGGTTAACCGTTCAATCAAAACTATAAATGAAAACTACAGCATACATATTGCTTGTTTTTCTTTTTATCGCGTTTGTTTCCTGCGAAAACAACCTTGACTCGCCCGTGCGCTCAAATCCCGGCCTGAAAGCCAACAGCAAGGTGCTGGTTGAACTTTTTTCGAACGTTATGTGCGTTGCGTGCGTGCAATCAGCGAATTACTGCGATGAGATAACAGGACTGAAAGGGATTACTATTAACGATACGGGCGTTGTCGTTATCAACATCCATACTTCTCTTTTCCCCGGCGACCCGTTCTATTTGTTTAACAGCGAGATGAACGGAATCCGCGAAGATTATTACAACGTTATTTTTAATCCTGCGGGATTTTTGATGGGGAGTTTGATGGCGGCTCCTTTCTCGGCCGCGCAATGGACAAATCAAATCAACCAGAGACTTAACCGGACAAATGCTTTTTCGGTGACAGCGGAAAACACATTTGATACGGCATCAGGAACAGGAAGTTTATTGATTAATGTCGGACAGGTTGACGAAGCGATACGCCCCGGTCTTAAACTGTACGCAGTTGTAACGGAGTCGAATCTGTACTTTAATTCTCCGAACGGAAAGACAATTTACAACAACATTCTACGGCAGATGCTGAACGGGTGTTGCGGAGAGGACGTTGTTATCACGCCCGGACAACCGGCGACATTCGTTAAATCATACACTCTCGACGCAAGGATTCGCGTATGCAATGCACGCATAATCGTGTTTTTGCAGGACCCGTCAAGCAGGGAAATTCTGGGCGTTGAATCAATAACTTTTTAATTCCGTATTTGTAAATTCCCTTTGAAATTCTCCGGCGTCCTTCCTTTTTATTTTGCTTTATTCGGACAAATGGCATATTTTTAAATAACATAGTTGTATAAACCCTATCCTTTCTTGAATGAGCAAAGAGATTAAAAGCCAGAACACCGAACTCGAAAGATTAAAAAAGAAAATTATCGATCTTGAAATATTAATCAAGAATAAGGGATATGACAAGACATCGGATTCATTCAGCCTTCCGTCCGATAAAGTCAAAAAATTAAACGAGTGTTTCCTGAACAACACCAAAGATCCAAAGGATAACATTAACAGACTCATTGCTCTTTGCGGAGAGGTTCTTGACGCGAGCGCGGTGTTTTACAATAAGTTGAAAGGCGGAACCGCTGTAATGTCGGCAGTCTGGAATCTTCCGAAAGGATTTATACCGAAGACAGACAGCAAGGACTGCTTTTGTTCCGACATAATAAGAGGAAAATTCGAAACAACGCCGGTCGTAATCAAGAGTTTTAAAAATACTGAATATAACGAAACAAGTGCGCTTTTATCGGGTTTCGGATTCAGTTCTATTATAGGCACACCGATAAAATGGAGAAATAAAACAATAGGCTCTCTTTGCATTTTGTTCAAAAACAAAATGCGGGAAGAGCAAAAAGACCTTGAATTCGTAAATTTCATCGCTTCGGCGGTAAGCATCGAGGAGGACAGGAACAGGGCGATTGAAACATCCGCGAGAAGAGAATCGAGGTACAGGAAACTGTTTGACTTTTCTCCTGGCGGCATTATGCTTGAAGATCTCGACGGTAATATTCTTGATGCGAACGATAAAATATTAAACACGCTCGGTTATACTCACCACGAATTCACCTCGATGACGGTGTTCGATCTCGTGCCGCAGAAAGTCAGATACGAAGTCACCGAAAACATCGCCGCGATTGCCGAAGGCAGAAATCTCGAACACGAGGTGGTTAACGTGAGGAAGGACGGCTCTCTTTGTTATCTTGAACTACGCGAAACCAAGATTGCGCTCGACGAAAGCGGGAAAGAGGCAATACTCGTCACGTGCAACGACATTACCGCGAGAAAAGAGGCGGAGTTGGCGCTCAAGGAAAACGAGGAAAACCTGAGAACACTCATCAACTCAACCCCCGATATGATTGTTTTCAAGGATAAAAAAGGAAGGTGGATTGAGGCTAACAGCGCGGCTCTGGCGCTCTTTGAACTTACTGATATTGATTATAAAGGAAAGACGGATCTGCAACTCGCCGCCGAAAGCACTTTCTTTAAGGCTCCGCTGACTGGATGTTATAAATCCGACGAAAAGGCCTTCGAAAATCAAACGATGTCCAGGAACGAAGAGCACATTCCCACGAGAGGCGGAACGACAAAAATATTCGACGTTATTAAAGTGCCGCTTTTTTATTCCAACGGAAAAAGAAAAGGACTTATAGTTTACGGAAGAGACATCACGAACTTCAACGCAGTTCTTAACGAACTTATCAAATCTAAAGAAGACGCGGAAAACGCGACCCAGTCGAAGTCGAAATTCCTCGCCACAATAAGCCACGAAATCAGAACACCGCTTAACGGAGTAATCGGGATGACGAGCCTAATGCTAGATTCTGAAACCGATCCCGAAAAAACGGAATCGCTGGAAATAGTAAGACAGAGCGGTGAAAGCATGCTCAATCTTATTAACGAAGTTCTTGATTTTTCGAAAATGGAATCCGGTAAAATTATTCTCGAAAGAAAGCCGTTTGAAATCAGGATTTGCGTTAACGACGTGCTGGACTTATTCCGCGCCTACTGCGACAGGAAAGGAATTAAGATAAGTTCAAACGTGGCTAACGATGTTCCCTCTTCCCTGCTCGGAGACGGAACAAGGCTGATGCAGATATTAACCAATCTCGTAAGCAATTCCATAAAGTACACGGATTTCGGAGAGATATTGATTTCCGTCAGAAAAGAAAAAATTGTAAGAAATAAAATCACGCTTCTGTTTTCAGTATCGGACACGGGCGAAGGAATTCCCCAGGAAGATAATCCGGATATTTTCGCTCCGTTCGTTCAGGTGAAAACGCTCGGCGGAAGAAAACGCGGAGGAACCGGGCTCGGACTTTCAATCAGCAAGCAACTTACGGAACTGATGAACGGAAAGATATGGTATAAAAGCGAGCCGGGAAAAGGTTCCGTGTTCTTTTTTACCCTTGAACTCGAGACTGCCGTTCAGAGAGAAAAATCAAAAGAGTTTCCGGAAAAACAGCCGGAGTATGAAGACATTTCCGCGATGTTTCCGCTCGAGATTCTTCTGGTAGAGGATAATCCAATTAATCAGAAGGTAGCCCAAAGAATATTGAAAAAATTCGGCTACACGATTGACGTCTCCGTAAACGGTGTTGACGCGTTAAGAAAACTTGAGAAGAAAAAATACGATATAGTTTTCATGGACGTGCAGATGCCTGAAATGGATGGTCTTGAAGCAACGAAAAGAATAAAGGAAAAATACAGGGAGGATTCGCCGTTCATTATCGCGATGACTGCCGCCGTAATGAAAGGCGACAGGGAAAAATGCCTTGAAGCCGGAATGATTGATTATATTCCGAAACCTGTTGTGCCGGAAGTTGTTCTTAACGCGCTTAAAAAATACGGTAACCGGGCCGTCGGATAACGGACGTAAAAGCGTTTGTTATCTTAAATAATTGTCTATTATTTCAATCCCTAAATATTTAATTTTATTTTTATTACCTCATCAAACTGAAATTATATGGATATTACAAAAATTAAACCTTCGGAATTCAAGATAGGACCTCGCAGGGGACGTTATTATGACGCAAACGACATAATCAGGTCATTTTCGCCTCTTCAAAAAGAAGAAATCGAAAAGTTCGAAAAACTCGACTTGATTTACAGAACGCTCTGCGGCGTGCTTTACAATTTTGTTCCCACGAGCGGACATCCGGGCGGATCGATTTCGTCGGGAAGATTCGTTCAATCTGTGATATATAAGACCGCGGACTACGATTTCAGTAATCCTTCGGCTGACGCGAATGATATGGTTGTATATGCAGCGGGTCATAAAGCGATGGGTTTATACGCGATGTATGCTTTGAGAAACGAATTGATGAGAGCGTTTTTAAAGACGGAACTTCCCAATGAAAAAAGCCAGTTGAGATTCGAGGACCTTCTCGGATTCAGGAGAAATCCTACAAACGACACGCCTTTATTCGTGAAGTTCAAATCAAAGGCTCTTGACGGACATCCTACTCCGGGAACGCCATTCGTGAAAGTAGCAACAGGAGCGAGCGGAGTCGGAGTGCCCTCATCGTTCGGACTTGCTCTCGGCGCGCTTGATTATTTCGGAAGCGCGGCGCCGAAAGTTCACGTCGTCGAAGGAGAAGGCGGAATGACACCCGGACGTGTTTCGGAAGCGTTCGCCGCGGCCTCGGCAATGAGGCTCCACAACATCATTATTCACATTGATTTCAACCAGGCTTCAATCGACAGCAACAGGGTCTGCAGGGACGGTGAACAGAAAGGCGATTATGTGCAGTGGAATCCGCTTGAACTGGCGTATCTTCACGATTTTAACATAATATATGTCGACGACGGAAAAGATTTTGCCAAAGTTGCCGCGGCGCAGTTGTTCGCGAAACAACTCGACAATAAAATGCCAACCGCGATTATGTATAGAACGGTTAAAGGATGGAAGTATGGAATAGAAGGCAGGGGCTCGCACGGAGCGGGACACAAGTTCTGCTCGCCGGAATATTACGCGTTCCTTTCCGAGTTCGAGAATGCTTTCGGAGTGAAGTTCCCGCAGTTCGAAGCGAAATCAACCGAAGTGCTTAAAAATGAATTCGGAGCGATGGTTCCCCAATACGAAGGCGACTGGAACAGAATAAATATGGAGAAGAATTACTGGGACACGCTGCTTATAATACGCGATGTGATAGAAAAAAACAAAGACCTGAAATTCTTTGCCGATTCCGTGAAACAATCAAAGGAAAGACTCGAAACGCTTAAGAGAAAACCGCGCGCGAATCACGCGGAACTCGACAAGTTATACTCCGATAAATCTATATCCGAAGCATCGGCTCCCGAAGAACTTAAAATCGTACCGGGAACGGTAACAACATTAAGAGCCGTGCTGGGATCGTCTCTCGGCTTTCTGAACAAGAAAACCAACGGCGGATTCATGGGTGTCGCTGCGGATCTTCTCGGCTCCACGAGCGTTAATCTTGTCGGAGAAGGATTCCAGAACGGATTCTACGACGCCGTGGATAACTTCGATTCAAGGATTCTGTCAATCGGTGGTATTTGCGAAGACGCGATGGGAGCTATGATGGCGGGACTCGGGGCGTATGGAAAGAACATCGGCGTAAGTTCGTCTTACGGAGCGTTCATTTCCGCGATGGAGCATACTGACGCGAGACTTCACGGCATAGGCGAACAGAGCAAGGTCGAAAGATACGGCGGAAAATACAACACCTGGATTCTGATTAATGCTCACGCCGGACTCAAGACCGGTGAGGACGGACCTACACACGCCGACCCGCAGTGCCTCCAATTGCTTCAGGGAAACTTCCCGGCCGGAATTGTAATCACCCTCACTCCCTGGGAACCAGGAGAAGTCTGGAATCTTGTCGTCGCGGGCTTGAAAAAACGTCCCGCGGTTCTTTCTCCGTTTGTAACAAGGCCAAACGAAAAAATAGTTGACAGGGCGGCTCTGAATCTTGCTCCTGCAAGCGACGCGGTTAAGGGGTTATACGCCCTTAGAAAAGCCGACCCGAAACAGAAACTCGACGGCAGCATAGTTCTTCAGGAAAGCGGCGTGACGCTTGAATTCGTGAACAAGGTGCTTCCGAGACTCGACAAGGAAGGATTCAACGTCAACGTGTTTTACGTTTCAAGCGCGGAACTCTTTGAAATGCTTCCGCAAAAAGAGCAAGACGAAATCTATCCGAGTTCTGTCGCGGAAACCGCGATGGGCATCACCGGATTCACGCTTCCGACAATGCGCAGATGGATTACAAGTTATGAGGGAAGAAGAACCATTCTTCATCCTTTCCGTAACGGTGTGTTTCTCGGCAGCGGCACGGCGGAAAGCGTGCTTCATCAGGCAGGACTTGACGGGGACGGCATTTATAAGGACGTAATCGCGTATCTGAAGAAGAAAAAATAATACGAACAGCATAAATGAAAAAGGGGCGAAAGCCCCTTTTTTTATTCTATTTCTTTGACCATAATCCCAGCAGATTATTGTCCGGGTCTTTGAATAAAGCAAAGTAACCCGCGTTTTCGCTGATAAGCGTTTTTGGTGTTTCCGTTTTTCCTCCTTCGCCGTTTATTTTCAGAAGAAGTCCGTCAATGTCGTCGGTTTCAATGTAGAGTATTACGGATTGACCTTCGTGTTCGGGTTTGCTTTTCTTCATGAAGCCTCCGCCGATGGAATTTTCGCCTGCGAATATGTTCCAGTACTTGCCGCTTGCCGCCTGCGATTGCTTAAACTCCCAGCCGAATACTCCGCCGTAAAATGTCTTTGCCTTTTCTATGTCGCGTACGTGAATTTCAAACCACCCGATTGGATTTTTGCCCGCCATGTTTAATCTCCTTTATTTTTTTGTCAGTTTACTTAAGATAAAAAGTTTTTTAAAAGATTTCCAGTTACGTAGCCGTATTCTTTGTCCCGGAGCGATAAATCGAAAAAAAACAAATATATATTGCACTTTGTAGGAATTAAATTTATATTTATATGAGAATAAACCGTATAATTTGCTTGGAAATGCCGTTTTACCGCATAAAAGAAAGTACTTCAATAATGCGTATTCCGCTCTTATGCCGTCGGCGTTTTACTAATTGTTTTCCGGAAAACAATATTAGCGTTATGCATTTTATTTTTTGAGGGTAGTTATTCTATAATTCATAAAAGGGAACACAATGGAAAAAGGTACTGTTAAGTGGTTCAACTCTTCAAAGGGTTTTGGCTTCATCACTGTTGCAGGAAAGAAAGATGTCTTCGTTCATTACAAAGCCATCATAGGAGAAGGCTACAAGACATTGAACGAAGGCGACTCTGTCGAATTCGAAATTGAAGACGGACCAAAAGGACCTCAGGCTATTAACGTAACAAAAACAGGCAACAACAACTAAGCCGTTTTATCCGCAGTCCGCAGTTTTCGATTAGTAATTAGTAATTTTTGATTAGTAATTATTATCGCCGGTCATTATCCTTTTTTCAAAAGGGTTATTCCGCCTATTCGCGTCTTCATTCGCGGTATAGTAGCCGCTGTCGCTGCTTAATAATTTCAAGAAACAGTTTTCGCATTCCGACCGACGGTTTATGCATCCCTTTTTTGAATCATCTCTGTTCTGGCATTCCGTAGGCTGTCCACTCTTCCCTTGACGGACCGTAAGAACCCGGAACTTTGAGTCCCGCCTGCCTCATCAACACTGTCATTTGCGCACGGTGGTGTATTTCGTGTTTTATAAGCGCGTGGCAAAGAAGCCACCGTTTCCATTTTTCGCCGTACATGTCGATGTCATCCTGCAGCATTTCATCTGTCCATTTACTGCCGATTTCATCCGCAAGCGAGGCGGATGATTTTTTGTAAGCATCGAGAATGTCTTTTGCGGAGTTCGGCGGGTCGGAATTCTCGTCAGGCGCTTCCACGCTTAAACCGCCTTTGTTCAGCATTTCTCCAAGCGTAATCACTATGTGCCACGCCAGATAGCCGAGGCTTCTGCCCTCGGGTGTGACCTTTTGTTTTAATGACTCGTCCGTTAGATTGGCGAATATTTTTTGAGTGGTTACAGTCTCTCTTTTCCACTCGTTCAGAAAATCGGAAATCCTATGATACATTTTTCTCGTTTGTTTAAGGAACAAATTGCTTCTGCAAAGGTATAAATAAAAAAGCGGAGATTCCATGAAAACAAAAACAACGATTTTTGTTCTTCTTTTCTTATTTACGGCATTTTTTGCGGGATGCACGCACACGAATGAACTCGCAAAGTTTAATCTAAAAGCGTCAAAAGTCTTTTTCAAAAACTACGTTTCACCGACCGCAGGCAGGGTACGCGTTGATTTGCACGCCGGCTACGGCACGGATACGAAATCATTAGTGAAGATTATTCTTGCCGAAACCGGCTCCGGAATTATCGAGAAAAGCATTGAAGAAAAACTTAAAAAAGCAGTTAACACGGACAGTCTTGTCGAATTTATATCAGACGGAATTATTGGAGGTTTGATAACATACTATACTATTGATATTTCGGAGGAACTCGAACCCGATACGCGCTTCATTGCGGAAACAAAACTTCTCGGATTCAAACTCGTTTCGAATTCGGGCGGCATTTACGCTGACGTTTCCACCGAAGTAACAATCACGGACAGGAACACGGCAAAGATTGTCTGGGAAAACAGGGAAAGTTCCAGCATCCCGCTTTATGACGTCGTTATAGACGTGTTCGGCTCCGGAACGATCCGTACAACAACAAGCGTGATAAACGCTATTCGCCTTATGAATATGAGCGAAGACGAAATGAGAATTATGATTTCTAACGCCTCCGAAGAGGCGGGCAGAAAACAGAGCGAAACACTCCGAGAAGATATTGCGTCGGGTCATGATTAAAATAAGGAATTAATGCCGTTATTATTTGTTTCATTGTATAAATAAAACAATAAACGGCAATGAAACAAATCTTGATTCTCGGCATTTTGATATTCTCTTTCGCTGCATTAGCATGCGGAAAAACAATAAATAAAACAGACGACCCCGTAAATGTTTATGATATCAAAGTCAAAACAATGGACGGGACGGATAAACCCCTTTCGGACTATAAGGGAAAAACAATTCTTGTAGTAAACGTCGCTTCAAAATGCGGATACACCCCGCAGTACGAATCGCTCGAGAAAATTTATCAAAAGTATAAAGACCGCGGTTTTGAAATTCTGGCTTTTCCTTGTAATGATTTCGGAGGACAGGAGCCCGGAACGAACGAGGAAATAGTAAACTTCTGCAAGACGAATTATAATGTATCGTTCACGCTTTTTGATAAGATTAAGGTTCTGGGTGACGAAAAGAGCCCGCTGTATGCCAGACTTATTGGATATCAGCAGACAGGCGACGTGAAATGGAATTTTGAAAAATTCATAATCGATAAGAACGGAAACGTCGCGGGAAGATTCCGCTCGAAAATCTCTCCCGAGTCGGATGAAATTATTTCCTTAATCGAATCGCTCTTGTGAAAATGTATTCGCTTGAAATCCGGCCCGCCTGACAATGCGGGTCTTTTTTTTTCCTTTACAGGTATTTATCAATGAACTATTTTGAGTTTTACTAATTTTCCCGAATAATGAAAAATTTTATTTTGTTCTTGCTTTCTATCGCGGCGTTTGTAAACATTAACGCGCAATCTGACGAATACTTTGCCAATATGCTTGAACCCGGTATATTCGGAGCGGACGCAGGTTTCACGTATAACAGTTCGAAGATACAGGGTCTGAGAATAAGAAGTGTTACGACAACTGATGTTCTGTATATTGAAAGAGGCATTCCCGAAATTACTCTTGGACTTGGTCTTACAAGGGGAATAGAAGTAGGAGCCGGAACGGGATTCAGATTCATAAGCGGAATTACACCCGGAGAAATGGGACAGGGTAACGGCAACGGAAATAAAAAAACAGGTAACGGCGATATGGACCCCGTGTACGTTTACGGAAAATTCGGATTATCGCGCGAATGCGGGTTTATGCCGTCCGTCGTTCTTGAAACGGATTTTTATATTCCGAAGACGGGAACAAAATTAATGAAAATTGATGACGCGGGTTTCTTGTCCGAACTGCAGTTGTATAAATCAATAAAAAGTTCGGCGGGGGTTTACTCGTCCATAGGCGCCGGCTGGGACGGCATAACAACGACGCCTGTATATACTTTAAACCTTGCACCCGAATATTATATTTCGGACCGTTTGAACTTGTACCTCGAACTAAACGGAACGTACGTTAAGAATTACAAGCCCGACAATACTCTGAGTCTCGGGGTTTACTGGGACGCGACGGATAATTTCTCTTTTGAAGGTTACGCCGGTTCGGGATTCGAGGGACCGAAAGAACGCCTCGTAGCAGGCGCTGTGTTTCACGTCAGTTTTGGTGTGTATTGAACAATGTCTTTAAATTAAAAACGGGGCGAAGAGCCCCGTTTTTTTTATGCTTGAATTTCAAATCAGTCAGCGAGGGTCGCTACCATCACCGCTTTTATCGTGTGCATCCTGTTTTCCGCTTCGTCAAAAACTACCGACGCTTCGGATTCAAACACGTCTTCCGTTACTTCGAGACCGTCAAGACCGTAACGCTTGTAAATGTCCTCCCCGATTTTTGTTTCCCTGTTATGGAAAGCGGGCAAACAGTGAAGGAATTTTGCGTTAGGATTTCCCGTCGCTTTCATCAATTCGGCGTTAACCTGATAGGGTTTCAGAAGTTTAATTCTTTCTTCCCACTTATCCGCCGCTTCGCCCATGGAGAGCCAGACGTCCGTATAAATGAAGTCAACCCCTTTTACCGCTTTCTTCGGGTCGTCTGTAATCAGAAGGCTTCCGCCCGATTTCTTTGCGAACTCTTCCGCCATCTTCCGCACTTCCTCGTCCGGCCAGAGATTCTTCGGTCCGCATATTCTTACGTCCATTCCCATTATGCAACCGTCAACCGTGAGCGTGTTTCCCATGTTTGAGCGCGTGTCGCCAATGTAGCAGTAACTGATTTTATTTAAAGGCTTGTCGCTGTGCTCGATCATTGTCAGAAAATCGGCAAGCGCCTGTGTCGGGTGCCACTCGTCTGTGAGTCCGTTATACACGGGTACCCCCGCGTATGCGGCGAGTTCCTCGACTATTGTCTGTCCGAATCCGCGGTACTCGATAGCGTCGTACATTCTCCCGAGCACACGGGCTGTATCTTTCATAGATTCCTTCTGTCCTATCTGCGAACCGGAAGGGCCAAGATACGTAACCTGCGCGCCCTGATCAAATGCCGCGACTTCAAACGCGCATCTTGTTCTCGTTGATGCTTTTTCAAAAATTAGAGCGATGTTCTTTCCTTTCAGGTGCTGCTGCTCCGTCTTCGCGTACTTCGCCTTCTTTAGGTCGGCGGAAAGGTCGAGAAGAAACTTGATTTCCTTCTGTGTGAAATCGGCAAGTTTTAAAAAGTGTCTGTTTCTTAAGTTAAATGGCATAAAATATTTTTATTTTTTTAAACTAATTTCTTATTTGATTGTGTATCAGTAGTATACCTGAAGTTTATTCAAATATACTATAATTGGATTTTCAATAACAGGCTAAAACATCCGGTAATTATTGTGAACAGCGAAAGAAACCGGAAAACGCCGTGATTTGCCGTTACAGGAGATCCGCAAAATATACAGACTTTCTCCGTACCCCTCCGTCACTTCTCCGTGCTCCTCTGTGAAACTTCTCTTATCCTTAAACGCTCTTATTCTAATATTTGTAGTTAGACGCTCCTGTCTGTTTTTTCATTTTACGCTCAAAAAGAATTCGGTATAATAATTCTGCGACTTTTTCAGGTCAGGCGCGTCTAATATAAAAACATATATGTCCCGGGAATCCGAAAAATTTATCGAACTGTTAAAGCCGGTTTACAACGACCTTGCCCGTTATTGCAGATCGATGTGCAGAGACGGCAATCCCGATCTTGCTGAAGACGTTTTTCAGGAAACGCTTCTGAAGGGTCTGGTGAAACTGCACACGCTCAAAGACGAAGCAAAATTCAAAAACTGGATGTTCAGCATAGCGACAAGAACTCACAGAACCTCAATGCGCGCGCGGTTCTGGAAGCGGTTCCTTCCGCTTGCAGGTGAGCATCTTGAATTCGGAGAACCTGTCGTTTATTCCGGGATAGATAACGATTACAGAACGAAAATTCTTTTTTACGCTCTCTCGAAACTAAAGGAAAAAGAAAAAACAGCGATTCTCCTGTTCGAAATCGGAGGTTTCCCAATAAGGGACATTATGGAAATTCAAAAAGAGAAAAGCGAATCGGCGGTCAAATCGAGATTATCCAGAACGAGGGAAAAACTCAGTAAAATCATTAACGAAACCGATTCGAAGAAAATAAAATTTAATCCTGCGGAAGGAGATTTGCAAAATGAAACAATCAAAATCATTTCCGGAATCGAAAGGAAAAGGAATGAACGCGGACAGTTACTGGGATAAAATCAGAAGCGAATCCTACGATGATTCTTTCGATAAAACTACAGGATTGCTGATGCAAAAAATTAACCTGAAAAAAGAAAGGAAAATATCGCCAATGAAAAAATTCATATCGGAAAATAAGTATAAAATCGCGTTCGCGTTGTTCCTTGTATTCGCGGTCGCTGCCTGCAACTACCCTGTGTCGCAGGAAAACACGCTCGGATACGGAATCTCGTTCACGGCCAATTCTGCCGACGCAGACGCGGTTTCGCAGAGCATTAAAACCATAAACTGGCCAGGCAGTTCCAACGTTAACGTAAGCGGGAAAAATGTTAACGGGACAAGCGTTGAGGAATACAATGTCGTGCTTCAGGGCGCCGAAGAAAATGCGGTTATGAAATGCAGGGCCGAACTCGAAAAGATTAAAGGAATAAATTCAATAAAAGTTTTTCCGATTACCGAAAATATCAGCAGACCCGTATATTCTGCGCTTCTGTATTCTTTCTTCAAAGTTGACGTGAAGTCGTCGGGGAAAACTCAGGAGGAAATTACCCGCGAAATTGAACAGCAGTTGAAGGATAACGGATTCGGTAATTATAAGGTTGGATTCGAAAATTCCGGAGGAAAAAGCAAACTGACGATTAATCTGACCGGAGACCCGGGTCAAACGGGTAAATCCGTCGAAGTCAGAGTATCCGGCGATGGTAAAGAAGAAGTTGTAAAATTGAAAACAGTAGCGGAAGGAATTAATAAGAATATGACTGATGACGAAATCAGACAAAAGGTCATTTCCGATAACCCGGAAGGAAACCTCAAGCCGGAAGATATAAAAATCGAGCGCGACGGCGATAAGATTAAAGTAAAAATTGAAAAAGAAGAAGTGAAATAATTATTGGAATCGTTTCGCGGAGTTGCAAAGAGAATTTTTATAAACCAGCGAACTTACGATGGAAGGCGCTGTAACAGAGAGCCGAAGAGAATATAAAATTATCCGTCTCACGGCTCTCGGTGCTTTCTCTCCGTGAAACTCTTTACTTTTCTCCGTGACTTCTCCGTGTCCCTCTGTGAAACCGCTCTTATCTTTAAACGTTCTTAGTTAAAAATTAAATGCCCCAACTGCTTTTCTCCCAGGCTTCTCCGTGATTCTTCGTGAAAGTGTTCTTGTCTTTTAATGCTCTAATTTAAAATTTACAATTTGCAATTTAAAATTGTTCTACAAGCCTATGTCCTCGTTCCATAATACTTCGTTCTTGTCGATAAAATCCCTCATCAGGTTAACGCACTCTTCAAGATTTAAATCAACAACCTCCACTCCATGCTCTTTCATGAAATCCGGTCCGCCCGCGAAAGTTACGGATTCGCCCGCGACCACCTTTTTTATTCCGAACTGAACAACCGCTCCCGAGCAAAGATAACATGGCATTAGCGTCGAATATAAAATAGTGCCGCCGTAGGAGCCTATGCGCCCTGCGTTTTCGAGGCAGTCTATTTCCGCGTGCAGAGTCGGGCTTCCGTTCTGCACCCTGCGGTTGTGTCCCCTTCCGATTATTTTCCCGTCCTTTACAAGCACGGAGCCGATAGGGATACCGCAATCCGCGAGCCCCTTCCTCGCTTCGTCTATTGCCGCTTTCATGAATTCGTCCATGATAATTTTTTCGAAATATTTAGCAATTAAGGAATTAATGTAAGTCTAAAAAGAAGCCCGCTTTTTACGCGGGCTCTTGAATTATAGGAGAACGTATGAGACTATTTTATTAGCATCATTGATTTTGTTTCGGAGATATTTCCTGCAGTGAGTTTGTAAAAATACACGCCGCTTGAAAGATTCTCCGCGTTGAATGAAACCTGATAGTATCCCGCTTTTTTGTTTTCGCTTATTAGCGATGCGATTTCTTTTCCGAGCAGGTTGTAAACTTTTAACGTTACGAAAGAATTCTCCTTTATCGAAAAACTTATTCCCGTTACGGGATTGAACGGATTAGGATAATTCTGCCCGAGTTCGAATTTATCCGCCGCTCCGGTTATTCCCGGATTGATTCCGGTCGGTCCTCCGAACGAGCCGTCTAAGTTTATGTTCTGAGCGTAAATTCCCCCTCCGTCATTTCTTCCGTCAGACCAGGTTAGTATGGACATTCCGTTCGCCGTCATTACCGCGCCGAGCCTTCCCTTTGAACCGGGCGCGCTGCTCGGGGTAATTATGCTTCCGCCCCACTGCAATGCGCCGTTCCTGTTCAGTCTGAACGCCTTTACGGAACCCGCGGTTCCGACTATTTCGGCGTAATACCCGAATGCCGCCGTATCCTTTACAAGCGCTGTTAAACTCGAGAACGAATTTCCGTCAAGCGGCTTTATCGGAAGACCCGCGTCATCCCACAGACGCGCGCCGGACGAAGAAAACTTTTGTCCGTAAACTCCGATTAACGATTGTGTCGAATTTTTTTCCTGCC
>CAZOQR010000005.1:3463-27601 GCA_964581915.1 uncultured Ignavibacteriaceae bacterium | reverse complement strand
TCGGATAGTTCTGCGAAAGTTCAAAATTCTTTGCCGTGATTTCGTTGCGGATTATCGATGTCGTTATTCCAGCCCAGGTTCTCGCTCCTCTTATTCCGTCGATGTTAAGAGTCGGAGCATTCGATGCGCTTCCTTGTCTGACAGCAATTCTCCCGATGCTGTTAACGTCTGTCGCTGTACCGGTTACGGGACCGACATAAGACGTTGTAGGCTCGGTCGAAGGAAGATTGGGGGATGTAAACACGTAAAGTTTCATTTCATCATCAGAAGTCGAACCAGTATTGAAAGTATATTTTACAACGAGCAGATAAGTTGTACCGTACGCGAAACCGTTAGCGCCGTAAACGATTGGACCGCCTGACGCGCTTGATTTGCTCAATCCGAAAGAAATCGTACCGGCCGAGTCCTTAGCATATACCCTTGCCGAGTATAATGACGTTGATGTCGCGGGCAGAAAAGCGAAGAAATAGTCACCCGCAGATTTAGCGGAATCCACCTGCACCATGAATGAAGCGTAAATCGAGGCGGATGATACGGAATCACCCGTAAACGGTTTGTAGCCGTCTATGCCGTTATTTCTTAGCCTGCAGGCATTACCGATATTTGAAAGGGGATAGCCGGTATAAGTAAGTCCCGGCGAAACAACCATAATATTGTTCGTGCTTCCCGTATTCGGAATCCATCCGTGAGCGCCAATCGAGTCGCCCGCGGTATAATCGAAATTTTCAGTGAAGACAATCTGTGAATTCGCGGTTGCGAATAATGCCGCTATGGCAAAAATGGTCAAAAAGATACGTAATCTCATAATTTTATTTGGGATTAATTTATAGAAATATTTGATATTTCTTAATTATAGTTATAATTTTATAAAATTACCATACAAAATTTGCCTTTAAGCGTTAAATGATTGTAAAGAAATTGCAAACAACCGCGCTGCGGATTTTTTTAAAACTGCTCGATTACCATATTCCAATAAACGCTCTCAAATCAAATTTTCCGTTGTATTTTCATTGATTTATTTGAAAAAAAATCGTAATTTTATTTTTTATAAAACTTTTAAAAAGGGGTTCATTTGATAAAAGTAGTTGTACAAGACAATGAATCGATAGACAAAGCTCTAAAGAGATTTAAAAAGAAATATGAAAAGGCGGGAGTGCTTAAAGAGTTCAGAAGAAGACAATTCTTCGTCAAACCTTCTGTGGACAAGAAAATGAACAAGGAAAGAGCAATAAGAAAATCGAAAAGAATAATCGCGGAAGAAAACAATTAATATAAGTTATTGCAGATGATTTTTCGCCCACTACCTAAAGGTTGTGGGTTTTCTTTTTATAAAAATTCATTTATTATTGTATCGAAAATCAACAATTTATACTTATAAATGGAAAAAACAAAACTTCAGGTTTATATAAAACCGACCGACATCACGAAGAGAATTAAGGAATTAGCGGACGAAATAAACCGCGATTACGAGAATAAAATACCGATATTCATCGGCATACTGAACGGCGCGTTCATTTTCATGTCGGATCTTATTCGGGAGATTAAAGTGAACTGCGAAATTGATTTCCTGAAACTTTCGAGTTACGGCGACAGTAAAATATCTTCAGGCGAGGTCAAGACGTTAAAGGAACTTAACTGCGACCTCAAGGGAAGGGATATTATCATCGTCGAGGATATAGTTGATTCGGGATTATCGATGGAATACATACTGAAGAGGCTGAAGATGCACAAGCCGAAATCGGTTAAGATCGCGAGTCTTCTTATAAAGAAGGGCACGCCGAAATTCAACTTCAAAATCGATTACCTCGGATTCGAGATTGATAACAAATTCGTGGTCGGATACGGGCTAGATTTCGCGCAGAAGTACAGGAATTTAAAAGGCATATATGTGTTATAAATTATAAATTTAACGCATGGCACAAATAAACAAAGAAAATAAAGACAATAAAAACAGCAACGAAGAATTCAACTGGAACAGGGTATTTAAAATCGTACTCGGCTGGTCGGCGATATTGATCGGCTTTTTTCTGATAATGATATATACGAAAGGCAGCGAATCGAAGAGCACCGAGATAACTTTTGACCAGTATCAGAAACTTCTTACGGAAAAGAAAATTGAATCCGCGACAATAAAGAAATCGGATAACAACTACGAGTTCGCGGGAAAGTTAAGGAACCCGGAAATGCTGACAGTCGGCGGAAGGCAGGTGAACATTGACAGGTTCACGCTTTATCTTCCTTACACTAACGTTGACGACAGCGTTATCAAGACCTGGAACGAAAACATCGCGACATACAACATAGAAAGGGACGACGGGGGCTGGGTCGGTCCTGTCCTCAACGCGCTTCCCTGGATACTTATAATCGCGTTCTGGATAATCCTGATGAGGAGGATGCAGAACGGAGGCTCGGGCGGCACGAAAGGAATATTTTCTTTCGGCAAGTCCAAGGCGAAGATGATGACAGGCTCGCAGATGAAAATAACATTCGCGGACGTCGCGGGAGCGGACGAAGCGAAACAGGAATTATCGGAAATAATAGAATTTTTAAAGAGTCCCGGAAAGTTTCAGAAACTCGGCGGAAAAATTCCGCGCGGCGTGCTCTTGCTCGGTCCTCCG
Source organism: uncultured Ignavibacteriaceae bacterium (assembly GCA_964581915.1). Taxonomy (GTDB): domain Bacteria; phylum Bacteroidota; class Ignavibacteria; order Tepidaquicellales; family Tepidaquicellaceae; genus CAIKZJ01. The sequence goes on along the minus strand of CAZOQR010000005.1, from coordinate 24,983 downwards.
GGAACGGGTAAAACTCTTCTTGCCCGCGCCGTTGCGGGTGAAGCGGGAGTTCCGTTCTTTTCTATCAGCGGAGCGGATTTCGTAGAAATGTTCGTCGGAGTCGGAGCATCGAGAGTTCGCGACCTGTTCGACCAGGGCAAGAAGAACGCGCCCTGCATAATTTTCATCGATGAAATCGACGCGGTCGGAAGGCACAGAGGCGCGGGTCTCGGCGGCGGACACGACGAGCGCGAGCAGACGCTTAACCAGTTGCTCATCGAAATGGACGGTTTCGAGCAGAACAGCGGTGTTATAATAATAGCCGCTACAAACAGACCCGACATTCTCGACCCGGCACTGCTTCGTCCGGGAAGGTTTGACAGACAGGTTGTTGTTGACAGGCCCGACGTAAAGGGACGCGAAGGAATCCTGAAAGTGCATACGAGAAGAATTCCTCTGTCGAAAGACATAAAACTCGACGTTCTCGCAAAAGGCACGCCCGGATTTTCAGGAGCGGACCTTGCGAACCTTGTTAATGAGGCGGCATTGCTTGCCGCGAGAAGGAATTCCGACTCGGTTACGATGCGCGACCTTGAGGACGCGAAGGACAAGGTAATGATGGGAACCGAAAGAAAGAGCCTAATTATTTCCGAAAGGGAAAAGAGAACAACCTCTTATCACGAAACGGGACACGTGCTCGTGGCGAAATACACGCCCGAAGCGGACCCCGTGCACAAGGTTACTATAATTCCAAGAGGAAGGGCTCTCGGCGTAACGACATATCTGCCGATGGACGAGAAGCACACTTACTCTAAAGAATACCTCGAAGCGATGATAACTTACGCGATGGGCGGCAGAGCGGCGGAGAAACTCGTTTTCAACGAATACACGACGGGCGCGAGCAACGACATCGAGCGCTCGACTTCAATCGCGAGAAAGATGGTATGCGAATTCGGAATGAGCGAGAAACTCGGTCCGATAACTTACGGCAACAAGCAGGAAGAGGTTTTCCTCGGCAAGGAACTTCACGAGCACAAGAATTACAGCGAGACGACGCAGATTTTAATAGACGATGAAATTAAAAAGATAGTGAACGCGGGAATGGACAGGGCAATGAGGATACTTACGGAGCACATAGATGAACTTCACAGGCTTTCCGAAGTGCTGCTCGAGAGGGAAATTCTGGATTCCGACGAAATTGACAGGGTTATAAGAGGCGAAACTCTTCCCCCCGTCGAAAAGAACGGAGATTCGAACAACGGACAGAAGGTTCCGGAGAGCAAGGAAACCGCGAAAGCAAGCGAAACAGCAATACCCGAATCATAAAATACGACTTTGAAAAAAGCGGGTCATCCCGCTTTTTTCATTTACGAATATGAACAAAGAAATAGATATAAAATACGAAATCTACCGCAAACTGATTCACGTATTATCAACCATAATTCCGGTTTTGTATTTCCTGACGTCGAAAGAGTTCATTGTCGCTCTCGTTGGAACGGGAACGGTTCTGATGGTTCTGATAGACGTGTTAAAAAGGTATTCAAGACCGGTAGGTTCACTGTACAAAATGGTATTCGTGAGAATACTGAGGGAAGACGAGAAGGAATTCGGGAAGAATCTTTTTACAGGAGGCACGTATTACGCTTTCGGCATACTTCTGTCGCTTGTTTTTTTCACGATGGAAATCGCAGGCGCGTCGATACTGATAATGATATGGTCGGATACGATAGCCGCGCTCGCGGGCAGGATGTTCGGCAAGGTGAAAATATACCGCAGAAAGACTCTCGAGGGCTCTACGGCATTTTTCGCTTCCGGCGCGCTGATACTTTTCATACTGTCTTTAACTCTCGCGGGGTTTCCTTCATTGATACTCGCTTCTGTAGCGCTCTTCATAACCACGCTTGCGGAATTATTTCTGGACAAACTTAACGATAATCTGACGATACCGATGGTATTCGGATTCACATTAACAATATTAATCAAATTATTTTAAGATGGCATTACGATGCGGAATAGTAGGTTTACCGAATGTAGGCAAGTCAACGCTGTTCAACGCGCTAACGGAATCGCAAAACGCGGAGGCTTCAAATTATCCTTTTTGCACGATTGAACCTAACATAGGGACGATAATCGTACCCGACCCGAAAGTTGACAAACTGGCGGAAATATACAATCCAAAGAAAATATCGCCGGGAACGATTAGTTTCGTCGATATAGCGGGATTGGTGAAAGGCGCTTCGAAAGGCGAGGGGCTGGGAAATCAGTTCCTGTCTCACATACGCGAGGTTGAGGCTATAATTCATATAGTTCGGTGTTTTCAGGACGAAAACATAATTCACGTTAACAATAAAATAGACCCGAAGGAAGATATCGAGATTATTGAAACCGAACTAATACTGAAGGACCTCGATGTAATAGAAAAGCGTCTCGAGAAGATTGAGAAGAGCGTCAGGATAGGGGACAAGAAATTCATTCGCGAGACTGAACTGCTTCATCAACTCAAGGACCATTTCGCGGCGGGAAGGCTCGCGCATTATTTTGTTCTTGAACTCGCGCCCGAGGACAGGGAGTTATTGAATGAAGTTCATTTGCTGACGGACAAGCCCGTTATATACGTGGCGAACGTAAACGAAGAAGACGCGAAAGGAAACGACTACACTAAAATCGTCGAGGAGATTGCGAAGAAAGAGGACGCGAAATGTCTCGTGCTTTCGGTGAAGATAGAATCAGAAATCGCCGCACTCGAGACTATGGAGGAGAAACGCGAGTTTCTTAATGACCTCGGTTTGAAAGAGTCGGGATTGAACAGACTCGTAAGGGAAAGTTACGCATTGCTCGGACTGATAACGTTTTACACGGCAGGGGAGAAGGAAGTTCACGCCTGGACAATCGACAAAGGGCTTAAGGCTCCGCAGGCGGCGGGAAAAATACACACGGATTTCGAAAAAGGTTTTATTCGCGCTGAAGTTATCAAGTATGATGACCTGATTGAACTGGGTTCCGAAGCGGCGGTTAAGGAAAAAGGTCTGATGAAAGTAGAAGGCAAGGATTACGTAGTCGAAGACGGCGACGTTGTGTTCTTCAGGTTTAACGTGTAGGATTCTTTATATTATGCTGTTGTCTCTACTGTTTCCGGGAGTCTCCTTTTTTAAAAGGGGACTCCCGGTTTTAGCATGCTGACCGGGCCGAGAGTCCCCCAAAGAGCGGGGAGACTCCCGGAGACAGAGCGTAAATATTTTTATTGAGGACTAAAGTCCTTTTTTTTGTTCTTCTTTCACCCCACCTTAAAAGGTGGGGTTACAAAATGATATTCAGAAATAGTATTTTGGAAAGCCCAATTACTAATTATTAATTACTAATTATTAATTGCAGTTTGTATTAGTTGATTCCGAAGAATCTGAGACCGTTGACAGTCAGAAAAGTGAGAGCATACGCGGAGCCGGTATAGATTATAATCTGCAGAACCGGAATTCTCCATCCGCCGGTTTCTTTCTTTGTAATCGCGATAGTGGAAACGCATTGAAGCGCGAGCATAAAGAAAACAATCAGACCTGCGGCTGTAGCGGTCGTGAAGAGGTTCTGTCCTGTCCCGTTTATCTTCGCGTTCTTCATTTCGTTAATCAGAGACCTGCTCATATTTTCATCCGACTCCGTTACTTTGAACATCAATGCAAGCGAACTTACAAAAACTTCACGGGCGGCGAATGTAGCGATAAGAGAAACGCCTACGCGCCAGTCGAGCCCGAGCGGGCGCATAACAGGCTCCATAACCTTTCCGATTTCAGCCGCGTATGAATTCGATATTCTTTCGGATTCCGAAATCTGAACCGCGACAGAATCGCTTTTTGGTACGTTATCCGGACCTGTCTTCACGTCAGCGGGAAAATTCGTGAGAAGCCAGAGAATAAGTGAAAACACTACGATTGTCGGACCCGCTTTTTGCAGATACTGAACAGCGTTCGAGTAAGTGTTTTTAAGAACATTTGAAACTTTCGGAACCCTGTACACGGGAAGTTCCATTATGAATGAAGAATTATCTTCGAAATTCAGGAATGTTTTCTTATAACGGTTTATTATTCCCGCCACGACCAAAGAAACGATTACGCCGGCGACATAAATCAAAGCGAGAATCAGTCCGCTCAGAAAATATTTTCCGGGAAAAAGAAAAGCCAGCAGAAGCCCGTAAACAGGCAGTCTGGCGCTGCAACTCATAAGCGGAATTATAAAAATCGTCAATATTCTCTCGCGCTTGTTCTGTATGGTGCGCGCCGCCATTATGGCGGGAATCGCGCAGGCGAAACCCGATAGCATCGGAACGAATGACCTTCCGTTCAGACCGAGCAGAGACAAAGGCTTGTCGATTATCATCGCTCCGCGCGCGAGGTAGCCCGAGTCTTCGAGTATTCCGAGAACGAAGAAAAGGATTACAATCTGCGGCAGAAAAACGAGAACGACACCGAGCCCTCCGATTATTCCCTGCGACAGCAAATCCGAAAACCAGTTGTCACCCAGACCGTTATTCACGAAATTTTCGAAATTGTGAATGCCGGTATCGATTAAATCCATAGCGGGTGAAGCGACCCAGAATATTGAAGCGAACATAAGAGCCATTATCAGTATGAATATGAAAATGCCCCAGAACTTATGAAGGAGAACGCTGTCGATTTTAAGCGTGAGGCTGTCGGGAAGTTTAATTCCGCCGGCGCGTCCCGCGATTACGAGTTCACGGTTCGCATTCGCTATGTGCGGATTCCCGCCGGAACCGTCGTGCAGGTCGCGCAGAACTTTCTTTTCAATTTCCTCAATTTCTCTGTAAATGCAAAGAACGTCTTCTTCGGTGTGTGTGTTCTTTTCCTGAATGTTAAGGTGACCTGAATTCAGGTTATGCTTCAGCAGGCTAATGAGCGTTTCGATCTGCACGGAAGTTCTCGGGTCAAACTTTATCACATCGCAGCCGAGAATGCCGCTCAATTCTTTTTCATCAATCGTGAAATTTTTTTCACCGAGAAGGTCGTTCATAGTAAGCACGACGACGGTATTGAAACCGGAATCTATAATCTGTCTCGCGAGAAGAAGATGTCTCGAGAATTGTGAAGTGTCAACCGTAACCACGACGAGGTCGGGTTTCCCGTAATCGGGATGACTGTACAAATTGTCAATCGTAACTTTTTCATCTGGAGAAACGGGAATAAGGCTGACGATTCCGGGAGAGTCCATCAGATACGCGCCGATTCCGTAATGCTCGAGAAATCCCGAAACGCTGTATTCGATAGTCGCGCCGGGATAGTTTACGGTTTTATGTTTTTTTCCGCTTAGAAGATTGAACAGTGTTGTTTTGCCCGAATTCGGAGGACCAACGAGAGTGATTAGTTTTTTTCTTTCTGTAACCGTGTCAGAGTTCATCTGGAATAATAACCTCTATGCATCTTGCATCGTGCTTTCGAATTGCAATCAACGCGCCTCGAAGCGAAACGGAAAGGGGATCATTAAAAATAGATTTGTTGACGACCTGAAGTTCCTGTCCGGGAGTAAAGCCGTATTCAATCACCCTGCATGAAGAAGGGTGTTTCAAATCGATATTTTTTATTACGGCAGTCTGTCCTGAATTTAAATCGGCTACGGTCATCTTATTTTATTTAGACTAAATCTAAATAAGATATTCCTCAAAAACAAGTCAAATTACTGTATTTTACAGGGTTGATTAGTCAAAGTGCAGTCGTCAGCGCTTTCACAGGCGGCAAAAACCTGTATGGAATAGTCTGTAAGTTTCAGATTTTTATTCCTGCAGACCTTGAGCAAAGTTTTCTCGATAGACTGGTTTTCAAACTCAAGAATTTTATTGCAACTGAGGCAGATTATGTGATAGTGGTTTTTCCGTCCGTGTTTAGTTTCGTACCTCGCGCGGTCGCCCTTGAAATTATGTTTTGTCAGGATTTTGCAGTTGTTCATAAGTTCAAGCGTGTTGTAAACGGTTGCACGCGAAACGCGTATGAAATCGCTTCTCATTTTTGAGTAAAGTTCGTCGGCATCGAAATGGTTTTCCATCGAGAGGGCGGAATCGAGAATGAGAATCCTCTCGTTCGTTATTCTGTGTCCGTTATCCTTCAGATATGAAATGAATATTTCTTTTAACTCTTTTTTATCCATAAAAAAAATCCCTGAAACAAAGTTTCAGGGATAATATAGTTATTCTAAACGACTTTTATAATTTACTAATTAGTTTATCCAGAATTCCCATTCCTTCGTCAATCTTTTCGGGAGTGACGGTAAGCGGTGGTCTGAACCTTATCGATTTCGGACCGCAGCCGAGAATGAGCATTCCTTCATCGACGGCGTTTTTGACGATTGCATTTCTCATATCCGTGTCTTTAACGTCAAACGCGCAGAACAATCCGAGTCCTCTTCCGTTGCTTACTTTTTCAGGATATTTGCTCTCGAGTCCGTGAATTTTGTCCAGCAGGTATTTGCCGGTGGTCTCTGCATTCCTTACGAGATTTTCTTCCTCGATAATTTCGAGTATTCTCTTGAAGCGGAACATATCTACTATGTTGCCGCCCCAGGTTGAGTTGATTCTGCTCGGTTTTCTGAACACGTTCTCTTCCACCTCATCAATCCTGTCCGTAGAAAGAATACCGCAAACCTGAGTTTTCTTTCCGAAAGAAATAAGGTCGGGTTTTATGAAATGCTCGTGAGCCCACCATTTTCCCGTCATCGCGATGCCCGTCTGCACTTCGTCAATTATGAACATAATGTCATTCTCGTTGCAAATCTGCCTCAACTGCATGAAATATTCTTTCCTGAAATGATTATCGCCGCCTTCGCCCTGAACCGCTTCTATTATGAGTCCGGCGATGTCGTCCTTGTTGTCGTGTATTGCCTGTTTAATTTCATTAATTGACTGTTTCTCGAGTTCGATAACTTTTTTAAGGTTCTCTTCATTGAGAGGGAAAGTAATCTTCGGGTTCGTAACTCTCGGCCAGTCGAATTTCGGGAAATAATAAATCTTAACGGGATCGGTGTTCGTCAATGACAGCGTGTAACCCGAGCGTCCGTGAAACGCTTCCTTGAAATGAATAATCTTCTTTCCTTTTTCTTCCTTGTACCCCTTTTGAAAATTCTTCTGCACTTTCCAGTCGATTGCCGCTTTAATAGTATTCTCGACCGCGAGCGCTCCTCCCTCTATGTAGAACGAATACTTGAAATACGAAGGTACCGCGATATTGAAAAAGGTCTCGACGAATTCCGCCTGTTCTTTCGCGTAGATGTCGGACAGGGAAGGCTTGTTAAGGGCAATCCTGCCGATTTCCATAATGAACTTCTCGTCATTTAGTTTAGGATGGTTCATGCCGAGCGGACTCGAGGCGACGAATGTAAAGAAATCGAGCATTCTCTTGCCCCGCTTTGAATCGAAGAGATAACCGTCTCTTGATTCTTTCAGGTCCAGCGTCATGTCGAATCCGTCAACAAGCATTCTTTTCCTCAGTACATCCTGAACTTCTTCCGGTTTAATGCTGTGTCTTTTGATCATAAAACTCCTGAATTTAAGTTATTGACTTGTGAATTATTTTATATAGCCTATTACGTGTGTTTTCTCTTTTCGTCTTTTCCAGAAAGCCGTGAATTCATCCGCTTCCGACTTTCCTATTATAACCGCGAGACCTATGCCGAGATTGAAAGTCTTCCGCATATCGTTTTCGGGAACGTCACCTTTTTGCTTTATCACGCCGAACAACGCGGGACGTTTCCAGGAATCCCAGTCGATAATAATTTCCATCCCTTTCGGAACGACGCGTTTCGTGTTTCCGATTATACCGCCGCCCGTTATGTGAGAAATTGATTTTACTCTGAAGTTCTTCAATGAATCCTGAATTATGCCGAGGTACGACCTGTGGACTCTCAGGAGTTCGGAACCGAGCGTTCCTCTCAGGCCTTTGAAGCGCAGTTTATAATCCTTGTGCCGGAATATTTTTCTGACGAGCGAGTAGCCGTTAGTATGAAGTCCGTTCGATTCGAATCCGACGAGAACGTCTCCTCTTCTGACGTTTTCGTGATTTACGATTTTCTTCTTATCGACGACGCCGACGATAGTTCCCGCGAGATCGAAATCGCTTTCGCCGTAAACACCCGGCATTTCCGCGGTTTCGCCGCCGATCAGGGACATTGAATTGTTTCTGCAGCCTCTTACGAGGCCCCTGACTATGTTAACAGAGTTTTCCACGTGAAGTTTACCCGTCGCGTAATAATCGAGGAAGAAGAGCGGTACAGCGCCGCACACCGCGATGTCGTTCACGCAGTGGTTTATCAAATCTTCGCCCACAGTATCGTATTTCCCGAGCATCGCGGCAATTTTCACTTTCGTGCCGACGCCGTCCGTGCTCGCTACGAAGACGGGGTTGCGCGTGTTTATGATATTTAATTCATAAAACGCGCCGAAATTTCCGATGCCTGACAGAACATTTTTACTGAAAGTGGTTCTGACTAACGGTTTAATTCTGTCTAAAAATGCATCTGCTTTTTGAATATTTACGCCTGAGGATTTATATGAAGTCATAATCAAAAATAGGCATCTAAAACCCATTTTTCAATTCATTTTGCGGGAAAAATACTGTGTTTAAACGGTTTAAAGCGTGTTTTGCCGTTAAGGAAAAACCGACGCCGAAAGAATCAGGCATTCTTAATGACGAGAACGAATTCGGCTTTCGGTTTTTCGCCGCCGAAATGTTCGGTTATATTTTTTCCTACTTCGGAAGGTGTTCCGCGGAAATGCATTTCGTTTTCCGCTGACAGATTCAGCGCGATGAAAATCTCACGCTCCGGCATTTTTTCTTTTATGTCATCTATTAGCGTCATCATTCTGTAAGGGGTATCCATCAATATTACGGGATGATTCAATGCCGAAAGCGAGCCGACTTCCCTTGAGCGAACTTCTTTTTTCGGGGAAAGGAATCCGTAGAAATAAAAACGGCTTATGTCGAAACCCGAAAGGACGACCGCAGATATTACGGAGTTGGCTCCGTGCACGAACTCGAACGGGATTTTATAATCGATGCAGAGCCGGACGAGTTTAAGACCGGGGTCGGCGAAGACAGGAGTCCCGCAGTCCGACACGAGAGATATTGTTTTGCCGCCGAGCAAATCCTTAAGGTATTCGCCCGCTGTTTCTTCTTCGTTATGCTCGTCGAGAATTCTCATATCTTTCCTGATATCGAAGAACCTCAGCAGTCTCGAAGTAATTTTAGTATCCTCGCAGATTATGTAATCGGAACTGCTCAAAGCGTTCAGCGCTCTTATTGTAATATCGGAATAATCGCCGATAGGCGTAGAGACAAGATACAACCTTCCTTTCGCGCCTTCGGATGACGGGACGGTTTCAGAATCAACCGCGAACACATCCGTCAGGGCGGGGGATTCGAAATCCCGCAGCCGGTGTTTCTTTTTATTTCCCCGTGCTGCCATATCCTCCGCTGCCTCTTTCAGTGTCCGTAATTTTGTCAGAGAATTTCAAAACCGCTTTCTCATATTTCGCGATAATCAACTGCGCGATTCGGTCTCCGAAGTTCACGGGAAAATCTTTCGTTCCGTGATTGACGAGAAGCACTTTAACTTCGCCCCTGTAATCCGAATCAATCGTGCCCGGAGAATTCAGAACGGTAATGCCGTGTTTCAGAGCGAGCCCGCTTCTTGGTCTTACCTGTCCCTCGAATCCTTTCGGGATTTCAATCAGAAGATTAGTCGGAATGAGTTTTGATTCACCCGTTCTGACAATAATCACATCTTTAGACGAGGAAGAGAGGTCCATACCCGCCGAGCCGTCTGTCGCGTACGAAGGAATTACGCAGTCTTCCCCGGGATTATATTTCGTGAACTTTATTTCCATAAAAAAAAAGGCTGCCTGAAGAACCGACAGCCGTTTAAAAAATCATTTTTATCAACTGTTAATTGCGCTTCCAAGCACTCCGAGCGCAAGCATTATAATTACGACAATTATCGCGAGAATACCGAGAATCACCTGAATAATACCGAGCCACATTCCGACCTGCGCCATTGTTTTGCCCGCCGGGTCTGATTGTCCCGCATTAATCGCGTTCACTTCCTTCTTACCGATAATCCACGCGGGAATCGCGGAGAAAATACCGCACGCTACCCATGACAAAATCCCGAGCACGAGCGCCCAAATTGCGTTGCTGCTTGCCTTGCCGGAAGAAACCGGACTGCCGCCCATAGGAGGGGGAGGAGGAGGCGGAGGAGGAGGCGCGAAGCCTGTTCCGCTGTCCTGAAAATGTAAATTATTGTTCATAGCATTCGATTAAGTTTAAAGGTGTTCTAATATAAAATAAAAAATAAAGTTATTCAAGTTTGATAGAAATCAGATATTTATCATTGCATCGTTAAAAAATTCCCGGGAAAACCTGTTCGGTATTCTTTCTTAACTGAGCAATAAGTTCTCTTTGTTCAATATTCTTTACCTTCGATATTTTCTTTATCGTATCGACTACGTAAGCAGGCTGATTCTTTTTTCCTCTGTGCGGCATCGGCGCGAGAAAAGGGGAGTCTGTTTCCGAAAGCAGTTTCTCAACGGGCGTCTTTTCGACAAGTCCGAGACCTTCGAATTTTTTATAAGTTATGTTTCCGCAGAATGAAACGAAGAAACCATCGCACGAAATTATTTTTTCAAGTTCCTCTTCCGTACCCGAGAAGCAATGAAACTGAGCCTTTATTCTGTTTCTGAACTCATTCGTGATTTCAATCGAGTCCGCTACCGAATCCCGCGTATGAATTATAACAGGAAGTCCGTGCTTCAGCGCGAGTTCAAGATGTATTCTGAAAAACCGCTTCTGCTTATCAACATAAGTTTTATCCCAGTAATAATCGAGACCTGTTTCGCCTACGCCGACGACTTTATTTTCCCCGAGGAGAGAGTCGAGTTTCTGAAACTCAGATTCATCCATTTCCTTTATATCGCCGGGATGGAAGCCCAGAGCGGCATAGAGCATTTCGTATTTCGAGGTGAGTTCGAGAATAATATCGCAGGTTCTTAAATCAACGGCAGGAATGATTATCTTTTCGACACCCGCTTTCGCGGCGTTATCGAGAATTTCACCGATGTTATCGAGAATTTCGGGAAAATAAAAATGGGCGTGAGTGTCAATAATCATCGATAAGTCGCTTTAGGAATTCCGAAAATCTTCTGTACGCTTTCGCTCCCGCTTCAACAACCTCATCGTGAGTGACGGTAACGGGCATTCCAGAGAACAGTCTGTTTGTAATGCAGGAAATGCCGAGCGTGCCGATGCCGAGTTCGTTAGCCCTGAGCAGGTCGGGTATGGTGGACATTCCCGCTGCGTCCGCTCCTGTTTTTTTAAGGAAATTAATTTCCGCGCGTGTTTCGTATGCAGGACCGGATGAGGCGATGTAGCAGCCTTCGAAAACCTTCAGGTGGTTTCTGACTGCGCATTCGCGCGCCCACTTGATGACGTCATCGCCGCTAACCCTGACCGGCTTTTGGACAAGCCGCTTTCCGAAAAAATTTATGTGCGACTTTATCAGCATCAAATCGGCGACCTTATACAACGGATTAAGACCGCCCGCCGCGTTCGTTATAATCAGAAAATCCACGTTGAGGTCTTTCGCGAGATTAACGTTCCTGTAAACCTTTTCGCGCGAATACGTTTCGTAAAAATGATTCCTGCCAGTAAACAGAAACACTGTCTTCCCGTTGATTTTTCCCTCAATGACGGATTTCTTATGAATACCTCCGAGTTCGGAATATATCACGTCGGGATTTTCAAGTTCTTTCGTAAATCCCGACAGACCGGACCCCAATATTACACCAATTTTCGACATTTACTGAAAATAATGAAAATATGACTTATTTTTAAGCCAGAATTCATTTTTATGTAAAATCCTTGCTAATGAAAAGTAATATTTGAATACAAATTGACGTTAACTTTTAATATATTTGTACAGTTAGATATTTTAATAAATGAATAAAATGGGAACAAAATATCTAATAGAGAAATCGAGGGAATATTTCGAAACGGGATACCGGCTTCACATAGACGGAAATTACGACGAGGCGATTTCGTTTTATGAAAAATCGCTTGAGGCGTTTCCGACAGCGGAGACGTACACTTTTCTCGGCTGGAGCCTCAGCATGAAGGGGGAATATGAAAAGGCAATCGAAGAGTGCAAGAGAGCCATTGAAATAGACCCCGATTACGGCAATCCGTACAACGACATAGGCGCGTATCTTATAAATCTCGAGCAGTATGAAGAGGCGATTGCCTGGCTTGAACTCGCGCTGAAAGCGGATAAATATTCAAGCAAGGAATTCGCGCATTACAATCTCGGAGTTGTTTATGAAAAACTCGGTTTGTGGTTCGAGGCGCTGGCTGAATACGGGAAAGCGTATGATTTGAATTCGGGCTACATTGTAGCCGAAAAAAGCCGTGAAAGGCTTCAATCGAAAATGAATTAATTTCATAAATAAAAAAAGTAAAATGAAAAAAGTAATCCCCATGTTATTGGTTTTATTCGTCTTTGCAGGTTACGCGCAGAGCCAGACGTTTCAGTTTTACAGAGTGTCGCCTCCGACAGTTTACGGAGATACGTCATCCATAATACCGGCGGTGACTGTCGCGTATTTCAAGAATCTTTCATCGGCGAATCAGAATTACAAGTTCATCAGAGTCGTCAATAATCTGCCCGGACCTAACTGGTCAAGCAGCATGTGCGTTCAGTTCTGTTATAGTTCCGAGGTAAGTGAAATACCGCCGTTAGGCGCGCCTCCTATAACACTGACTCCCGGCAGTCAGGACAGTTTGTTGATTGACGTAATAGGTCCAACGCCCGGACTGGCAACTATAGTAATCAAGGCATTTGTAGAGACCAATCCCGGAAATTTCATAACGGATACGTTCCGCGTTCAAATGGGTACAGTAGGAATCAGGCAGATTTCGACTGTCGTTGACGGTTACGAACTCGGTCAGAATTATCCGAATCCGTACAACCCGGTAACAAAGATAAATTTTTCGGTTCCGAAATCGGAAAGAGTGTCACTGAAAGTTTACGACATACTCGGAAACGAAGTCGCCGACCTTATTCCTTACAAGGTTGCCGCGCCCGGAACCTATTCGGTTGAATTTGACGCGAACTCTTACAGACTCTCATCGGGAATTTATTATTACACGCTGAGAGCGGGGGATTTCGTATCAACCAGAAAAATGATACTCGTAAAATAGAAATTATAATGAAATAATCGTTCTCTGTTCTTTACGGGGAACGATTATTTTATATGCTAAAAATATACTGAAAACGAAAAAGTCCGAATGGATTACATTAAGTACAAAGACTTAACATTACTTGAAAAGACGTATCTGCCTCAGATAGCGAAAGGGCTTGCTCTTACGCTGCAGCAGGTTTTCCGTCCGAAATTCACGAGGCAGTACCCTGAAGAGAAGTGGGACGCGCCCGCGAGTTTCAGGGGGCGGCCCGTGCTCGTACAGGAGGACAACGGCGTTGAAAGGTGTGTTGCCTGCGGGCTATGCTCGCGTGTGTGCCCTGCGCTTGCGATTGAAGTGCAGGCAAGCGAGACTGAACTTGAAAAGGAGCGTTACCCTGAAAAGTTCGAGATAAACATGGTGAGGTGCATATTCTGCGGATTCTGCGAGGAAGTCTGCCCTGAAGAGGCAATCGTAATGAGCAATGAATACGAACTCGTGTTCACTTCTCAGAACGAAGCGGTGTTCGGCAAAGAAAAACTTCTCGTGCCGCGGAAAAATCTCGAGAGCAGGCTCAGGTTCCTGAAAGAAAAAAGATAATACTACAATTTGAAATCGATAATATTCGATATACTAATCGTCAGCATACTGATAATTCTGAACGCGTTGTTTGTAGCCGCTGAGTTCGCGTTCGTGAAGGTCAGGAAATCCGAAATCGAGACCGACGAAGAGGTCAAAGACACCATAAGAATTAAAAACCTCCGGATAGTAAAAGACAACCTTGACAGGTATGTTTCCGCGGCGCAATTAGGCATTACGCTGATTAACGTTCTTCTCGGATGGATAGGAGAGCAGTCTCTCTCAAAAATATTTTTGCCTCTCATACAATTCTCCGGGCTGTCGTCCGAAATCAACTCGACAGCGGCATCAATCTGCGGCGTGCTGCTCATAACGTTCATAACGGTCGTATTCAGCGAGCAGGCTCCGAAAATGATAGCGATTCAGTATCCGATGGAATTATCATCCTGGCTTTCGTTTCCGATGAGGTTGTTTTACAAGGTGTTCAAGCCGCTGATTCTTCTGCTCAATTACACCGCAAACGGCATAATCAGGCTGATAGGACTTAAGACCGTTACGAAGGACGACATAATACATTCGGAAGAGGAAATCAGGTATCTGATTTCGGAAGGCAGAAAGACGGGAATAATCGATTCGACGGAACATCAGTTGATAGAAAAGATTTTTGACTTTAATGATAAACTTGCAAGGGATATTATGGTACCTCGCAACGGAATTTTCGCTATAAACATTAACGAGGAACGCGACAAGATAATACGTAAGGTCATCGACGAGGGATTTTCGAGAATTCCCGTTTACAAGGACAGCATTGACAACATAATCGGGGTTATATATTCCAAGGACCTCATAAGCGCTGCGGAGCACAGGGAATTGATTGTTCTTTCAGACATTTTACGACCCGCGTTTTTCGTCCCTGAAACAAAGCGAATAGGGGAGATTCTGAAGGAATACCAGAAGAAAAGAATACACCTTGGAATCGTAGTAAACGAGCACGGAAGCGTTGAAGGCATTGTTACGCTTGAAGACATAATCGAAGAGATAGTCGGAGAAATAGAGGATGAGTACGACATAGAAACGAGGACCGTGCAGAAAGACAAACTCGGAATATTTCTGGTTGATCCGGAGATTGGCATAGCGGAATTCAATCAGCGGTTTTCCGCCGATGTTCCCGTTGACAACGACGACTACCATACGCTCAGCGGTTTTCTGCAGACCGTCACGGGACACATTCCGGACATATACGAGCGCATAGATTACAAGGGAATAATATTTACGGTTACTAAAAAATCGGGCAACAAATTGCTGCAGATAAAAGTGCAGAGATTATAAAAACAACATAACGTGTTTAAATTAATTTTAAAAAAAGTATTCACATTCTTCAAGGACATTGAAGATTACTTCCGTCTTTTAAAGGGATTAATTTTCAATCTTCCGAATTTGTTCAGGGACAGGAAACTGATATTCGACCAGATGGTTCACATCGGCGTCAATTCGCTCGTGCTGATATCGATAATCGGACTGTTCACGGGAGCGGTTACCGCCTGGCAGGGCGCGTATCAGATGAAGGGATTCGCGCCGCTGAGCATACTCGGTTCGGCGACGCCGAGAGCGATTATGATTGAACTCGGTCCCGTGCTCGCGGCTATTGTTCTCGCGGGAAGGGTAGGGGCTTCCATAAGCGCCGAAATCGGGACGATGAAAGTTACAGAGCAGATAGACGCGCTCGAGGCAATGGCTATCAATCCCGTCAGGTATCTGGCGATGCCGAGAGTCGTCGCTACAACATTCATGCTGCCGGTTCTGGTAATCTACGCGAGCGCCATCGCCATATTCGGAGCGTATCTCGTGTCGATGCTTTTTCTTGAAGTCCCGGGAGGAGTGTTCATAAACGGTTTCAGAAGGTCATTCGCACTGAAAGACGTAAACGCCGGTTTCATAAAAGCGCTGTTCTTCGGGTTTACGATTTCATCGATCGGATGCTACGTCGGATTCAAGACTACGGGCGGCGCCGAAGGAGTCGGCAACTCGACTATTAAGTCTTTCGTAATATGCGCGGCGATGATACTAATACTTGATGCCATATTATGGAATTTCCTTATTGGATAATTGTTTGTAAATTACATATCTGGGCAATTGGCACAGCTGGTTAGCGCGCATCCTTCACACGGATGAGGTCACTGGTTCGAATCCAGTATTGCCCACTTTTTTTTATGCGCTTGGATATATTGTTAAAAAATATTTCCGTCCTTTCTCCGAAAGATAATCTGAATGGTGTTTTCGACGTGCTCATCTCGGAAGGTTTAATTCAGAAAATCGGATATTGTGATGATTCATCTCCGAACGGTGGCATATCGGTCGTCGAATGCGCCGGTAAAACATTATTACCGGGCTTCTTCGACATGCACGTCCATTTCAGGGATCCGGGACAGACGGAAAAAGAAGATATCGCGAGCGGCTGCGCCTCCGCGGCGAACGGAGGATTCACGGGCGTGCTCTGCATGCCGAATACGAAACCGCCGATAGACAATCCCGGCACGATTGAATACATACGAAAAAAAGCCGAAAACAATTTAGTCGATGTTTTTGTTTCCGCCTGCGCATCGAAATCGCGCATGGATAAAGAACCGGCTGATTTCAGCGCGCTGCTCGAATCGGGAGCGCTGGCTTTCACGGACGACGGCAGCCCGGTTTTAAACGAGGATATACTTGCAGGCGTTTTGTCTTTTTCGGCGATTAGCGGCGCGCCGTTCATGCAGCACGCGGAGGATACGCGGTTGAGCGGTAAAGGAGCCGTTAACTCAAGCGTTTCTCGAAAACTTAACGTTGAAGGAATACCTGAAGAAAGCGAGTTTGAACTTGTAAACAGGGATATCGATATTTCCGGCAGAATTCCAAACTCGAGATATCACGTTCAGCACATTTCCTGCGGCGAGACTGTCGGAATACTGAGGGAAGCAAGAAAGAGCAATAAGAACATAACGGGGGAAGCCTGTCCTCATCATTTCATACTTACGGGTGAGGACGTTATCCGGAACGGCGCGAACGCGAAAATGAATCCTCCCCTAAGACGTAAGACCGATGTTACGAAAATTATCGAAGGGCTGCAGGACGGCACGATCGAAGTAATTTGTACGGACCACGCCCCTCATACTGCCGCGGAAAAGGAAACCGGACTCGATAAGGCGCCGTTCGGCATTATCGGTCTCGAAACGTGTATAGGTCTGTCATACACGTATCTGGTTGAAAACGGATTGATTTCAAGGGAACAGTGGATAGAAAAACTGTCAGACAATCCGAGAAGACTGCTTAATTTGCCAAGGGTAGTCATCAGTGAAGGCGAAAGAGCGAATTTCACGATTGTTGACTTCGATGCGGAATGGAAAATCGAACCCGGCAAATTTAAGACAAAATGCAGGAATACTCCCTTCGGCGGATATTCGGTTAAATGCAAACCATTCGCAGTCGTGAACAATAAACAGATAATATTTTCGGATTTATGATGCAGAAATGCCTGAAAATAAAAGATTCAGATGATCTTTTCGAAGTGAATAATGTATATTGCATCGGAAAGAATTATTTTGACCATATTAAAGAGTTCGGTCAGACTGAAAAACCGGAAAAACCGGTTGTGTTTATGAAACCAAATTCAGCAGTAATTGAATCGGGACAAAAAATTGTGATTCCTGAATATCAGGGCAGAAAAATCTCGAATTCTCTGCATTATGAAACTGAATTAGTTGTCGCGATAGGGAAAGAAGGAAAAAATATCGGTGAAATATCGGCAGATGAACATATTTTCGGTTACGCACTGGGACTCGATATGACATTAAGAGACCTACAAACCGAGGCAAAGAAAAACGGACTTCCCTGGACTACGGCAAAAGGATTTCACACATCCGCTCCTTTAAGTGAAGTCGTGCGGAAAAATGTTTCAATTAATCCGATGAATCTGGATTTGGAATTGAAAATTAATAATATTAGAAAACAGTTTGGAAATACAAGTGTAATGATATTTAATATATATAAGTTAGTATCGTATATTTCCAGTATATTCTGCCTTCAAAAGGGAGACCTGATATTCTCAGGAACTCCTGAAGGCGTGGGTGAAGTAAAACCGGGAGACGTGCTTAACGCTGCGCTTGGAGATGGTTTATTGAAATTAAACGTTGAAGTGGATGGGTAAGATAATCAGCATATGCATATCGAAAGGCGGCGTAGGAAAAACCACTACCGCCGTAAATCTTGCCGCTTCTCTGTCTTTATCCGAGAAAAAAACGCTTCTCGTGGATGTTGACCCGTACGGTTCGTCAGCCGTAGCGATGGGGTTTACTCCGGACAGAATAAAAGGCGGCATATCGGATATATTCAATTTTTCAAAATCCGTCGATTATACAATACACAATACAGAGATACCGTTTCTTGATTTTATACCTGCAAACATAAACTCCATACAAAACGACGAGAAGTTTGCCAAAATGACGGAAAACAGGGTTGTTTTAAAGAATGCCCTGAAAGATATCAGGAATAAATACGATTTTGTGATTCTCGACTGTCCTCCGACGCTGCGCGGAATTACTTTAAACGCGCTTACGGCATCGGATTCGGTACTGATACCCGTCAAGTCAGGACATTTTTCTCTCGAAGCGGTCGATAAATTATTCGATTATATATCCTGGGTAAGGGAAGTATCGAATCCCTACCTTGACATAGAAGGAATATTACTGACGATGTACGAGCAGAATTCCAGAGTGACAGAGATTTCCGAAAGAGAACTAAGATTGAAATATGAGGACTATATGCTCAATACTACAATACCCATTACAAATCTTCTGAATGAGGCGACATTTTACGGGAAACCCTTATGTCTGTATAAAATTAATTCAGAGGGAGCGATTGCGTATATGAACCTCGCATACGAAATAATAAATAAAAATAAAGTCACCATAAACGATTAAGAAATGAGAGAATTTCCGTCTAAATACGAACCCGTCAGCATAGAAGAGAAATGGCGGCAAATATGGGAAAACGATGGTATATATAAATCATCCGTGAACTCAGAAAAGAAAAAATACTCGGTTGTCATTCCTCCTCCAAATGTTACAGGAATGCTCCATATCGGGCATATTTTAAATAATACCATACAGGATATATACTGCAGATGGAAAAGAATGTCAGGTTATGAGGTTTGCTGGGTGCCGGGAATGGATCACGCCGGAATAGCGACTCAGATAAAAGTCGAGCAGGAACTGAAGAAGAACGAAGGAAAATCGAAATATGACCTCGGAAGGGAAGAGTTTGTAAAACTTATATGGGACTGGAAAGAAAAATACGGCGGAATTATCCTTAAGCAATTAAGGAAACTCGGAGTCTCAGTGGATTGGTCAAGAGAAAGATTTACGCTTGATAAAGGTCTTTCACGGGCTGTAAGGGAGGTCTTCGTCGACCTTTATAAGAAGGGATATATTTACAAAGGAAAGCGTATAATCAATTGGGATAATATAACACAAACGGCTTTAAGTGATGATGAGATAAGTTATATAGAAAAAAGGGATAAACTATATTATGTGAAGTATCCTATAGCAAATAGTAATGACTCATTGGTAATTGCAACGACGCGCCCGGAAACAATGCTTGGAGACACCGCGGTTGCAGTAAATCCGTCGGATAAAAGGTACGGTCATCTCGAGGGAAAAAAGGTGATATTACCGGTCGTAAACAAGGAAATACCTATAGTTTTCGATTCTTATGTGGATATGACGTTCGGAACAGGGGCGTTAAAAATCACACCTGCGCACGATATGAACGACTTCGAAGTCGGTCAGAGACATAATTTGGAGGCAATAAACATACTGACAAAAGACGGAAAAATAAACGAAAACGGACTGCAGTACGAGGGTCAGGGAATAAATGAAGCGCGGAAAAACGTATTAAAATACCTGAAAGAGAACGGTTATCTGATAAAAGAAGAGGATTACACGCATAATGTCGCCGTTTCGGAGCGTTCCGGGGCGGTTATAGAGCCGTTTTTATCTGACCAGTGGTTTGTTTCAATGAAAAAACTCTCTGAACCTGCGATACAGGTCGTAAAGGAAGGAAAAGTCCGGTTTCATCCTGATAAATGGACAAAAACGTATTTTCACTGGATGGATAACGTGAAAGACTGGTGCATATCCAGACAGTTGTGGTGGGGGCATCAGATTCCAATCTGGTACCATAATGAAACAGGCGAAATCTATTGCGAGACCGTTCCGCCGAAGGACATTGAGAACTGGAAACAGGACCCTGACGTTCTGGACACCTGGTTTTCATCCTGGCTCTGGCCATTCAGCGTATTCGGATGGGAAAACAGCGCGAAGGATAAAGAGAATAAAGATTTAAACTATTATTACCCGACGGATTTTCTCTCGACGGCGCCTGAAATCATTTTCCTCTGGGTTGCAAGAATGATTATTTCGGGTCTGGAATATATGAACGACATACCTTTCAAAGATGTATATTTTCACTCTACCGTACGCGACGGAAAGGGCAGAAAGATGTCGAAGTCACTCGGCAATTCGCCCGACCCGCTTGTATTGATGGATAAATACGGCACGGACGCGTTGCGATTCACGATTGTATATCTCGCGCCTTTGGGCAGCGATGTATTGTTCGACGAAAAGAATACCGAAATAGGCAGAAACTTCATAACGAAATTATGGAACGCCGGCAGATTTCTCAAGATGAATTACGACAGGATAATTAATGACAGCGCGTCAGGAGACGATGAGCCTGAATATGATTTCACCGAAAAATGGATAGACAGCAGATTCAACGACACTGTTCGTGACATTGAATTTTACCTGAACGCGTACAGATTGAACGACTACACTAAGTCCCTTTACGCGTTTGTA
The DNA here is from genome assembly GCA_964581915.1 of uncultured Ignavibacteriaceae bacterium. Taxonomy (GTDB): domain Bacteria; phylum Bacteroidota; class Ignavibacteria; order Tepidaquicellales; family Tepidaquicellaceae; genus CAIKZJ01. The sequence continues at coordinate 4,315 of CAZOQR010000005.1, read as the reverse complement.
TGGAGCGACTTCTGCGACTGGTACATAGAACTTTCGAAAGTGAAACTGGGCAGGAATCCTTCATCGGCAAAAAAAGCCGTAAAGCGCGCGATGGACATTTACGAGAACATACTGAAACTTCTTCATCCCGTTATTCCTTACGTTACGGAAGAAATATGGCATATACTCGATGCGGACAGGGAAGGCAAGTCTGTTTCGAAAATTGACTTCCCCGCGCTCGATGAATCGAAATACGACGAGAACTCCGAAAAATTATTCGAAATATTCAAGGATCTGGTAACGACAAGCAGAAACGAAAGAGCGAAGTACGCGGGAATAAACGATTACGAATATGATATACGCATTAAGCCGCTCAACACGACCGCCGCGGACTGCGTTAACAATCTTACCGGTTCGCTGCAAATGCTTTTGAACAACAAGGGCGGCACTTCAATTGAGCACTCAACGGGTGAATTCGCCGGAACGAGCGGAGATTACTTCGCGGTGAAATTTGATTTCAAAGGAACGGCGCCAAAACTGAAGAACGGAGATACAGGCGTTAAAATGACTAAGGAACTCGAAAGCCTGAAATCTTATATTACCGGAATAGAGAAGAAACTTAGCAACAGGAATTTTCTTGAAAAGGCGGCTGCGGACGTCATCGAAAAAGAAAGACAGAAACTGAAAGACGCGAAAGAAAAGTACGAAAAGATATCGAAGATGAATTAAGTCTGCTTGTCATCCCTGCTTTCGCAGGAATGACAAATTCGAAATTGTTCCCTCAAGATTCCTGCATTCGCGGGAACGACAAAACGAAATAAAAAAAGCCGGAACGATGTTCCGGCTCTTCATGGATTCCTGCTTTCGCAGGAA
>CAZOQR010000005.1:0-3363 GCA_964581915.1 uncultured Ignavibacteriaceae bacterium | reverse complement strand
TAAAAAAAGCCGGAACGATGTTCCGGCTCTTCATGGATTCCTGCTTTCGCAGGAATGACAAATTATCAGAATTCTTATTTCTTCTTTTTCAGCATATTCGAGATGATGTCATACAGGTCGGGTTTACCGATTTCCTGCAGGTTGTACACGACTCTGGGAGCGGGTTTTTTAATCTTCACGAGTCTTCTCAGATCAATCGGCGTGCCTATAATAACCGCGTCGCAGGGGACTCTGTTGATTGTAGTTTCGAGGTCCTTAACCTGCTGGGGACCGTAGCCCATTGCGGGAAGGAGCGTGCCGATATTGGGGTATTTCCTGTAAGTTTCCTCTATAGATTTCACCGCATATTTTCTCGGGTCGACGATTTCCTTCGCGCCGAATTTCTGAGCCGCTATAACGCCGGCGCCGAACTTCATTTCGCCGTGCGTGAGTGTCGGACCGTCTTCAACCACGAGCACCCTCTTGCCTTTAATGTATTTAAGGTCAGCGGGATTATCGAGAGAGATAGGGGACGCCGCTTCGACGATTGTCGCCTTGCTGTTGCATTTGCGGATGTTGTCTCTTACCGTCTGAATATTTTCAGGAGCCGCGGAATCGATTTTATTTATCACGACCACGTCGGCGAGAACGAGGTTAGTCATTCCCGGATAATAACTCAGTTCGTGTCCCGGACGATGCGGGTCGGTAACGGTTATTATAAGGTCTGATTTATAGAAAGGCAGATCGTTATTGCCGCCGTCCCATATAACGACATCGGCTTCTTTTTCAGCCTGACGGAGAATCGCTTCGTAGTCAACGCCCGCGTAAATCACGTTGCCTCTTGCCACGTGCGGTTCATATTCTTCCATTTCCTCAATCGTGCATTTGTGCTTCTTAAGGTCGGCAATAGTAGCGAATCTCTGGACTTTCTGTTTCACGAGGTCGCCGTAAGGCATCGGATGTCTGACTGCTACGGTCTTCTTGCCGAGTTCCATCAGAATCTCGATAACTCTTCTCGACGTCTGGCTTTTGCCGGACCCTGTCCTGTTAGCGACAACCGCGATGACCGGTTTTTTTGATTTAACCATTGTCGGCTCGCCTCCGAGCATTGAGAAAGTCGCGCCAGCGGCGTTGACTTCGGCGGCTTTCGACATCACGTATTCAAACTTGCAGTCTGAATAAGAAAATACAACCTCGTCAACCTTGTGTTTCTTTATTAAACCAATAAGTTCACTTTCTGGAAAGATAGGAATTCCTTTTGGATATAATTTCCCGCACAAAGCTGCGGGGTATTTTCTATCATCTATGTAGGGGATTTGTGTTGCCGTAAACGCAACAACATCATATCTCGGATTATCACGATAGACTACATTAAAATTATGAAAATCTCTGCCTGCGGCACCCATAATTAGAACTTTAATTTTGTCCATAAAAAAGTTTTTTACTTTAAAATTGTTTTTTTGGTTTTTAGAAATGCAAATAGGAATATAAGAATTTTAATATTAATTTTTAAGTGAATTTACGGTATCTTACACATCGGTTTTTAAAAAAACGTATCATTTCAATGGAAAATAAACTTGAAAAGGAATTATTCAGGCATTGCGCGCAACTGCGGGTCAGGACCTGGGAAGTTGACTGGCAGGGCGTCGTTCACAACTCGTACTACCTACGTTACATGGAGATAGGAAGGGTCGAATACAGGCGCCGTTACGGGTACGACCTGAGTCCCGACGGCACGTTCAACGACGGGCTGAAGGTGTTCGTTGTTCACAACTCTGTTGACTACCGCGCCGTCGCGGTACTTGACGACGTGCTCGATGTTTACACGCGCATATCGTGGATAAAGAACTCGAGTTTCTGTTTCGAGCATTACATCGAAAGGCACGCGACTAAGGAGGTTCTGGCTGCAGGGAAGGGGATAATAGTAAACGTGAATCCTTCTACGAACCTGCCCGAGGCGCTGCCTGAAAAATTCGTGAAGGAGATTATCGATTTCGAGCCGAAATGCGATTTAATCAGATAATAAAAAAGGACGGCCTCGGCCGTCCTTTTCATAATAAAACATCTTAAACTCTTACTTTGCCAGTATCATTTTGTGCACTTCAGTCCTGTCGTTCGTCTTAATCCTGTAGAAATAAATTCCACTGGGAAGATTGCTGCCGTTGAATTCGACGGTATGCGTTCCCGCGTTCTGGTTCTCGTCAACAAGGGTCTTAACTTCTCTGCCGAGCCTGTCGTAAACTGTAAGTTTAATAAATGACGTTTCCTTCAGAGTGTAGTTTATCGTCGTAACCGGATTGAACGGATTAGGATAATTCTTCGCGTCGAAATAGGATTCTTTCTCGGTAGTCTGAGATTCGGTTTCTTTCGAAACGAGGTTTTCCTTGTTCGGAATTTCGGAAATCAGGGCGATGCCCGATTCGAATTTCTTCTCCTTGTAGTTCTTTCCTGTTTCATACTCGAACTGTATCGCGAGCGCGTCTTCTTCGGTAACCGTGAAGTCGTCGTCGAACTTCGAAATCAGTTTGAAGTTTTCCTGGTCGAGTTTGATTTTAATCTCTTTCCATCCGCTGAAGTTCAGGGAAACGGGTTTGGACATCAGCATTATGTCCTTGTCGTCATTGTATTTTTCGTTGTTGTCGATGTCGTACATGAGTTCGATTTTCACGCTGACATCATTGCTTACGCCCTGCAGCATAACGTTGATGTAGTTGCCTGCCGAGAAGAGCATGTCCTGATACATCGCGGTCTTGCCGAGGTAAGAATTAGACTTGACGGGGGTCTTGGTGAAGATTTCCACGAAACCGTTTTCCTTGTTATCGGTTTCATGGGAATATTTCATATCAATACCGCCCCATATCCATTTGCTTAAGTCTTTTTTCGAAAAATCGTTGTAAATCTTTCCCTGAGATAATGCCGTTGCAGCGAAACAGAGAACAATAAAAATAGTGTTTACAATTCTTGTCATTCTGTCAATATTTAATTTCAAAATTACTTTATGACGGTCATGCGCTTAACGGAAGAAAAACCGTTAATCTGGAGTTTGTAAAGATAAACGCCCGAAGTGAGGTCCGAAGCGTCGAATTCAACTTCGTACGTACCTGCGGACTGTTTCTCGTTCACAAGTGATCCCACGACCTGTCCAACAAGGTTATAGACTTTAAGGGAAACGAAACCTTCCCTCTGAATCTTATAACTTATTCGCGTGACGGGATTAAATGGGTTTGGAAAATTCTGATATAGTTTGTAGTCATCCGATTGCTGCATTGACGTGTTGCCAAGGTTAATCGGATCGATGTTGGAATGCTTATTATTACCGGCGTATATTAATGTACCGGAAAGAATAAACACTAACAATAATATTTTACTTAATCCTTTCATCAC
>CAZOQR010000004.1:0-30049 GCA_964581915.1 uncultured Ignavibacteriaceae bacterium | reverse complement strand
CGGCTTCGACCAGCGCCTTTGTCGTCGCTCCGCTGTTGCTAATCTGCGTATCCATAATTAAATTGTTTTGTTAGTTTATATACGTTCGGAACCAATGAAAAGTTCTACAGGTAATAAAAAAGCCCCTGATTTTCAGGGGCCTGCACAATGGAATTTTACTTTAAAACGATTATTATTGTTTGTTCAGATACTTCTTCGGGTCCTTTTCGAACTTCTTTATGCACGATTCGCAGCAGAAATAGTATTTCACGCCGTCAACGACCGTGAACACGCTCTTATCCACTGTTTCTCCCATCACGGGGCATTTCAGTTCTTCCTTGATGTAGTTCAGAGGTTCGGCTTTGAATTTCTTTACGCAGCCGCCGCAGCAAAAAGCGTATTCTTTTCCGAGATATGTGAAGTAAACCGGCGGACCTTCTTCGCCGAGAACTTCGCCCGTTACTACGCAGACTTTTGCGGAGTCAACAACACCGGAAGAATTGCCGGTCTTTTCAGCGCAGCAGTCTTTTGTCTTTTCCGTCGTCTTGCATTCCGATTCGGTTTTGCTTTTGTTCTTGCAGCAGTCATTTACCTGGGCGCCCGCGAAGTCGGCAGCAACGAATAACAGTGTCACGAATGCGGCCAGTGCCAGAATTCTCAATTTCATTTTTTTGTTTCCTTTCATGATTTTTTTGTGTTCAAAATTAATTGTTTTAAAATTATTTATAAAGTGTCAAATAGCATTCTGAAACCGAGATAAAACGTCCTTCCGTTCGTCGGTCCCCAGATGTAAGACGTATCGAAATACCTGCCGAACGGATTCTGCGGGTCTATAATCGGATTCGACTGCGTGTAATCAAGCAGGTTCTCCACTCCCGCGTAAATTTCAAAACGCCTGAAGTTTTTCGAAACCTGTCCGTTTACTACCGCGTAAGGGTCCGACTCAAGCGGCCTCTGGAATTCAACCGGATAATCTTTAGTCGAAGGCAGGACCTGTTTCCCGAACCACTGGACAGTCATGTTCACGTTCCAGTTCCTGTCGCGCGGGCTGTACGAAAGAGACGAAAGAATTCTGTGTTTTGAATTGAATTCCTGCTCCATCTTTTCGCCGTTGTGCCAGTGATACTGGTCGATGTACTTGTAAGCGAGTTTGAAATCCAGATTGTTGAAGAACGTCAGGTTGGACTCGACCTGAAATACGTTCGACGCCGCGTCGTCGTGGTTTATGAAAGTTACCGCCATCGGGTTCAGCGTGAAATTCTGAATTATCTTGTTGCTGAATACCGTCCTGTAGAAATCGAAGTTGATGTTTCCCGATACCTGACCGATAGTTATGTACTGAAGTACGTCAACGCCGTAGTTAACCATCTTTTCCGGTCTTAGTTCGGAAGGTATTATGAGGTCCCGTCCGCTCGCGAGCATGTTCGCGTATTCGCTGAACAGGTTGACAGTTCTGAATCCCGTCCCTATCGAAGCCCGCACAACGGTCTGCTTCGTCAGTTGATGCCGTACAAGGAGTCTCGGAGTCGTAATCGTGTTGTACTTGTTATGGAAATCCATTCTGAGTCCCGCGATAACGGCCGTATTAATACCTTCAAATTCAAAAGACGCTTCGCTGAACATTCCGGGAACGGATTCGAGTTTCTCGTAATTTCCCGCGTAAGTCTTCGCCGCTGGCTGAAGGAATTTCACATCTTCGTTAATCTTCTGGTATTTATACGACGTTCCGACTCTAAGGTAACTTTTCTCGTATACGGGAAATTCGTACAGGGCGCTGAAGTAAGCGTCGCGCTGTTTCGCGTTGTACTTCGTTACGCCGTAATACGATTCCTGATTGAAGTAGGAGCCTGATGCGAATACTTTCAGTTGATTTTCTTTTCCGATTTTCTGCCCCCATCTCGCGTAAACATCACCGTTCTGCAGATTAACCGTCTGTCCGTAAACCCTGTCGCTGCCGAGGTCCCTGTCATAGTCGAAGTTTGTCTGTCCGCCGATTCTCTTTTCATCGAGGTATTTCACGGCGAAAGTAAGGTTCGTGTTATCGTCCTCTTTCAATCCGTACTTCCATTTGTTATACAGCATGTATCTTGTCGTGAGAGGAGCGTCAAGAAACGAGTCTCCGTTCTTATCGACTCTCCTCGGCTCCTGAACAGTCTGGAACGAAGCGATTGTAGACCAGTCCTTTATCTTCGCGGTTCCGTTCAGGTTAACCTGCTTTTCAAGCATGCTGTTCATGAACCCGTTAAGAAGAAACCTGTCCGAGTTGCTGTAGTCTTTAAGCAGAACGTTCATTATTCCGCTAATCGACTCGTATCCCTGCATTACCGAATTGGAGCCTTTGGATATCATTATTTTATTTATGAGCGTGCCCGGCAGGCTCGTCACGCCGAACTTCGTCACGAGTCCAGACATAATAGGCATGTTGTCAACAAGCACCTGTGTGTATGCTCCTTCGAGTCCGAGTACCTTCAGTTCCTTCGTGTTCGTAAGGATATCCGTTACGGCAACGTCAACGGACGCGTTCTTTCCGAAACAGCCTGAAAGGTCGCAGCAGGCGTCCTTCTTCAGTTCCATCTGCGTGATTACCTCCGTTTTCTTTTCGGAGTTGTCGATGAATGAAGACTGCACCTCGCCTTCGACCACGATCTGCTGTGTCGAAAACGAATTCTTCAGAAGCACCTCGACGTATTCTTTTCCTTCGACGTCAACAGTATCCTTGTTGTATCCGACGTAAAAAACTATGATTCTCTTGTCGAATACGCCGTCCGCCGAAAGTTCGAACTTTCCGTCGTGGTCCGTAACTGTTCCCTTTTTGGTGTTAATCCACCTTATGACCGCGCCTTCAAGGGCTTCCTTCTCCTTCGGCGCGGAGCCGTAAACGATTCCGTTTATTGTTTTGACATCCGAACTTATCTGTGCATTTAACTGACTTGCAAAAAATACAAGCAGCAAAAACAATTGTATTTTTTTCATTTTAAAAATTTAAATGGTTTTTGAAACAGGGTGTAAAAATCCCTGCTAAATGATAAGCGTGGATATGTCGAGAAAGAGTTTTGACCTTACGCCCGGAGGGCTCTGGTTTAATTGAAAATGTTTTGGAGTGTTTTCGTTTCTTCTGAACGAAACGTATTCCGAGAAGTATATTTTAATCTCAGTCTTAAGATTTTTGTTTTCAGTCGCGGCTGTTTCTTTCTTGCTTTCGTTCATGTTGCACTCGAACTTGCAGTCGGGGCAGGTTGACTCACTGCCGGACTTGCAGCAGGATTTCTTGTCGGCGTCTTTATTATCGCCGCACTTCGATTCCATATTCTTCGAGCAGCACGATTTCTTCTCCGCCTTCCTCTTGCACAGGCAGTCGTTTATGTCGCTGCCGAAAGTGACCAGATTGAAAGACGCGAGAATCATCAGAACAACCGCTGCCTTGAACGAGCAATATTTCTTAATACCTTTTTTCACCTTTACAAAAATGAGTAAAAAATTTCAAATTGTCAAACAGGATATTTTTATCTTAATTGCATTGTAATAATACGAAATTGTTTTAACAGTGTATTATGAAGAATATTTTGCCCGGAAATTGCACCGCTTTATTCCTGCTTCTCCTCTATGCTTATTATTTGTTCGTTCGATGTCAGAATTATTTCGGGTTTTCCCTTGTATTCCTTTATTTCTCCGTAAACTGTCAGAATGCAGCCTTCCTTGACCTTGCTGACGTCAACTTTCGCGTCGCTGAACACCGCGGCGGTAAAAGTCTGGTTCGGAGATTTCTCATCGAAGTTAATGAAGGTGTTGCCCTTCTGCGATATGAACACGCCCGATACGATACCCTTCACCTGAAGGGTCTTGCCTATGTAGTTTCCTGCTTCCTTCGATGATACCTGCTCCTGAGAATATGACGCGGAAGAAGATACAATAAACACTGCGATTATGAGAAGAAAAATTTTTTTCATCTTTGTTAATTTATTAGTTGTTGATTATTCAAATACAGGACAACTTTCGTCCTGAAAACTAAAATCATCCGTCCCTGTGAACCGTGTCCGGAGAAAAAGCCGGAATGCAGACGGATACGTATTTCGCGCCGCCGTCTTCAGGCGAACTGTACTGCACCCATTCGTTCTTACGGATTATTATGCACTGACCCGCGCGGACGTCCGATTCCGCGTCTTTAGTTTTAACGTGAAGACAGCCTTCGAGCACGAGAGTGTATTCGTCGAATTCGGGCGTCTGCCCGGGTTCCGTCCAGCCCTGAGGGCTCTGCATTCTCGCGATGCTTATGTCCTTGTCGCCAGTATTAACGGCGCCGACGAACTCTTCGATGATTTTTTCCTTGTTCCCCGCCGCTTTAATGAGCGAGGATTTGCCGATTAATTTTGCCATGAACCAAATTACAAAATTAATGCAAAAGAGTAAAAACAAAAAAGTTCATGTTGCGGAAGTCCTTCCATTCGCCCGAAGCGAGCCCCGCTTTTCTGCAAAGGCTTGAAAGGAATTCGCGGCTGTCCGTAAAATGCTCCCAGACCTGAGGCAGGTAAACCGCTCCCCGCAAATCTTTTCTTATTATCAGCCCTTTGCCTTTGATTTCGTTCAGCAGGCTCTCCGCGTCGGCAGGCTTAAAAGGCGCGGGCTCCGAGAGAACCGAAACTTCATACGTTATCCCGGGAAGTTCGCTTTCACTGACAGGTGAAAACCTGTAATCCCTGGAAGCGGCGGCAATAGCGTTGTCTATTATGCTTTCGTACAGCGTGCCGGCAGGCTCTATAGTGCCTATGCATCCGCGCAGATTATCATTGTAATTCAGTGTCACGAAGCAGGCGAGCCTTTTCATCAAAGCAGGCGGGATTTCCTTCAGTTCCGCCCTCTCGCCTGTTTTTACAAATTTCTCAACAGCCTCTCTTGCAAGGTCTGACATTACCCGCGTGTCTTTTTCCGTAAAATACTTTTCCATTTTATTCATTCGTAAAAAATTATTGACGAATAGCCTACAACCGATGTTCTGTCGCTTATGACGTCCCCCGAATTCCTGTAATCGAGCAGACGTGTTTTCCAGTTCTTTCTTTTAGCCAGATGAATCACCGCTTCTACGGCGTGCGGCGAGTCTATCTCGGCGCTCCCGATATTTTCCGCCTTCAGATTCAGTATTGAATCGGTGCTGTACCTGTCGAGTCTTACTGCCGTATCATAAGAATGAAAATGACTCAGGTCAACCGAAACCACAATCACGGTTTTTTCGTCCGTGTATTTTTCGAGAGTCTTCGAGAACCCTACGGGGTCAACGTTTCCGACGACAACCGGCAGAATGCTGAACTCATCAAGAGCCCGCTGGAGAAACGGCACTTCAATTTCAATTGAATGCTCGTTCGAATCCGCCTGCGGTACGGATACAACTTCCCTTTCCTTCAGGAACGATTCCGTATCGGACGAAAGTTTCACCTTTCCGAGAGGCGTGGCGTAATAATCGTAAGCAATCAGGCAGGCTCCTCTGAGCGGATACCTGTGTGACGTTCCGAGGATTATAACTTTTTTCGTGTCGCGCGGAATCTGCCTGAAAGAAAAAGCCGCTGTTTGTCCTGAAAACATGTAACCCGCGTGCGGAACGACGACCGCTCTCACGTTCAAACCCTCCTGTTTAACGCCGCCGAGATAATAATCAATCTCATCCGCGAGCGTTTCGGGATTGTCCGAATACCAGGTTCCCGAAAAAACAGGTCTTCTGATTTTTTCTTTCATAATATTTTTCAGTTAAGCAGTTCGGGACGGTATTCAAAATGCATCGTGTCATAATGATACCACTTGCCGCCCCATATGAATCCGTGCTTTTCAAAAACTTCGACGACAGCCATCGGAATCTGATTCTTGTAAGTCATTGATTTGTCCCACTGCCAGTAGTCCGAATACGCCGTGTTTATATCGATTGAAATGCCGTATGAGTGCGTGCTCATTCTGTTCGTGCCCGCGATTTTTCTGTAGTTGAACGTGCCTGCGGTTTTCTTAACGTACTTGAGATATTTTTCCTCGAGAGTGAGAAGTTCCTTCGCCGTTTCTTTCATTTTAATATCGACCCCGTTAACCGACGATACAAGGACCCTGTCTCCCGACGGCGACCAGGTTATAGTTACAAGGTTCGCCTGAACTTCTGATTTTGTCGTACCGTACATTTTCGAGAAGAAGGCTTCGCACCTTACTCTTCCCGGCTCGAAGTTTTCGGCGGGCGGCTCGTCCCAGTCGGGACCGGGCGTATATTCCTGTGACATCATGTCCTCGAGGTCGGCGTTATCGAGTTTTTCCTCGAACGTTTTTTGCTTGCCGTCGTCGTAAATCATAGACGTTCCGTCTTTCCAGTAAATGTGATTCTCGTCGGCGCGTTCGAGAAAATCAGGATAAGCGCCCAGCAGACGCTTGAGCCCTGAGGGAATTTTTGAAGTATCCGCGTTGACTGTCGCGCCAGTCTGTTTGACCTTGTCCGGTGCCCGCGACTCCGCGTTCCTGCACTCAAAGGACGCCAGCAGAGGCGTTATGAATAATAGGATGAGAATGACGTTGAACTTGCTTTTAAACATTTCCCGCATAAACGTGATTAAGGTATTTGCTTGCTGTTTTTTGAAAATCGTTAATTAATTCGAGCGGCGTCGGGTCAAAGTCCATCTTGTATCTCGGGAACGCGCGTGATATGTGCAGAACGATATTCCTGTCGAGTCCCGCCAGAAAACCGCACATCGCCGTGAATTCTTCCCTGTCGTCGTTCAGCCCTTCAATCAGCAGAAAGGTAACTTCGAGATGCCTTTTCTTTTCCGTAATGATTTCTATCGCGCGCTTCGTCGTCTCAATTTCGCCGCCGCAGATTTTTTTGTAAAAATCAGGATTGAATGACTTGAGGTCTACGTTAAAGGCGTCAATGTATTCTATAAGTTTAAGAAGCGGCTCCTCATTTATCTGTCCGTTCGTAACCGCAACTGTTTTTATTCCGTTCTTACGGCACAGGTCCGCTACGTCAATCATGTATTCGAAAAAAACCGTAGGTTCGTTGTACGTGAATGCGACGAACCCGTATCCGTTGTTAAGACAGATTGAGAGGATTTGTTCGGGGCTCACTTCCGTAATGTTATCGAAGTCCTCCTTCTCGAACTGCTGGCTGATGTCAAAGTTCTGGCAGAACCTGCAGTTCAGGTTGCAGCCGAGAGTGCCGACCGAAAGAATCTTCGAGCCGGGATGAAAATGGTACAGCGGTTTTTTTTCAATCGGGTCAAGATGAATCGCTACAGGCTTCGAATAAGCGAGCGCGTATAGTTTGCCCGAAAAATTTTCTCTCGTTCCGCATACCCCGACTCCGCCGTCGGGTATCCTGCAGGACTTCGGACATAGCAGGCATTTGACCTTGCCGCCCGATTCCGACACATAAAATGACGCTTCTTTCATATCAGAGATTGTTTAAAATAAATCCGGTTATCCTTTTGAAAAGATGATAACGGGTGTTGCCTCCGACTATGCTGTGATTTCTGTCAGGATAAATCTGCATTTCAAATTGCTTGTTTGAACTGATTAGTTCTTTCACGAATTCCATCGTGTTCTGGAAATGAACGTTATCGTCCGCCGAACCGTGAACGATAAGTAGTTTTCCCTTCAGTTTGTCCGCGTGAACCAGCGGCGCGTAGTTGTCGTAACCTTCGGGATTGTCCCGCGGAAGACCAAGATAACGCTCCGTGTATATATTATCGTATAGCCTGAAAGACGATACGGGTGCTACAGCGACAGCGAGGCTGAAATATTCCGGGCCTCCCGTTATGCACAGAGAAGACATGTATCCGCCGAAACTCCATCCCCAGATCCCGATTCTTTCCCTGTCAATGAAATCAAGGCTTCCGAAATATTTCGCCGCTTCTATCTGGTCATTCAATTCGAGTTCTCCCATTCTGCGGTACACCTGTTTCTCGAATTCCGAACCGCGTCCGCCCGTGCCGCGTCCGTCAACACACGCTATTACGTAGCCCTTGCCGCAAAGCATCTGATACCACAGGTAATCGTTTCCGCCCCACGTGTTTAAAACCGACTGCGAGCCGGGACCGCCGTAAACATACATCAATAAAGGATATTTGTTCGCGGGGTCCATTTGTTCGGGTTTCATCATCCAGCCGAACAGTTCCACTCCGTCGGATGTTCTGAAAGAAAAGAACTCCTTTTTTACGAGTCTGTAATCTTTCAGTTTTTCTTTTAATTTCCTGTTGTCGTTTATGGTTCTTACTTCCCTGCCCGTGTAATCATAAAGCGTTTGCGAGGACGGCGTGTTCGCGTCCGAGTTGCTCAGTATATAATACTTAAGATTATTTGTAAATAGTATATTGTTGTATCCGCCCTTATCCGAAATCTTTTTCTTATCGCTGCCGTCTAACTTTACGGAATATACGTCCCTGTTATAAGGCGTAGAGGCGTACGCAGAGTAATATAAAATGCCGTTAATTCCGTCTGTTCCTTTTATTTCGCTGACGCCGTTGACTTCATCCGTCACGCGGCTAATCACGCTTCCGTCTTTCGCGTGCAGGTAAACGTTCGCGGCGCCGTCTTTATCCGTGATGTGCAGAAATCTTCCGTCTTTCAGAAAGTGAATGTCGTATGATTCTCTTATGTAATATTTGTTATCGTCCGCGTGTACCGTCCTTGCCGCGCCCGTCTCCGCGTCCGCGAAGAGTATTTCAAGTCTGTTCTGAAGTCTGTTGAGCCTGATTATGGACAGGACACCCTGCGGAGTCCATTTGATTCTCGGGATGTAAACATCCTGATTCTTCCCGATATCGACATTAATGGATTTGTTTTTATTAAAATCATATACGTGAACGGTGACAATCGAGTTGCTTTCACCCGCTTTCGGATACTTGTATTTCGATTCGTTCGGATAAAGTTCGCCGTAATAAGTCAGATTGAACTCGCGGACACCCGATTCATCGAAACGCAGGTAAGCAAGTTTCGAGCCGTCAGGCGACCATTCGACTGCCTCTGTCAGTCCGAGTTCCTCCTCATAAACCCAGTCGGGCACTCCGTTGATAATTTTATTCTGCTCGCCGTCCTTCGTAACCTGCTTTTCTTCCATCGAAGCAAGGTCAACAAGAAAAATATTGTTGTTCATCACGTAAGCCGCGAAGTTCCCGTCGGGCGAAAGTTCAGCCGTACGCGCTTTGCCCTTCTTTGTTATCTGTATTATTGACTTTATCGAATCGTCGTACACGTAATAATTCGATACGATTGACTTGCGGTATATTTTTTCGGCATCGGTCGAAATCAGAATCTTATTTTCATCGTTTGAAATTTTGTAATCGAAAATATTTATATTATTCCTGCCCGTTTGCCTCTTGAATTCACCGCCGTCAAGGATCGTTCGGACGAATTTCCCTGTTTCGTACTCGTAAACATTGATTGACATGTCATCTTCGAGGAACGAATAATGAACTCCGTCCGGCATCGATTTGTAATCGGGCAGTCCCGATGAAGTGAATTCGGGTTTGAGGTAAATAGACTCAAGCGTAATCTCTTTATCCTGCGCTGCAGTCGTAACGGACATAACTGATATGAAAATCAACAGAAGTATTATCGTTAACTTTGGCATCAAAATGTTTTTTATGTTTTTATAAACTGCTGAAATAAAAGTTCTCCCCGCCGTAACCGGGAGTCTCTCCGCTCTTTGGAGGACTCTCGGCCTGGTTTATAACTTGAGACCTGTAGTACGCCACTAAAAGAACATAAGCAAACGAATCATTCAAAATATTGTTCGACGTTTACTGAAAACGAAACCCGAACGGACAGCCCTTTCATTTCAATAAAAATAGCAATAAATCATTTCAAAACAAAACAATTTACTTTAAAGTATTTAAGGAATAATTTTCGTATTTTAAGAAAATTTAATTGAATGAAAATTGTAAAAATATTCTGTTTATTCGCTGTTTTATTCTTATTATCGGGATTTCTTCAGAATGACGACCCGAAATACCCGGGTGTTGAATACATAAAAGCGGAGAACCTGATGAAGACTGTCGGGTTTCTTGCCTCGCCGGAACTCAAAGGACGTCTCGCGGGAAGCGAAGGCTATTACAGGGCGGCTGAGTTCATCGCCGGCGAATTCAAATCCATCGGGTTGAAACCAGCCGGAAACGACGGATACTTTCAAACCTACACTACGGAATACAACGAAATTTCCGCTCCGTGCACTTTCGCTCTTATTAATAAAGACGGTCTCGCGAAAATATTCAAACTCGGCGGAGACTACGTTTGCAGGGGGTTCACGGGTTCAGGAAGAGCCGAAACGGAAGTGGTGTTCGCCGGCTACGGTTTTTCGGACGCCGATAATAATTTCGACGAGTACGAAGGTCTGGACGTTAAAGGAAAAATAGTTATGATGTTCAAACAGACTCCCGACTGGAAGTTCGGCGATAAGGTATGGAACCAGTCACTGCGTTACCGCGGGGCGGTTGCCCTTGAGCACGGAGCGGCAGGAGTAATTTTTGTTTCAAAGCCAAACGACAGGAATCCGCAAAAGCCCATCGGAAGCGTCATGGACGGCGAAGGAGAACACCTTGGTAATCTGCCGATGATTCACGCCGATATTTCCGCCGCGGATGAAATACTGAAGGAAACCGGAAAAAACCTGAAAGAACTTCAAACCGGGATTGATAACGGCAGGAAGCCGGCGTCGTTTAACACTAACTCTAAAGTCCTTCTCGAAGTGACGGCGAAATATACCGTGGACCGCAGGACGATGAACGTCGCGGGAATACTTGAAGGCTCCGACCCTGTACTGAAAGACGAATATTTAATAATCGGCGCACACCTCGACCACGCGGGAAGCCAGGCGGATGAGATTTATTTCCCGGGCGCGAACGATAACGCGTCGGGCTCCGCGTCAGTGCTCGAGATCGCGAGAACGTTCGTTAACTCGGGAGTGAAACCGAAAAGGTCGATACTGTTCATTCTTTTTTCAAACGAGGAATCAGGTCTGCAGGGAGCGAATTACTATTGCGCCAATCCGCTCGTTCCCGCTGAAAAGACAGTTGCAATGCTCAATAACGACTGCATTGCTTCGGGTGACAGCATACAGATCGGCAACGGCAGGAGCGCGCCCGAATTGTGGCGCATCACCCGCTCATTGGATTCCCTCTACACGAAGTCTATGATTATGAGAACCTGGAACGGCGGCGGAGCGGACGCTACGCCTTTTCATCAGATTAAAATTCCGTGCCTTTATTTCGTAACTTATTTCAGTTACGCGCATTTGCACCTGCAGAGCGATAAGCCCGAAACCCTGAACAGGAATCTTTTCGAAAAAATCTGCAAACTCGCTTACATGACCGCTTACGAAATAGCCGACGGAAACTATTCGAGGGAGATTGTGCAGTGAAGCATTTTTTTTGGAATAATTTTTTTAAAAGCGTTTTAGTATTTTTAGGTATAATTCAACACTAACTTATATGAAGACAATAATTGAACCATTCAGGATAAAATCCATAGAAACGGTCAGAACGACGACGGTTGAGCAGAGAGAGGAAATACTGAAGAACGCATACTACAATCCCTTCCTGATTCCCGCGGAAGACGTGCTGATAGACCTTCTCACGGACAGCGGAACATCTGCAATGAGCGCTAAACAATGGGCGGCTATAATGGACGGCGATGAATCATACGCGGGCTCCAAATCATATTTCAGATTTGAAAAAGCCACAAAGAATATTTTCGGATTCAAGCACGTTATTCCCGTTCATCAGGGAAGAGCGGCTGAAAGGATTCTCTTCCAGTTTCTTCTAAGCAAAATCGACGACGAAGGAAGATACATAAACGACGGAAAAGGTAAATTCATTCCCAGCAACAACCACTTTGACACGACAAGAGCGAACATAGAATTCAACGGCGGCGAAGCGGTTGACCTCGTTATCGAAGAAGGTAAACATCCGGAGGTAATTCATCCGTTCAAGGGAAACATGGACTTGAAGAAACTCGAGGAATTCATTAAAAAGCACGGAAGGGAAAAAATTCCGGTCTGCATGATTACAGTCACGAACAATACAGGCGGCGGACAACCCGTTTCGATGGAAAACGTTCGCGAGGTTAGCAGGATTTGTAAAAAGAACGGTATCCCGTTCTTCATCGACGCTTGCAGGTTCGCGGAAAACGCGTATTTCATCAAGACGCGCGAAAAGGGCTATGAGGACAAGGAAATTCTCGACATCTGCAGGGAAATGTTCTCTTACGCGGACGGATGCACGATGTCAGCAAAGAAGGACGCTTTCGCGAATATCGGCGGATTCGTGGCCATGAACAGCGAAGACTGGTATATCAACTGCAAGAACCTGCTAATAATAACCGAAGGATACGAAACGTACGGCGGACTCGCCGGCAGGGATATGGAAGCAATCGCGCAGGGACTCGAAGAAATAGTCGACGAAAGTTATCTGCATTACAGAATTCATTCGACTAAATATCTCGGAGACAAACTAACCGAGAACGGCATCCCGATAATTCAGCCTCCGGGAGGACACGCCATCTATGTCGACGCGAAAGGTTTTCTTCCGGGTATTCCAGTGGACAGGTACCCCGGACAGGCGCTCACGGCGGAACTTTACAGAATCGGCGGCGTAAGAGCCGTCGAAATCGGAAGCGTGATGTTCGGAAAATACGACGATAAAGGCAAACTCATTCCCGCGGATATGGAACTCGTCAGACTCGCCATCCCGAGAAGGGTTTATACGCAAAGCCATATCGATTATCTTATTGAAGTGTTCTGCGAAATCAATGCGAACAAAGACAGGATTCGCGGAATTAAGATTATCGAGGAGCCGAAGTTCCTCAGGCATTTCACGGCAAAATTCGGATTGGCTTGATTCAATTGTAATCTTCAATTTTAAACGGGAGTCTTTCGGCTCCCGTTTTTACTTTCTATTTAATAGAATGTCTCCGGGAGTCTCCCCTGTGTTTTTCAGGAGGACTCCTCAACTCTTCAATGTTCAATGAAAGCGGATTATTTTTATGTATCCGAGAGTCTCCCCTGTGTTTTTCAGGGGGACTCTCGGTTATAATCTCAGTATTTTCTCACAAACAGCAGTACGAATAATTAACTAAATTTTGTGTAATTCTATTTTTATATTGCAAAAAAACGCCTATGAGGATATTTACTCTTTTTATTATATTATTCCTGCTGTTCGCGAATGTTGTTTCCGCGCAACTGAAGGGAATAACGTCATACGACAACGCGTACAGAAACTACACGGCGGGTAATTTCGAGGTTGCTGTAAAATATTACAACGAATACCTGAAATCATACCCCAATGACGATAAAGCGATTTTCGAGAGGGGTATGTGCTATGAATCGATAAGAAAATTCGACGAGGCGCTCAAAGATTATTCATCCGCGATAATGCTGAGACCTTTGTCGGCGCCGTATTACGTCAGCAGGGGTTACGTTTACGTCAAGACCGGAATGCCCCAGAACGCTTACGACGACTTCACGCGGGCAATTCAATACGACCCGGCAGGTCCCGACGGTTATTTCGGGCGCGTGAACGCGAATCTTGACCTTAGCAGGTACGACTTCGCGCTCACGGATATCAATTCCGCTATTAATCTGAATAACAAGAATCCGCTCTTCTATTACATTCGAGCGATGATTTACACCGAACTGAACGACACGGCAAAATTCTACGACGATATCGAAAAAATTCTTAACAACTACCCGGGTGATTTCTTTTCAAACTTCAAATCGCAGGGCGTTGTGCTGATTCTTGACAACATTGAACAGAACATAAATTTTCTTAACGGATTAATAAATGATAATCCCGGAAACTTTCTCCTTCACTTCATGAGGGGATTCAACTATTATCTCGCGAGAAAGTTCGCGCCCGCCGAGGATGATTTTAATCTCGCCCTGAAATATTGTTCGAACATCACTACAAGAATAGCCGCGTACTCTCAGAAACTCATAGAAAACTGTAAAATATATTCCGATAAATAGTATGAAACTTATAAACAACAAAGACACACACGATGCATCAATTAACCTCGCGCTTGAAGAATACTGCGTGAGGAATCTTGACTTCGGCGAAGAGATGTACCTGCTGTTCTACATAAACAACCCGTCAATAATAATCGGGAAGCATCAGAATACTATAGAGGAAATCAACAAGGATTACGTCGATGCCAAAGGAATCAAAGTCGTGCGCCGCATATCGGGCGGCGGCGCGGTCTATCACGACAGGGGCAACCTGAATTTCAGTTTCATGACGAAATACACACCCGAATTCTTTCATAACTTTGAAAAGTTCACCCGTCCCGTCGTCGAGACTCTTAACAGGATGGGCGTAAAAGCCGAACTCGGCGGCAGGAACGACATTACAGTCGAAGGAAGAAAAATCTCGGGTAACGCTCAATTTACGAACCTGAAAACTATGTTCTCGCACGGCACGCTTCTTCTCGATTCCCATCTTGGTGATGTTGTTCAGGCTCTCAACGTGAAGGCGGATAAGATTGAAAGCAAGGGAATTAAATCCGTGCGGAGCAGGGTCGCGAACATTTCCGAATTCCTTAATGAAAAAATTTCGATAGAGGATTTCAGACAAAGAATAATCGACAACGTTTTTAAGGAATACGACGAACTGCCTGTCCTGAATCTTACGGATGAACAGTGGGACGAAGTAATGAAACTCTCGGAGACGAAATACAGGACGTGGGAATGGAATTTCGGACGCTCTCCCGAATTCAACGTTCAGAAAGTCCGCAGGTTCGGGTTTGGTCAGGTTGACGCGAGAATTTTCGTAAAGGAAGGCAGGATAGTCAGCGTAAAATTCTTCGGCGATTTTCTCGGATACGGTGATTCGGAGGATGTTGAAAAACTGCTTGCGGGAATTGTTTACAGGGAAGACGCTGTTCTAAATGCGCTGGCTGAAACCGATTTAAGATATTATTTCGGCAGCATTCAATTAAATGAATTCGTAAATTTTATTTGCAATTAATATGAGAAAAGAAAGCAGGGATTTTCTTGAGAAGTACGTCAATACAGCGTCCCCTACAGGCTTCGAATATCCGGGACAGCGTATCTGGCTCGACTACGTCAAGCCGTACATAGACGAATATATGAGCGATACTTACGGAACCGTCGTCGGAATTATAAACCCGAAAGCCGAATACAAGGTCGTGATTGAAGCGCACGCGGACGAAATTTCCTGGTTCGTTAGTTACATAACCGATAAGGGTTACATTTACCTGAAAAGGAACGGCGGCTCCGACCATCAGATAGCCCCGTCGAAACGCGTGAACATTCATACGAAGAAAGGAGTCGTTAAAGCCGTATTCGGGTGGCCCGCGATACACGTCAGAGACGCGAAAACCGAGGAAACTCCCACGATGAAAAATATTTTTCTCGATTGCGGATGCTCCTCGAAGAAGGAAGTCGAAAAACTGGGAGTACACGTCGGATGCGTCGCTACGTTCGAAGACGAACTCATGATGCTGAACAACAGGTATTTTGTCGGGCGCGCTCTCGACAACAAAATGGGCGGTTTCGTGATTGCCGAAGTCGCGAGAATGCTGAAAGAGAAAAAGAAAAAACTTCCTTTCGGGTTGTACGTGGTTAATTCCGTTCAGGAAGAAATCGGACTGCGCGGCGCGGAAATGATTTCAAGAAGAATTAAGCCCGACCTCGCGATTGTCACTGACGTGACGCACGATACCCACGCGCCGATGTACGACAAGAAACTGCAGGGCGACACCAAAACGGGAGAAGGACCCGTGCTTACGTACGGTCCGGCAGTTCACAACAACGTTCTTAAACTGTTAATCGAAACCGCGAACAAAAAGAAAATTAAATTCCAGCGCGATACTGTTTACCGCGCGACGGGAACCGACACGGACGCGTTCGCGTATTCGGGAATGGGCGTGGCATCCGCTTTGATCTCCATTCCGCTGAAGTATATGCACACGACAGTCGAAATGGTTCACAAGGACGACATCGATAAAACAATACAACTGATGTATGAGTTTCTGGTGCAGTTGAAAGCGGATACGGACTTCAGATACATTAAATAACAATTAGTAATTAGTAATTAATAATTAGTAATTAGTAATTAGTAATTAGTAATTAGTAATTAGTAATTAGTAATTAAGAGCAAGAAGAACGCGCTCTATGTCCCCCTTTGGAGGGGGTGACTGCCTTTAGGCAGTCGGGGGAGGGCCGGAATCCATAAGAGACTTTATCCCCGCATGCTCTATGTCCCCCTCTGGAGGGGGTGACTGCCTTTAGGCAGTCGGGGGAGGGCCGGAATACATAACGATTGTCATCCCGGTGAAGACCGGGATACATAAACGAGTAATATACCCCCTTTTCACGAAACCCCCTCAGCGCATCAAGTATCGATTTATATTTTATAATGCATTTGTATTTATAAAATATAATATTTATTATTGTTAATAATAT
Source organism: uncultured Ignavibacteriaceae bacterium (assembly GCA_964581915.1). Taxonomy (GTDB): domain Bacteria; phylum Bacteroidota; class Ignavibacteria; order Tepidaquicellales; family Tepidaquicellaceae; genus CAIKZJ01. Next base: position 13,635 of record CAZOQR010000004.1, on the reverse strand, counting down.
AAGGGAGAAATCATGAAGCATATATTATCTTTATTTTTTCTGCTCACAATATTGTATCTGCTGCCGGGCAATGTTTCACCTCAGATAATACACAACCAAAAGATAGACTCAATTATCAATCTTGTATCCGTACAGTCAATTTCGAAAATGTGCAGGGAGTTGAGCGGTGATACCATCGTCAATATAGGAGGCGTTCCTCAACTGTTATATTCGAGGGCCTGGATATCTCCCGGCAATGTGAAAGCGGCTCAATATATATACGAAAAATTTCAAAGTTTCGGATACAGTCCCAAATACCAGCGGAATGATTCGATATGCGTAAATGTTTACGTGGAAAAAACCGGCACAAAATATCCGAACAGAAAATATGTTATCTGCGGGCATTACGATAACATATTTTGGCCGAATATGCCCGGTATGTATGATACCGTGCCGGGAGCGGATGACGACGCTTCGGGTATTTGCGCTGTTCTTGAAGCAGCGAGGCTGTTGAGGAATTTTAATACCGATTATACAATAGTCTTTGTCGCGCTTGATGAAGAGGAACCTCTCCCGTATCTGTTAGGGAGCACGGGATTCGCTGACAGTTGTTATTTCCGCGGAGATTCGATTCTTGGCGTACTGGATATTGACGTTATTGGTTTTAATTCATGCAATTCCTTTGCAGAAGTCTTCACGGATACAAATTCATTCGGTTTGTATAATTGCATTGCAGGATGTAATCAGTCTTATAATACGGGATTCACATTTTTTCCAAGGATTCGTACGTTAAGTCCGGAAAATAAGGGTTTTGATTCCTGGGCTTTCTGGTACAGAGGATATCAGTCTGTCTGTTCGATAGAATCTTTCCAATGCTTCAACAGTTACCTACATACAAGAAATGACACTTTTGACAAGTTTACCATTCCTTATTTCCACAGGTATGTAAAATGTAATATTGCAACAATATTGGCATTAGCCCTTGACTGCAACGTGATGATGAACCATTTACCGCTCACTAATACTTCCGAATCGAGTCAAAGAATGGCAAGGATTTATATTAAATCACCATTCAGAATGGCTTCAGGAGTTAACGCGCCAAGGCTTTATTATAAAGTCAATTCAGGAGTTTACAATTATGTAAACGCTTTTTCAACACAGCAGGATACTTTCAAGTTTAATATTCCCGGAAGCCCTTTGGGTTCGAGAGTGTATTATTATTTTTCTCTTCAGGATTCCGCGGGTTCGGTCTGCGTAACTTTACCGAATGGCGGAAGCGGTATTTATCCGCCGGGAGCGACTCCGCCGCCTGAAACTTATTCTTATGAAGTTTATTCTAACCTGAACCAATGCTCCAATACCCTTCCTAAACCGATTAATGATTTGACTTATACGCTTGATACTATACCGGTATATCAGAATTCCAAATACATTAACAACTTAAAAGTAAATCTTACAATTAATCATCCTGATGACGGTGATTTGATAATACAAATCAAAGGAGCCAATACATCGTTGACTTTGAGTCAGAACAACGGTACGGGAGGCGCGAATTACATAAATACGACATTCGACGACAGCGCATCAACACCTATTACTCAGGGAACGCCGCCTTTCACGGGAAGTTACAGACCGCAAAATCCGTTGAGTTCATTTAATAATAAACCCGCAGACGGATTATGGATACTGCGTATACTTGACACGAAAGCAGGCAACATAGGTACGCTGACGAACTGGTGCATATTAATGCAGTTGAAGAGTAGCGTGTCGGTCAACGAGCAAAACATTCCCGTGAAGTACGAACTCTTGCAGAACTATCCGAATCCGTTTAACCCGACAACAAAAATCAGGTTTAATATCAAGGATACCAGGTTCGTGGAATTGAAAGTATATGATATTCTAGGCAAGGAGGTGGCAGTCCTGATAAACGAGAAATTGAAACCGGGAGAATACGATGCAATATTCAACGGAGGTCATTTATCAGCGGGAGTTTATTTTTATAAATTGACAGCGGGTAATTTTTCCGAAGTAAAAAAGATGGTATTAATAAAATAATTCTTTTTTCCTGTTACGAAAGCCCCTGCGTGTTCGGAGTTTACCCCGATTCATCGGGGCGTCCCGACTCGTCGGGACTTCGTAACAATGCGCCGCTCTTCAATTCAAATTCTTTTGTGCGGTCAGAGCCTGTCCCGGGACCCAGGGATATTCACCTGACCCGCTGACCGGAGGTCAGCAATTGTAATGCGTTGTATAACCTGGTTTTCGCCTGACCATACGTCAGATGCGAACATTCTTGAATCTCGGGACTGCCTCCGCTGCGGCTAATCAATTAGAAAATAACAATTAAAACGAACAATAAGAAATAGACTATTATTTTTTTTGCGTGCTGAGGTTATTCAAATCGATTCCGAGTTGAATAACTTTAAACTTTAAACTGCAATTTTGCACTTTCAAATTTTAATTTTGAATTTTCGCCTACTTCTCCTCCAGCAATATCTGCTTTGCTTTCTGGAGTTCCGCCTGATGTTCATCGGATACTTTCGGATATTCGGGATTGAGATCTTCGAGTGTTTTTACTATAATATCCGCGACTGCCGTCCTCGTGAACCACTTCCTGTCGGCAGGCACCACGTACCACGGCGCCCATTCGGTGCTCGTGTTGTTAAGAGTATCCTCGTACGCGTCCATGTAATCATTCCACAACGCCCTTTCCTTCACGTCGGCCGCGGAGAACTTCCAGTTTTTTTCAGGCTGTTCGATTCTCTTTAGAAATCTTTTTTTCTGTTCGGACTTCGATACGTTAAGAAAAAATTTCAGTATTATGATTCCGTTATCGGTAAGGTATTTTTCGAAATTGTTTATTTCTTGGAATCTCTGCTTCCAAAGTTTATCCGTCTTCCCCGTGAAAGGAAGCCTCTGGTTTATAAGAAATTCGGGATGTACTCTCACGACGAGAACCTCCTCGTAATACGAGCGGTTGAAGATTCCTATTCGTCCTTTTTCGGGAAGGCACTTGGTGCAGCGCCACAGATAATCGTGGTCGAGTTCTTCCGCCGAAGGAGTCTTAAAACTGAAAACCTGACAGCCCTGCGGATTTATTCCGGACATCACGTGCTTAATCGTGCCGTCCTTGCCCGCGGCGTCCATCGCCTGAAAAATCAGAAGAACTCCGTACTTGTTCTGAGCGTATAACCTGTCCTGAAGTTCCGAAAGACGCGCGATGCTGCCGAGAAGTTCGTTCTTCGCTTCTTCCTTGTCCTTGTAATCGCCCGTCCAGGACGGGTCGAGGTCTTTTAGTTTTATATTGTCACCTGGTTTTATTTTAATTTTCATCTGGCGTGCTTTTTTTGAAAAGAGTATTTTTTTGTTTTATAATTGTAATGTAACAAAATTATAATTCATTATGTATCGAAAAACATGGAGTTCATAAAAGGAGCAGGGCGGCTCCCGCGCGCTTTTTGAATAAACTTTTGATGCCGGTTTAGGTAATTTGTGTGTACTCGAATCCCGGTTCTCTCATTGAGTGCGGGATTGCAATTAAAACTGATTCAACAGCAGATGGAAACACCGGAAAATAAACTAAAGAATTTAATCATTGTCGGCGACCGCGTGCTTATTAAGCCGAAGTCGCTCTCCGACAAGACAAAGTCGGGCCTGTATCTCCCGCCGGGTGTGCAGGAAAAGGAAGTAGTGCAGTCGGGATACGTGATGAAGGTCGGACCCGGATATCCGCTCGCGCAGTCGTCCGAAGACCCCGACGAATCATGGAAGAACACGGAAGAAAAAGTTAAGTACATACCCTTGCAGGTTAAGGAAGGCGACCTCGCCATTTTCATGCAGAAGGGTTCGATAGAAGTGCTTTATAAAGATGAAAAATATTTCATCGTCCCGCAGAACCAGATATTGATGATTGAGAGAGAGGAGTTTTAGTTTTTCGTTTTTTAGAGTAGTTACACAGAGGATGCACGGAGTGACACTGAGTAAATCTTCAATCTCCAGTTGTCAATGTTCTATTAAATTGTCAGAGAATTTACCCTCCCCCGCGGCTAAAGCCGCACCCCCAAAAAAAGAGGGACATACCTGTCAATAAATAATCTTATCTGTAATAGAACATTTCGCGCCGCTCTTCGAAGAGATTGTTCCTGTCGTTTATGAACTTGTTTTTCGCCTCGAGCGGATTTATATCAACTATGTTAAGTTCCTCTTTATCCTCCGAAGCCCTCGACAGATAGTCGCCGTCCGGACTTAGTATTACGCTGCCGCCGGTGAATGACACGGATTCCTTCCCGATTGTATCCGTTCCCGTTCTGTTCGCCGTAATCGTGAACACGCGGTTTTCTATGGCGCGGGCGTACATCGAGTTCTGGCAATACGGCATTACGAGGTTTGACGGATGGCATATAATCTGGGCACCGCGCAGAGCCAGTGTTCTCGCCGCTTCGGGAAAAATCCAGTCGAAGCAAATCATCATCCCGATTTTTACGGTCCCGTATTTTTCCGACGGCACGTCATAGACCCAGAAGCCCGTATTTCCCGGCTGGAAAAAATTCTTTTCGTTGTAGAACAAATGCGTCTTTCTGTATATACGGAATTTTCCGTCGGGAAAAACAAGTATCGAGGAATTGTAATAAACGTGCTGGCTGCCGTCCTTGGTGCTTTCGCAGAAACCTGACACTATGCAGGCATTCTTTTTCCTGCTTATTTTTTTCAGCATCGAACAGTACTTTCCCGAATCCGGGTTTTCGGAAATTCCCGCGAGTTCGTCGAGTGAACTCAGCAGGTAACCGGAGTTCGCAAGTTCGGGTATTACCAGCAGGTCAAAGTCGGCTCCGCCGATTAAATCCGAAACCTTTTCGGTGTTCGCCGGCGGATTGTGAAGTTCGGGCTTGAACTGAAGATGTCCTATTTTCATTTTCTTTGCTTCGTTTAATTAAAGAAGATTGCTCGCGAGTTCAGCGAGTTCCGACCGCTCTCCTTTTTCAAGGTTGATGTGCGCGTACAGTTTCTGCCCCTTGAAATGCTCGATTAAATATGAAAGTCCGTTCGACATCGAATCGAGATACGGGTGGTCTATCTGATAAATGTCGCCCGTGAAAACAATCTTCGTCCCTTCGCCTACGCGCGTTATTATTGTTTTAATTTCGTGCGGCGTCAGGTTCTGGGCTTCGTCAACTATGAAAAATATTCTCTGAAGGCTTCTGCCCCTTATGTAACTCAACGGTTCGACTATTAATTTTTCTTCCTTCACCATGTTTGAAATCGCCTGATGGTGCTTGTCGGTGTCGGGATACTGGTCCTGTATAACTTTAAGGTTATCCCAGAGCGGCTGCATGTACGGCGCGAGTTTGCTGTCAACGTCGCCGGGAAGATAGCCTATGTCCTTGTTGCTTAAAGGTATCACGGGCCGGGCTATGTAAATCTGCCTGTATTCTTTCTTCACCGCGAGCGCTGATGCAAGCGCCAGAAGCGTCTTGCCCGTTCCTGCTTTTCCTGTAATCGAAACTAATGGTATGTTCTTGTTCGTTAAAGCGTTCATCGCGAATGTCTGTTCCGCGTTTCTCGGCATTATTCCGTACGCCGGATTCTTGTCGATCCTTTCGACCATCTCCTTTTGCGAATCGAGATATCCGAGAACCGAACGGTTCTTGTTGCGGATTATGTAAAACTTGTTCGGAAATGCTCCGTTTTTGTCCTTCTTTAAAACTTCTTTCGCGGGTATCTTAAACGGAATCTGGTAAATCTTATTGAGCAGTTCATCGTTAAAATCTTCAAGTATATCCTTGCCGCTGTACAGTTCTTCGATATTGCCTATGTGGTCCGTGGTGTAATCCTCGGACAGGACTCCGATTGCCTTTGCTTTCATTCTGAGGTTGACGTCTTTCGTGACGAGTATCACCGAATTCGGATCCTTGGACGCCATTTTGAGTTCATAAGCGGTGCTTAATATCCTGTGGTCGTGTGTGTCCTCTCTGAACACTTCCCTGATTTCGTCGCTAAGCCCCTTCGTGATTGCAATCTTCACTTTTCCCTTTCCCTTTCCGAGCGAAACACCGCCGTTAAAAAGCGCGTTGCCCGTCAGGTTGTCGAGAGTCCTTGCAAACTCACGCGCGTTGAGGTTTATAACCTGACTGCCTCTCTTGAAATGGTCGATTTCCTCTATTACTGCAAGCGGAATAACGATGTCGTTCTCTTCAAACTGAAGAATGCACGAAGCATCGTGAAGTATAACGTTGGTATCAAGAATGAATGTTTTCGCAGTTTTTCTTTTTGCCATAATATGTATTTGATTTCCCCCACTCTAAAGAGTGGGGTTAGTTTAATTAGCAAAAATATTTTATATAATCTAACAATCTCTTTTTCCTATTAACCCCATCTTCGTTCTTATTAACCCCTCCCTTGGTTCTTGTTTACTACATCATCGCTTTTTTTAACCCCACTCTTTAGAGTGGGGTAGAAGGAACAAACTAAGGCGACTTTAGTCGCCCGATATATCATCATCTTTTTTCTTGAAACCATATCTCTTCATTATCTCCTCGCACTCTTCTTGATATGTTTTCCTCCTGTGATGATTCTCCTGATTTCGGATATACTTCCTGACATTCGCTACTATTGATTCGCTCACGGAAACCGCAAAGTATTCTTTCGCCCATTCGAATTTCCATCCTGTCAACCTTTCGTTATTAATCCAGTATGAAGATTCCCCTTTCAGCATACGCATCAAATCCGATATTCTTTCTTCGGCATTCAGCGAGACAAGACAATGAACGTGATCCGTATATCCGTCTATCGCATCAATATAAATATTTTCAGTAAAGCATTTTGCTTTATATGGCTGAAAACTTTTTGGCGTACTTCTTTTTCCAATATGTTTCTTCTGCTTTTTGTACCCCATACACAATGCAGCCAGACCTTTACGTACGACATAATTGTGTTGTTAATTTATTGTTTCCTGTCTAATTCTTATTCCACGGCTAAAGCCGCTTAACTTCCATTCTCCTTTACCCCCACTCTGAAGAGTGGGGTTAGTACTTTCGTGCTTATATTATCATTTCCACGGCTAAAGCCGCTTAACTTCCATTCTCCTTTTCCCCCGCTCTGAAGAGCGGGGGTAGTACTTTAATATTGTACAAATGTATTTATTAATCCGGCTCGCCGCCCGAATCAATCCCTTCTCCGTCACTTTCGTTTTCCGTGTCGTAGAAATACCGCGCGAGCGCTCCTGTTATGCGTTTACCCATATCGAGTTCGAATTCCTCCTCGTGTTTCATCACCGCTTCCTTTACGGCCTCGAAAGAGCCGTATCTGGTAAGGAGTTTTTTTGCAGACGCTTCGCTGATGCCTTTTATTTCATTCAGTTCGGAAACAATTGTTCTCTTGCTCCTCAGCGAGCGATGAAATTCTATCGCGAACCTGTGCGCTTCGTCCCGCACTCTCTGTAACAGTTTCAAGCCGCTCGACGTTTTGGGAATCGTATGCGGGTCGGGGTCGTTCGGAACGAACACTTCCTCGAGTCTCTTCGCGAGTCCTATAATGTTCGGTGATTTCATCCTTTCTGTCAGGGATTCCCCTGAAGGATTCGCGATTTCAATCCGGAGGTCGTTAAACACGGAGACCGCAGATGACAATTGCCCCTTGCCTCCATCTATGACTACGAGGTCCGGCATTTCCCCGCCCTCTTCGGCAAGCCTGCGGAATCTTCGGTGAATAACCTCACGCATCGAAAGGAAATCATCCGGCTCGCCGGTCTCATTGCTCACGCTTCGAATCCTGAATTTTCTGTATTCGGATTTTTTCGGCTTGGCGTCTTTAAAAACTACCATCGAGGCTACCGTATCTGTCCCCTGAATGTGCGATATGTCGAAACACGCGATATGTCCCGGAAGCCTGTTCAGACGCAGGTCGCGTCTGAGCGATTCGAGGGAAGGCGCGATGTATTCCCGCTTCATCTTCGCCAGTTTAAGTTCCTTCAGCATCAGAACCGCGTTGCTTTCAACCATGTGAACGAGTTTCGCCTTGTCTCCGATTTTCGGTACAGTTATTTCAATCTTTCCTTTCTTTTTTTCCGAGAGCCATTTCCCTATTGACTCCGCGTTTTCCATTTCGAAGGGGAAGAATATTTCATCGGGTATGAAGTCCGACTTCAGATAATAGTTCGTTACCAGATTTTCGAGAATTTCTTCTTTCGGTTTCTCAAGCACATTGCCGAAATAAAAATGGGATTTGCCTATAACGCGTCCGTCCCGAATCTTCATCACCATGCCGCAGGCGTCGTTGTCTTCCGAAACGACCGAGAAAACGTCCCTGTCGACGATTTCCTCGCCAGCCATTTTCTGCTTAGCGTTGTAAACACCCACCGCCTCCATCTTGTCCCTCGTCCGCGCAGCCTGCTCGAACATCATCTTTCCGGAATACTCGTCCATCTTAGCGCGAAGTTCTTTTTCAAGCGCCGCTGTTTTTCCGGTAAGAAGTTTCGCGACCTGCTCAATCATTTCCTTGTAATCTTCCTGCGTCTGCAGACCCGCGCAGGGTCCCTCGCATTTCTTTATGTGGTAATCGAGGCAGACCTTGAACCTGCCTTCTTTAATCGTATTCTCGTTGAGCGTCAGGTTGCAGGAGCGTATTGTAAAAATATCGCGTATCGACTTAAGCGCGAAACGCATCGTCTTAACATCGGTGTAAGGTCCGAAATACCGTGAACCGTCCGAACGCTTTTTTCTCGTCGGAAATACCCGCGGGAAAGGTTCGTTCGTGATAACGATGTACGGATAAGTTTTATCGTCCTTGAGCAGTACGTTGTAACGCGGTTTTAATCTTTTTATCAGATTGAATTCGAGTATTAGCGCTTCGATTTCATTATCCGTCGTGATTAATTCAAGGTCGGCTATCTTTGATACCATCGCGTCCGTCTTCGCCTGAGAAGGACGGGACTGAAAGTATTGCCTGACGCGGTTTTTCAGGATTTTTGCCTTGCCAACGTATATGACTTTGCCTGATGCATCTTTAAACTGATACACGCCCGGAGCCGGCGGAAGGTTCTCGAGTTTTGATTGCAGATTATTTTTTATCGTTTCCCGCAATTAAATCATTCTTGCTTAAATTTTCGTATAAATTTTTATAATATCAACATACTTACGGGGAACATTCTTATTAATTTATGATGGCGCACCCGCTAAAAGGCAACAGGCAGCGGAAAGTATAGATTTATATTCCTCCTTCCCGGGTCGAAGATGCGCCGCGGCGTGCTCGGGCTTGGGTAGCGTTGCGAACAAAATTATTTATGCGCGATTACGTCTATCATCAACTTCGCGTTCTTAGGAAGTCCGGCAACCTGCACCGTGCTTCTCGCCGGGAGCGATACGCCGAAATAATTTCCGTAAACCTCGTTCATTGAAGGGAACTCCGCGAGGTTTGTCATGTAAACGGTGGTCTTTATCGCCTTGTCGAGCGACGAGCCGTGCTCCGCCAATATATGGTTCAGGTTTTCGCAGACTGTTTTTGTCTGCTCCTTAATATCGTCCGAAACGATATTGCCGTCGGGTCCGAGGGCTATCTGTCCGGATGTGAAAAAAAGTCCGTTGAATTCGACGTAGTGTACACCTTGTGAGTAAGGTCCGATGGGTTTCGGAGCCTTGTCCGTATAAATAAGTTTTTTCATTTTTACTCTAAGTTTGTTTTTCAGACAGTTCGATTATTCTTTCGAGGTCGTCGTTCGAGTAGTATTCGATTATTATTTCGCCTGTTTGTTTTGTCTTGGGTTTCACTATTACCCTCGTGCCGAAATATCTTCTGAGTTTGTTCTGTATTTCTTCGTATTCGCCGCTGACTCCGCCGTTAGATGTTTTTTTCTTCTTCTTTTTCTTTGCCTGCTTGTCCGTCAGTTCTTCGAGTCTCCTTACGGAAAGATTCTCATCCAGAATCCTCTTCCAAATCGCAATCTGCGCTTCTTCATCATCTATCCTGAGTATCGTTCTCGCGTGACCCTCCGTAATTTCATTTCTGCGAAGGGATAGTTTTATTTCCGCGGGAAGTTTCTGGAGGCGCAGAAAGTTGGCGACAGTGCTTCTCTGCTTGCTTACTTTTTCCGCTATCTGCTCCTGCGTGAGGCTGCATTCGTCCACGAGCCGCCTGTATGAATCGGAGAGTTCCATCGGATTGAGGTCGTCGCGCTGAACGTTTTCTATGAGGGCGAGTTCGAGAAGATTCTCCTTGCTTTCGTCCTTCGTGTCGTAGATGAAAGCCGGAATTTCGGAAAGCCCCGCGATTTTCGCGGCGCGCAATCTTCTCTCCCCGGAAATCAGTATGTATCCGTTTCCGTCGCCCGCGAGTTTTACGGTTATCGGCTGAAGCACCCCTTTTTTCTTTATCGAGTTCGCGAGTTCATTCAGTTTCGCCTCGTCAAAATCCTCTCTCGGCTGGAACGGATTCGTTCTTATCTTGCCTATATCCACGTATAGTTTGCCTTCGGAAACGTTTGACGCACTGCCGTTCGGGTTGTTCGGGTCTATGTTTCTGTTTTCGAAAAGAGCCGAAAGGCCCTTCCCGAGACCTCCTTTATTATCCATAAATATTATTTATCCTGTATAGTTTTTTTGTTCCTTGAAGCGAACTCTTTCGCGAGTTCGGTATAGTTACCCGCGCCCGAAGACAGCGGGTCATAAACGATTACGGGTTTGCCGTAACTCGGCGCCTCGCCGATTTTCACGTTCCTCGCTATCTTCGTCGCGAAAACCTTGTCGGCGAAATATTTCCTGAGTTCGGCTTCAACCTGATTAGCAAGCCTGAGCCGCGAATCGAACATCGTTAGCAAATACCCTTCGATGGAAAGATTCGGATTAAAGGAATTCTTTACCATCTTGATTGTATTAAGCAGCGCCGATAGTCCCTCGAGCGCGTAGTATTCGCACTGAACCGGAATCAGCACCGTATCCGCCGCGTTAAGCGAGTTCACCGTGATCAAACCGAGCGAAGGCGGACAATCTATGAATATAAATTCAAAATCATAACCGCTGTCGGGCGCGGATAATTCCTTCAGTTTGTCCTTCAGCATTCTTTCCCTGTTTTGAAGGGAAACAAGTTCCAGTTCGGCAGCGACGAGATTGATGTTCGACGTTATTATTGAAAGGTTTTCAATCTGCGTCGGCTTGACCGTGTCCGCTGCTTTCATATCGCTCACCAGAAGTTCATACACGCTCTTCCCGTCATCCTTCGCCTCGATTCCCATTCCGGTCGTTGCGTTTGCCTGCGGGTCGGCGTCCACGAGAAGCACTTTAATTCCGAGTTTCGCGATGCACGCGGATAGATTGACGGCGGTTGTTGTCTTGCCAACGCCGCCTTTCTGATTTGATATAGATATTATTTTCTGCACTAAATCCCGATTTATAATTCGTAAATGTCCCCGGGTTTCATTATAACGCACTTCTTCCCTATCGATTCGATCTTTCTCTTGAAATCATTCGCGTCGGACTTAATCAAATCGAATGTGTTGTAATGAATCGGTATGACCGTATTGGCATTCACGAATTCAGCCGCTTTCACCGCGTCATCCACTCCCATCGTGAAATCGTCGCCTATGGGAAGAAGCGCGCAGTCAATCCTCTGCATCTCTCCGATGAGTTTCATGTCGTAGAAGAGACCGGTGTCTCCCGCCTGATATATGTTCTTTCCTTCAGCCGAAATAATAAAACCGTACGCGTCGCCCGCATACGTACCGTCGGGAAACGACGATGAATGCTGCGCCATCGTGAGTTTCACCCTGCCGAACGGAAAGTTGTAACCGCCGCCGATGTTCATCGGATGCGCCTTTACGCCCTTGTTGCCGCAGTACGTGGCGATTTCGTAAATCCCGATTACCGTTGCGTCGTTTTTCTTAGCGAGTTCTATCGTATCGCCGAAGTTGTCTCCGTGCCCGTGCGTGGGTATGATGAAATCACATTTGATGTCAACGGGCTTCAAGTCGCAATTCGGGTTTCCCGTAACAAAGGGGTCCGAGAGAATTTTATGCTTCCCCGTAACGAATTCCACGAATGCGTGGCCGTGATAAATGATTTTCATATTGTATTTAAAACTTTAAATTGCTAAATATTGTTAAGTTAATACTTAAATGAAATTAATTCAATTTTAATTGTATTGCATAGGAGGAAACACCGTCCTGCATTGCTTTTAAAAAAGAGAATTTTAAAACATTAACTATAATCTTATGATACTCAGAGACAAACTCGCGGAAATCATTCCCGGTCTGAGAAAAGAAGCAAATGAAGTATTTGCTATGGGTCCGAACACTGTAATTAACGAAGTCACCACGGAACAGTTGTTCGGAGGAATGAGGGGCATCAAGTCTCTTATTTGCGATACCTCCGAAGTCGGACTCGACACGGGGCTTATAATCAGGGGAATACCGATTCTTGAACTTACCGACAAACTTCCGGAAGAAATATTTTATCTTCTTCTGACCGGAGAACTGCCTGATGACGAAGCCCTTGAAGATTTACAGTGGGAATTGCGGAGAAGAAGCGACGTTCCTTTCTACGTCTGGAATACAATAAACGCTCTGCCCATGGAAACGCACCCGATGGTTATGCTGAATTCGGCGGTCCTCGTAATGGAAAACGAATCTTTCTTCAGGAAACGCTATGACGAGGGAATGCCGAAAGACATGCTCTGGGAGCCCATGCTATGGGATTCTCTGAATCTTATAGCAAGGATTCCGATAATCGCCGCGTACATTTACAGGAGAAAATTCAACAAGGGCCCAAGAATCAATTCGGACAACAAACTCGACTGGGCGGCTAACTACGCGAGGCTCCTCGGAGTGGAGGACCCCGACGGTTCATTCGCCGACCTGATGCGTCTGTACATGGTTCTTCATTCCGACCACGAAGGCGGTAACGTGAGCGCGATGGCGACCCAGACGATTAACTCCGCCCTGTCCGATGTTTATTTTTCAGTTAGCGGAGGCCTTAACGGTCTGGCGGGACCGCTGCACGGACTCGCGAATCAGGAATGCCTCAGGTTCATAATAAAACTGCGGGATGATATAGGCCACACTCCTTCAGATAATGAAGTACGCGAATACTGCATAAATCTTCTCAATAACAGGCGCGTAATAGCGGGTTACGGACACGCTGTCCTGAGAGTAACAGACCCGAGGTTCACGGCTTTTGTAGAGTTCGGAAAAAAACATCTGCCCGATGATGAAATTTTCGGAATCGTTAATCAACTATTCAACATCGTTCCGAAACTCTTAATCGAAGGCGGAAAAGCGAAAGACCCGTGGCCTAATGTCGACGCGGCAAGCGGCTCACTTCTCTTCCATTACGGAATGACGGAATACGAATATTATACTGTGCTCTTCTCCGTCTCCAGAGTTCTGGGTCTCGCGGCGCAGTTAATACTCAACCGCGCGCTCAACAGACCCATAATTCGTCCGAAGTCCGTAACTACTCAGTGGATAAAGAAAACTCTCGGCGCGAAAAAACAGGATGAGAAAAAATAGTTTATTCTTTTTTAATTGTGAAAACGCCCCTTGCAAAGGGGCGTTTTTATTTCGGTGACCGCCGATTTTCAAATCAAATATAATATATCTTAATTCCGCGCTCTTAATCACTTCAGCAAAACCATCTTCTTTGAAGCCGTGAAATTTCCGGACTGTATGCGGTA
>CAZOQR010000003.1:11219-33167 GCA_964581915.1 uncultured Ignavibacteriaceae bacterium | reverse complement strand
GAAGACCGTTTTTTTCCCGAAATCCGCATCGAATGTCGGAAGTTCCTGAGATTTAATTCCTTTAGCTAAGAAAAAAATCACTGCTGCAAAGAAGAAATATTTTGTCATGACAATAAATTTAATTTACCCTACTCTTTTGGCTTTTCGGAACCGCCCCATTTTATAAGTGTAAAATGGCTTCACTCGAACAAATTGTTGTTGATAAAAATGAGATAGATGTTTTACCGCTTTGATTATACAAAACTAATGAAAGTAATTATAAAATTGTATTGATTTAATTTGCGGATTTATAATGAATTAAATGGTACAAAGGCTTGAAAGGGAATAAAAAAATCCCGCCGCTGTAACGGCGGGATTTCAATTATTCGAAGTTTAAAAATTAATCCTTAAGCAATTCCCTTGCAATAACAATCTTCTGTATTTCGCTCGTTCCTTCGTAAATTTCGGTTATCTTGGCGTCACGGAGATATCTTTCCACAAGATATTCACGAACATAACCGTAACCGCCGTGTATCTGAATCGCTTCGAGAGCGTTCTGAACCGCCACGCGGCTTGCATAGAGTTTCGCCTGCGCGGCTTCTTTCGCGTATTTTTCTCCCGCGTCTTTTTTCAGGGCAGCCTGCAATATCAGCAGTCTTGCCGTTTCGACGTTGACAGCCATATCGGCGAGTTTGAACTGTATCGCCTGCAGTTCGCAAATCGGTCTGTCAAATGCCTTGCGCTCCTTCGAGTATTTTAACGCCGCGTCAAGCGATGCGGATGCTATCCCAAGCGCTTGTGACGCTATACCAATACGTCCGCCGTTAAGGGTCTCCATCGCTATCTTGAAGCCAAGCCCCTCCCCGCCAAGCACGTTCTCTTTCGGTACACGCACATTGTTGAGTCCGAGTGTGCAGGTATCGGAACTTCTAATCCCTAGTTTATCCTCCTTCTTGCCGACTTCAACACCATCGAGTTTTTGCTCTACAATAAAGGTCGTAATACCCTTATATCCTTTGGACTTATCCGTCTGCGCCTGAACCAGATAATAGTCCGCTTTCGTGCCGTTTGTAATCCAGTTCTTCATACCGTTCAATACGTAGAAATCACCGTCCTTCTCGGCAACGGTTTTCTGATTGGTGGCGTCGCTGCCGGCTTCGGGCTCAGAAAGGCAGAAAGCGCCGAGTTTTTGTCCCGAGGCGAGAGGAGTGAGGTATTTTTCTTTTTGCTCATTCGTGCCCCACTTTTCTATGCCGTAACAAACAAGCGAATTGTTAACCGACATAATCACTCCGACGGATGCGTCAACTTTTGATATTTCCTCCATAGCGAGAACGTAACTGACCGTGTCGAATCCGGCGCCGCCCCATTCCGGGGAGACCATCATACCCATAAAGCCGAGTTCGCCGAGTTTCGATATGATTTCGGCAGGGAATTCGGCTGTGATGTCTCTCTCTACAGCCGAAGGCGCGATTTCATTCTCCGCGAAATCCTTCGCTGTATCCCTTATCTGTATTTGTTCTTCGGTAAATTTAAAGTCCATTATTCTGAATTTAAGTTACAAAAACCTTTTATGAGCGGATTTTACTTCGAATAATCGTAAAATCCCTTGCCGCTTTTTCTGCCGAGATGTCCCGCCGCGACCATCTTCTTCAGAAGCGGGCAGGGACGGTATTTTGAATCTCCGAGTCCGTTATGAAGGACTTCCATTATGAACAAACAAACGTCCAGCCCGATAAAATCGGCGAGCGTCAGCGGTCCCATCGGGTGATTCATACCGAGTTTCATAACGGTATCGATTGCTTCAGGCTCGGCGACGCCTTCCATCACGCAGTAAACTGCTTCATTTATCATCGGCATTAGTATTCTGTTCGAGACGAAGCCGGGGTAGTCGTTTACTTCAACGGGCACCTTTTCAATTCTTTCGGTCAGTGACTTTATCGCGCCGAAAGTCTCGTTCGAAGTCGCGAGTCCCCGTATTATTTCAACGAGTTTCATCATAGGCACGGGATTCATGAAGTGCATTCCGATTACCTTATCCGGTCTCGATGTTATACCCGCTATCTCTGTTATCGAAATCGATGAAGTGTTCGATGCGAGAATCGTTCCTTCAGGGCATTCCCTGTCAAGAAGATTGAATATCTTTTTCTTCGTGTCGGGATTTTCAGTCGCTGCTTCGACGACAAGTTGTGACTGCTTCGCGTCGGAAATATTGAGAGATGTCTTAATGTTTCCAAGAGTTTTCGCTTTATCGCTTTCGGCAATCGTACCTTTCTTAATCTGCCTGTCGAGGTTACCTGAAATTACCTTGAGCGCTTTGTCGAGATAATCCTGCTTGACGTCAATAAGCGTAACATTAAAACCGTACTGGGCGAAAGCGTGGGCTATTCCGTTGCCCATCGTGCCCGCTCCGATAACCGAAATATTTAAGATATCCATCTTCATAGTTTAATTATTAAGAAAACAAAGTATTATTATAAATAATTCATTTTTCCCGAAACAGGAACTACACTTTTTCTACGATAAGCGCGCTCGCTTCACCTCCGCCTATGCAGAGCGTTGCGAGCCCGTATTTTTTGCCGCGCTGCTCCAATACGTTGATTAGGGTAGTTAGTATTCTCGCTCCGCTCGCGCCAATCGGGTGTCCGAGCGCGACGGCTCCGCCGTTTACGTTTACCTTTGCAGGGTCTAAACCTGCAACCTTGATGACCGAAAGCGCCTGAACTGCGAATGCTTCATTGATTTCGAACAAATCTATATCTTCAATCTTCATTCCCGCTTTCTTGACAACGTTTCGTATCGCGTAAGCGGGCGCGGTTGTAAACCATTCCGGCTCCTGCGCGTATGAAGTCTGGGCAACTATCTTCGCAAGCGGCTTCAGTCCGAGTTCTTTCGCTTTTTCCGCAGGCATTATCACGAGCGCGGAGGCTCCGTCGTTAATCTTTGATGCGTTGAATGCCGTTATCGTTCCGTCCTTTTCAAACGCGGGTTTCAGCGCGAGCGCTTTTTCAAAATTTGTTTTTTTCGGCTCTTCATCGTTCGTTACGGTTACCGTTCCTTTCCTGTCTTTAATTTCGACGGGAATAATTTCATTCCTGAAAAGACCGTTGTCAATAGCGTTCAGCGCGCGCTTATAACTTTCCACGGAAAAGTCATCCTGCTCTTTTCTCGGAATCTTCAGTTCGCGCGAACATAACTCTCCTGCGCTTCCCATGTGAAAATTATTATAGCAGTCCCACAATCCGTCATGAACCATGCCGTCAATGATTGCGCCGTTTCCCATTCTGTATCCTGTTCTCGCTTTCGGAAGGTAATAGGGGACATTGCTCATCGATTCCATACCACCCGCGACGACAATTTCCGCGTCTCCGGCTTTTATTGCCTGTTCAGCGAGCATCACCGCTTTAAGACCCGAACCGCAGACCTTGTTTATCGTCATGCAGGGAACGGATTTCGGAAGTCCCGCGTATATAGAGGCCTGCCTCGCAGGCGCCTGTCCGATTCCTGCGGGAAGCACGCAGCCCATTATCACTTCGGAAACGTCTTCAGGCTTTATCCCCGCTCGTTTAACCGCTTCTTTTATCACAATCGCGCCAAGTTGAGGTGCCGTGAGAGACGATAATGCGCCCTGAAAACTTCCTATCGGCGTTCTTACCGCGGAAACAATAACAACTTCTTTCATATTTGAATATTATTGGTTTAAGTTCAATTTTGGATTATTCCAGATAACAATTATTAAGAACAAAATAAATTCCAAAAAATTGCATTATCAAATTTCATTTTTGAAGTAGATTACCGAGAGAAGGGGAGGGAACCGGATTCTTCTCGGGGAAAAAACTTACAATCCCGAAGAGAATGACAAGGGAAGAATAAAATGTTACCAGTTCTGAATTTAGTCATTAAATACTTTGCTATCGATAATTTTCACTTATATATATCATTTCTTGTTATTAAATTCCTATAAACAATTTTCAAATTCAATCAAGGGTGAAATGAAAAAACTTCTACTCATTGCTCTATTCACGATTTCAACATTGTTCATAAATTCCGCCGATGCATTTTACATCTGGCAGGATTTTGACAATCCGAATTTCCCTCCTGCCGGCTGGACGCTTGTCACCACGAACACTTTCAAGTGGGACTGGGCGTTAATTTGCTCCGGTTACGGAACGAGTTACGCGTCCTGCAAGGCGAACATGTCCGACGCGAGTTCTGGTCTGTCTTTCGATATGATTACACCCCAGTTCAATGCCGCAACGACAGGGGATTCGCTCGTATTCGACCACGCCTATGCCACGTACGGCACTTCGAATGACCAGTTGAAAATCTGGTATTCGACGGACGGCGGCGGCACGTGGACACAACTCGTGCTTCTAAACGGCGGAGCATCGGGCGAGTTGACAACTGCGCCTCCTACGGGTCTTGCATTCGTTCCTACGCCCGCGCAGTGGGCGACGAAAAGATATGTGCTTCCTGCAGGAACGAACAAACTGAAGTTCACCGCGATATCAGCGTACGGAAACAATCTTTATCTCGATAACATTAAAATCGGGACGAAGTACGCTAATGACGCCGGCGCGAGCGGGTTCAAGAGATACAACAAAGTATTTTCTCCCGGAGCAATAGATACTCCGAAAGTTTACGTTAGAAATTTCGGAACGACGACTCAGAACATTCCTGTTACGCTGACTATAACGCCGGGCGGATACACGCAGACACAGACTGTAACTGGTCTTGCGGCAGGCTCGTCGTATCTCGTAACATTCCCTCAATGGACTGTTCCTTCATCGGGCACGGTTACGATGAAAGCGTACACCACACTGAGCGGCGACCAGAACGTATCTAACGACACGATTTACAACACTTATTACGCTTCGAACAATCCGAGAAATGTTCTTATCGAATACTGTACGGGCACGTGGTGCCAGTGGTGCCCCTGCGCGAAAGGCAGAATCGTGGACCTCGAAGTGTTCTATCCGCAGACGGTAGTAATAGCGTATCACGGCGGAAGTTCTTCCGACCCGTACATTAACTTCAACGGCAACAACATTCTTTCACTGATGGGAATGAACGCTTATCCCACGGGCACGATTGAACGGACCACGAATCCGCAGTCCTGCGGGTACAGTGATTTTGTCGAGAGACCCTTCATGAGATATCTGAATTCTCCCGTATCTCCGGTGAAGATTGACATCGTCAGCAAGAATTACAATTCGGGCACGCGAACTCTTGACGTTAACCTGAACGCGACCGCTCTCGAGAACCTTACGGGACAGTACAAGATAAATTACGTCATCACGGAAGATAATCTCGTTTACAACCAGTCGGGCAACTCATACTGCACGGGCGGTTCCTCTTATGTCCATAAATGGGTGGCGAGAAACATGGTAAATACAGCGACTGGCGAAAACGTCAACACAGGCGGCACCTGGACGAACGGACAGGTAATAAACAAGACTTTCAGCACGACTCTCGGAACCGGATGGCTCGAAGCAAACTGCAAACTGATTGTTTTCGTTTACAAGGACGCATCGCCGATTTACACGGCGGAGATACAGCAATCACTTCAGACAGGAATAACGATGACGGGCATAAACGGACAGTCAGAAGTGCCTGTTAGTTTTGAACTCGGTCAGAACTATCCGAATCCATTCAATCCCGTTACGAACATAAAATTCTCGATTCCGAAGAGCGGAAACGCGAGCCTTAAGATTTACGACGTGACGGGAAAACTCGTCGATACGTATCTTGACGGCTACGTTACGGCAGGGTACTACAACGCGGAAATAAACGGCAGCGTGCTTTCCAGCGGTGTTTATTTCTACACCCTCAAAGCGGAAGGATACACTGACACGAAGAAGATGATGCTCGTGAAATAATGCAAAGTGCAAATATGAAATTGCAGAATTACAATTGAAAGTTAAAAGTTGTAATAAGAAAAACCCCTCGCGAGAGGGGTTTTGTTTTTCTGCCGGGAATCATTTCCGGACAGAGTATAATCATATAACGCTGCAAGAATCAATTGAATTTCAGTAGAAATACGGTTACACTGCCGCTTCGATTATCGCAATGAAACTGTCGGCTTTCAGCGCCGCGCCTCCGATAAGTCCGCCGTCGATGTTGTTCTTGCTCAACAGGTCTTTCGCGTTCTTGTCGTTCATGCTTCCGCCGTAAAGTATTCGCGTTCTTCCCGCAACCGTCGCGTTGTAAAGGTTTTCGAGAGACTTTCTGATTTCAACGTGCATTTCTTCCGCCTGCTCCGGCGTCGCGGTCTTGCCCGTGCCAATCGCCCAGACGGGTTCGTATGCTATTACAACGTTTTCCATATCCGCGGCGCTGACGTCCTTAAGGCATAAAGTTACCTGCTCGTCAACGATTTTTTTCTCGACACCCTGCTCGCGCTGTTCGAGTGTTTCGCCGACGCAGAGTATCGGCTTCAGACCTTTTTCAAGCGCCTTTAAAACTTTAAAGTTTATCAGGTGGTTTGTTTCGTGAAAATACTGCCTGCGCTCGCTGTGCCCGAGTATGACGTATTCACAGCCGATTGCCTTCAGCATCGACGCTGATATTTCACCCGTGTAGGCTCCGTCGTCCTTGAAATGGATGTTCTGTCCGCCGAAACTTATGTTCGTGCCGTGAAATATTTCATTCGCCGCCGGAACGCATAAAAAAGGAGGGCATACGACTGTCTCAACCTTTTCGGATGTTTCCTTCCCGAGTTTCGATTTTAATTCGCTCATTAATGCTTTCGATTCTTCGAAAGTCTTGTTCATTTTCCAGTTGCCTGCTACAATTTTTTTTCTCATTTTGTTATTCCGAAATTTTTTCTCGTTTTATAAAATCATTCAAATTTAATCATAATATTAAATCGTTGAAACGGTTTAATTTGTGCACAAAACCGAACAGTACCCGAGAGTTTAAATGCACGGAATCGTGTATGAGATTACGAAGACCTGAACTCTTTCATAATCCTGTCTTTCGCTTTCGAATGTTCGATAACAGGCGGGGGATAGTCCTTGCCGATAATCACGCCGCATTTTTGCTGCGCATCGGCAGGCATCAATGAGGGATTGTGTATGTATTTTGCAGGGACATTCGCGAGTTCCGGCACGTATTTCTTTATGAATTTTCCTTCAGGATCGAATTTCGCGCTTTGAAGATACGGATTGAAAATTCTGAAATACGGCTGCGCGTCGCATCCGGTTGAGGCGCTCCACTGCCATCCGCCGTTGTTCGAAGAGAAATCGAGGTCAATCAGGTGTTCAGCGAAAAATTTCTCGCCAAGTTTCCAGTCGATAAACAGGTCCTTCGTGAGAAACATAGCGGTTATCATTCGAAGACGGTTATGCATCCAGCCTTCTTTTACCAACTGTCTCATCCCTGCGTCAACTATCGGGTAACCTGTCATTCCCTTCTGCCATTTTTCGAACAAATCTTCATCGTAAGACCATCGTATTTTATCATACTGACGTTTGAAAGCGCCGTTTAAAACATACGGAAAGTGGTAAGTGATGTTGTAATAAAACTCGCGCCAGATGAGTTCGTTTATCCAGGTCCGGATTTCGTTCTTGCTTTCCGATGCCGTAAGTTTCTTCAGCGCGGTTCTGCAGCATTCCCTTATGCTCACCGTTCCAAAATGCAGGTGAGGAGACAACAGGCTCGTTCCGTTTACGGCAGGGAAGTCGCGCATCGAGTTGTATTTTCCCAATCCGTTTCTTTCAAAGGATTTAAGGAGTTTCAGTCCCGCCGTCCTGCCGCCTTTGATAAATCCATCGTCGTTCGTACGGAATATATAACTTTCAAGTGCAGTTGTTCTGTATTCTTTACAGGAAGACAATTTCGCGAAGTCACAGGCTTCTTCCGACCAGTTATTTTCCCCCAAAAGTAATTCGCACTTGTTTTTAAAAGGTGTAAAAACGGTAAAGGGGGTTCCGTCCGGTTTAAGAACCTCGCCGGATTCGAACAAAGCCGAGTCATCAATAATCTTCAGTTCGGATTTTCTAGACTTAAGAAAAGAGTGAACATTAGCATCCCTTGAAACGCAATATGGCTCGATTTGCCGGTCAGCATAAACTATAGATTCAGAATCGATTATTTGCTTAAATATATTCAGGCTATTCCCCTTAAAAATATGCAGGTTAAAGCCTTTTAATTTAAGTTGATTCTTTAAATCGTCGAGGCATTGATTCAGAAAGTTAATACGCTTCTCGCCGAAAAACCTGAATGTATTATCGTTCTTAATATAAAGGAGCAAATATCTGTCTTCCGGGCTGATTTCATCCAGAAAAACTTTAAGAACCCTGTTATCCGAAGCGCGCAGGTTCTTCCTGAACCAGAGAATTCTAACCATTCTCGACCTGAGGTTTTCTTTCAAGGAAAGAATGGCTCGTCAGTTTAACAAAAGTGGCTTTTTGCTGATATTCATTGATTGTAAGGGAATTCAGATAACTCATCGATGATTGAAGCCCTTCGCGGTATTCTTTTATGAGTTTTGACACGCTTCCTTTGTACGGAACGAGCGATTCTTCGCCCTCGATGTAGTTTTTATTTTCCTGTTTCACGGCAAAGGACGCGCTTCCGCAGTATTTTTTCCAGCGCTGGTTGCTGTATTTCAGAACATCGCCGGGTGCTTCTTCGGTACCGGCTAACACGCGGCCGAACATGACCGCATCGCAGCCGAGGGCGATTGCCTTGCACATCGCTCCGGGGTTGCTAATGCCGCCGTCGGCGATTATTTTAACGCCGCTTTTCATCTTGTCTCTCGCGGAAAGCGCGCGCACTATCGCGTCAACCTGACCTATTCCAATGCCGGATTTTATCGATGTCGAGCACATCGCTCCGTTTCCTATGCCCACGCGAATCGCGTCGACGCCCAGATTAATCAGGAACTCGGTCGTTTCGGAACTCGCGACATTTCCAGCGATAATCTTAAGTTCATACTTATCCACTAACGGTCTTATTTCGTTCAGAAACCGTTCAATCATCTTCGAGCCGCCGTTGGCTATGTCTATGCATATTACTTTGACGCCGTAGTCAGCGAGTTTTTTAAGACGGTCGATTTCGGTATCGGAATTGATTCCAATTGCCGCGGCTTTCAGATTTGTCGCGCGCATATCATTATCCCCGAACTCGGCAATCTGCTCGTCAACCGTATTGAATCTGTGTATTACCCCGAGACAGTTCAGTTCCGAAAGGGCTTTTGCCATTCTGCCGCCGCAGACGGTGTTCATCGGCGAGGCGATTATGGGCACTGCGAGTTTGACTCCGCAAAACTCCACCGAAGTATCGCAGTCGGCGCGGTGCTTTACGGATGAAATCTGATTGGGCAGAAGCGAAACGTCGTCGTACGTGAGTGAATCGTCGAATAATATGTTTTTGTATGACATAAATTTTTGTTTTCAATCAAAAAGGGAAAGAGAAGAGATGTTCTTCCTTTCCCTGAAAAATATTTAATTAAATTTTCTATCGGGCTAGAGCCTGCGTTACCTTGTCAGCCGCGTCCTGAAGCGTGTCCGCGGGAATCAGGTTCAGACCCGAATCGTTCAATATCTGTCTTGCTTCCTCCGCGTTTGTTCCCTGCAGTCTTACGACGACAGGAATGTTCAGGTTAAGATTTCTTGACGCCTGAACGACTCCGTTGGCGACGCGGTCGCACCTTACGATGCCACCGAAAATATTTATCAGAATCGCCTTAACGTTTGGGTCGGTCAGTATAATCCTGAATCCGTTCTCTACTGTTTCAGCCGATGCAGTACCGCCCACGTCGAGGAAGTTGGCGGGTTCGCCGCCCGCGAGTTTAATCAGGTCCATCGTGCCCATCGCGAGTCCCGCGCCGTTCACCATGCACCCGACGTTCCCGTCGAGTTTTATGTAATTGAGGTTGTACTTCGACGCTTCGATTTCGAGAGGGTCTTCCTCGTTAAGGTCTCTGAGCATTTCGAAATCCTTGTGCCTCATCAAAGCGTTATCGTCGAGGTTTATCTTCGCGTCGAGAGCGACTATCCTGTCGTCATTCGTGATTATCAGAGGATTGATTTCGAGCAGAGACGCGTCGGATTCGCAGTATGCCTTGTAAAGGGTCATAATAAACTTCGTGAAATCCTTGAAAGCGCTGCCCTCGAGTCCGAGTCCGAAAGCAAGTTCACGCGCCTGATAACTCTGTAATCCTATTGACGGCTCGATCCATACCTTTATTATCTTTTCGGGTGTTTCCGCCGCGACTTTCTCAATCTCGACGCCGCCTTCGGTTGACGCCATTATGACGTCTTTTGAGTTTGTCCTGTCGAGAAGTATTCCGAGATAGAGTTCTTTTTTGTAATCGAGACCTTCGGCAATGAACATTGTCTGCACTTCTTTTCCTTCGGCGCCCGACTGGTGTGTGACGAGAATGTTGCCGAGCACTTTCGAAGCGAATTCCTTAGCGCCTTCGACGTTCGAACCGAAGAATTTTACGCCTCCGTTAACCACGACTTCGGAACGGTTGTTCTTGTTGTAAACAATCCCTTTTCCTCTTCCGCCCGCGTGTATCTGAGATTTCACGGCGAACTGCGTTATGCCTCTTTCCTTCAGGGAGTTCACGGCGTTATCGAATTCATCGATTGACTTGATGGCTACGCCGTCCTGTACGGGAACGCCGTATTTTTTAAGTATCGCCTTTGCCTGATATTCGTGTATTTTCATTAATTATTGTTTTTATTTGTTATCGTCTTTATCGAATTTTTTTGAAAGCGAATCGAGTTTGTCCATTACCTTCTTGAGCGAATCCGTATTTATCTTGTTCATCGCGGAATCGACCTTCTGAAGGCTCTTGTCGATTGTCTCGTCTATCTTTTTATTCACTTTCTCTTCTACCTTTTCGGATACCTTGCTGCAACTGAGTATTCCGAAAAGCACCGCGGCGGCGGCGATAAATTTTATGTAATTCATTATTTAATAATTTTTTTGCTTGTTGATTTCGCCTGCATGAAGAGAAGCAGATAGTCTCTTCCGCCTGCCTTTGAATCCGTTCCGCTCATGTTGAAGCCGCCGAACGGGTGGACGCCCACGAGGGCTCCCGTGCATTTCCTGTTAAGATACAAATTTCCGACGAAAAATTCTTCATCCGCTTTCGCGATTTTCTTTTTATTCTTTGAATATGCCGCTCCCGTCAGACCGAATTTTGTTCCGTTGGCGATTTTCAGTGATTCATCGAAGTTCGGCGATTTTATTACAGCGAGAACCGGTCCGAAGATTTCTTCCTGCGCTATCGTGTCCGTCGGCTTGACGTCCCGGATGATTGTCGGCTCGATGAAATGTCCGCCCGGCAGTTCGTTTCCGCCGTGTATAACGATTCCGCCCTCAGATACAGCCGTCGATATGTATTGCATAATTCTTTCTTTCGACTTTCCGTTGATTACGGGTCCGAGGTTCGGGTTTGTATCCGAGGGTCCGACTCTTAAAGTTGACGCCTTTTCAACGAGTGCATCACAGAACCTGTCGTATATGCTCTCGTCAACTATTACTCTCGAGCAGGCGGAGCATTTTTGCCCCTGAAATCCGAATGCGGACTGAATGGTGCCGAGTACGGCGTCGTCGAAACTGTGAAGTTCCTTATCTACTATAATCGCGTCCTTGCCGCCCATCTCCGCGACGACTCTCTTAATCCAGATTTGTCCCGGCTGCGCTTTTGCCGCGAGTTCGTTTATTCTCAGACCGACTTCCATCGAGCCCGTGAATGAAATGAATCTTGTCAGGTGGTGCTGGACGAGCGCGTCGCCTATAGAGCCGCCGCCGCCCGTCACGAAATTCAAAACTCCTTTGGGAAGTTTTATTTCTTCCATTAATTCGACGAACATCTGCGCGATGGCGGGGGAGTCGCTCGACGGTTTCAGTACCACTGTGTTTCCCGTGACTATTGACGCCGTCGTCATTCCGACGAGAATCGCGAGAGGGAAGTTCCACGGCGGAATCACGAGACCGACGCCGAGAGGATGATATTCGACCTTGTTCTTTTCGCCCGGATATTTCACGACGGGCTGCTCTCCGCTGTACCTGTGCATTTCGCGCGCGTAGTATTCGAGAAAATCAATCGCTTCGGCGGTATCGCCGTCGGCTTCCGCCCAGTTCTTTCCTTCTTCATAAACCATCATCGCGGAGAAAATGTGTTTTCTCTTCCGCATTATCTTCGCCGCCTTGAAAAGGAATTCGGCTCTTTTCTTGGGCGAGACCCTTTTCCATTCGTCGAATTTCGCGTGCGCGGTTTCTACAGCCTTCAGAGCGTTTTCAACGGACGCTTTCTGAAAAGTGCCGACTATCTGCTCGGGATTCGATGGATTGTATGAATACAGTTTTTCTTCAGTATAAATTTTCTCGCCGCCGATTACGAGCGGGAATTCTTTCGTGAATCTTGATTGTACGTCTTCGAGTGCCTTCTCGAATGCTTTTCTGTTTTTCTTGTCGGTGAAATCTGTAAACGGTTCGTTCTTGAATTTTGAGATTGACATAATTTTGTTTATTTATTTGTTAATGTTTGTATTATTAAGTTGTGCAGTTCCGGCCTTACTTCCTTGATGCCGTCGTTGTTTCTCGACGGGTAAATCCTGTTTGTCAGGAATATAATTATAATATCCTTTTCTTTATCGCACCAAATGCTTGTACCCGTGTATCCTGTGTGTCCGAAGCAGTTTTCGGAAATCAGTTCGCCGCACTGAGAGCGGTAACTTCCGATAGGGGGCTGTTTCGTGTCCCAGCCGAGAGCGCGGGTGTTTGAGTAATCAAGCGCATCGTACTTCTTCAGGAAAAGATTCACGGTCGTTTCCGAGAACATTCTTTCTTCCTTCAATCCGCGCGTGTACGGATTGTAGTACCTGCCTCCGTTTGCAAGCATCCTCACGAAAGTGTACAACTCCCTCGCGCGCGAGAACAAGCCCGCGTTTCCCGATACACCGCCTATCAGCGATGCGGCTTCGTCGTGAACCTCGCCGCATAACTGCCTGTGTCTCCAGTTCGAATCGTATTCCGTCGGCGCGGTGAAATCCTTTAGCCTGTCGGGAGGAGTGAAGCCCGTTGCTTCCATTCCGAGCGGATTGAAAATGCTGTCCCTGCAGAAATCCGCAAGGGACGCTCCCGTAATTCTTTCGGCTATAATTCCGAGAAGAATGAAATTGATATCGCTGTATAAAAACGAGGAGCCCGTCCTATATTCGAGAGGCAGTTCGCAAATTGTTCTGAGCACGTCTTCCTTGCAGGTGCAGGTCTTGTAAAACGGTATCCACGCCTTCAGTCCCGAATTATGAAGAAGAAGATTCAGTATCGTGATGTTTCCCTTATCGTTTGCCGCGAACTCCGGTATGAAATCCGAAACCCTGTCGTCGAGTTTTATTTTATTGTCGTCGTAAAGTTTCATAATCGCGGATGTCGTCGCCACCGCTTTCGTTACGGATGCGAGGTCGTAAATGCTGTATGAATCGACTGCTCTGGAGTCCTGCTCGTAAGTGAACCTGCCGAAGTATTTCTCGTAGAGAATATTTCCGGAAGTTCCAATTATCAACTGAGCGCCAGGAAAGTATCCTTTTGATATCGAATTCCCGATCAGACTATCGATTTTTCCGAAATCGTAACCAAACGCGTAAGCGTTCGACAGCGTCAGGATTATTAAAATGAATAGCCTCTTCATAGTTTTCAAATATATCAAAAAGCGCCGCTTACTTCAATTTAGAAATAGGGAACAACATTTGTCTTATTCACGTAAATTTTTTCGGAATGCCGATAGATTTAAAAACCGCGCCGTGCAGAATTGTTGAATTTTCCGTGCAGGTATGATTTATTGCTGAATGCGGGCATAAAAAAAGGCTGTCGGTGACAGCCTTTAAAATCGTTTTTTATCCGGTTTTATTTTTTCCTTCTGAGGTAGATCATTCCCATTCCGAGGAGGAATATTACCGGAAGTTCCAGACCGAACAGACCGCATTTCTTTCCGCCTGCCTTTACCGTTGCTGTTAATTCGACGTCTTTCACGAGGTCCGCAACTGTCTTGTTCCATTTAACTACCTGACCTTCTTTGTTGCCGTTCGTGTTTAAGATTTCGCCCGGGAATTCGAATTCGTAAGTAAGTTTATACTCATTCATTCCCATGTTCTTGGCGTTCGCGGAATCGTTGAGGAGAATATACTTGAAGTCCATTCCTTCTTTGCCCTGTACCCAGCTGGCTTTCACCTTGTTGAAGGCTTTCGCTTCCGAAAGTTTGTTAATATCCTTAAACTTCAGTTCGAGCGATACTTCCGAGAGGGAATCAGTAGTCTGATTCTTCTTGACAACTATCGCGGATGGTTCTGTATTGGATGAAGTATAATTTGATTTTACCTTTTCTTCTGTGAAACCGAATCCGGAAAGTTCATCGCCCGTAACGTTTGATGACTTTGTCCAGTATTTAATTTTCATTGAACCGGAACCGTCGGTTTTCAGTACAGTCTTCTGGTCGAGGTTAACGCAGCCCGAAATGAAAACAGCGATTAAGAAAAGTATGGATACAGACAGTAAAGATTTTAAGAGCACTTTCATTTCACTCTCCATTTTAATTTTAAAAATTCAAGTTATGAAGTATTATTCAAATTGTCAATAAACAAATATTAACAATTGGCGCGTGCTGACGCTTTACTGTATTGCTATTTGTTCATATTAGTATAAAATTAACAATAAATAACAGTGGTTATTTTCTTTTTTTTTTACTTGATAAAACTGAATGTAATTTTTTCCCCTGAAAAGGTTTTCCGAATATTACGGGAAGTTTCAATCTAGCGGAAAGTGAAAACCATAAAAATATTAATATGAAAAAAACATTACTAACGGTTAGTCTCCTGTTTTTTCTCTGCGGTATTTCATATCCGCAAACCACGAACGGAAGCATGCTCGCGACACTTATTGACCATTACTCGCTTAATTTTCAGTCTGTTGAAAACGCCGGAAAGGGTTTCACGGGTATAGGTTCTAAGGGAAGCCTTTTGTCATCGGCATTGAATCCTGCTTCTCCTGATTTCGAAAAGCATCAGGTTTATGCGGAATACAACTTCAAATCAGTGCCCGATAACATGCCCGGCTATAAGCAATTCAACCCGCTCTTTTCCGCGGGGTTCGGTTACAGCCCTGTTAAGGACGTTCATCTCGGCGTCTTGTACAGGAACGACAGGGGGCATTTCATCACCAATACGTACACGACGTACACTATCGTGAACCATACGTTATCCTTTCCCGTGAACTACAGGTACAAGTTTTTGCGGTTCGGTGTGAACCTGAATGTAACGCAATACCATTTCAGTTATATTCACGGTGTTTCTACGGAACTTGAGGAAAAAGCAAATGAATACACATTTCTTCCTGAAATCGGTATCGCCATAGACCCTGATGAATCGATTTCACTCGGACTTGTTTTTTCGCCGAAAGTTGAGCAGGATGTTGAAATCACAGGAACCAATTTATCAAATCCCCAGCACTCTAAGATATTCTATCCGATGAGAATCGGCGCGGGAGCGGAATTCAGAATACCGGATAAGAATCTCAAGTTTTCATTTGATTACAGATTCGAGAAATTATCGGACTATATGATGTTCGACACATACAATGAAGCCGTTTTCAACGACAGACACAATTTTCATCTGGGCGCGGAATTTAACCCTGAAAAGAATCTTACCCTGAGGGCGGGCTTCTTCACCTTGCTTGCGCTGACGAGCGAGATAAAGAATTTTGACAGAGTAATTGATGACGAGTACTTCTTCACGCTCGGCGCGGGATACGGGTACAAAAATTTCAAATTTAATTTTGCATACCTGAACAGCGCGGTGATAAGGATAACCGATGTTTCCCATCAGGCGTTTAATTTCGGCGTACTGTACAATTTTTAAATTTTAAAAAATGAAAATGAAAACCATTATCATAATTATTTTTCTTTCTGCTGTTTTACTCGTCAACTTTAGCGCTAACGCGCAGATTCACGAAAGCATAGTTAATCCTTCCTGGGACTTTTACTCGCTTAACTACCAGCCTGTGGAAAACGCGGGCAAAGGATATACAGGCGCGGCTTCGGACGGAAACATAATGTCGGGTCTGCTGAATCCTGCTTCCGTGAAATTTGATAAGAAATATCAGGCATACCTTGAGTACGATGCGAAAAACTCAATGCCGTGGCTCGCTATTCTTAGTGCGGATATGAAGATGAAACAGGTTCATCCTGCATTTGCCGCGGGATTTGGTTTCAGGCTGGGTAAAGATTTTCACGCGGGCGTGATTATAAGGAACGAGCGGAACTGGATGCTTGATATGGGTAGAACCTTATACTATCCGGGAACGGAATATTACGACAATTACAAAACCTATACCGTTAATACACTTACCGTGCCAGTAGCGTGGCATTACAAGGCATTTGATTTCGGGGTCAACCTCAACCTGATGCATATACACTCGAGAAATGTTTTATATTTGCAGGAGATGCCTAATATTAAACTCGATGAAACAACAAACAATATAAAGTTCATACCGGATATCGGCATCAGAGTTACGCCGGTTAAAGATTTCTCTCTCGGTTTGACGTTCACGCCCGGATTCGAACAGGAATTTGAACGTAATTATCCGGTGCTGCTCACGCCGTATACGACTGTGGCATATTTCCCGTGGAAATTAGGCGCGGGCGCTGAAGCGAGATTTCTCAATGATAAACTGAAAATCTCGGGCGAGTACAGGTTCGAGCACACTTCCGTTTACGACGGTTCGGGTTCTATGTTAAACTACAATTTCAAGGACCGTCATAACGTCCGTTTCGGCGCAGAATTTTCGCCTGATGATAAATTCACGCTTCGCGGAGGCTTATTCACTCTACTTGATATGAGGCCGGAAGGTGATCCCGAATTTCCCGATGACAGTTTTTCACAATACAATGTGACTGTAGGATTCGGCTACAGGCTTAATGACGTGAAACTTAATTTCGCCTGCATAAACGGTTTCTCGAAACAGGTCGAAGTAATGCGAATCAGTTTCGGCGCTGTATATGATTTCTGAGGAATAAACCGCAGGATTAACTGGTCGGTACATAGTTATTTTTCATTTCAATCTTGAAATTTATTGATTAATTTTCATTTTAGTCAATTTACTGTATAACAATGAAAAAGTATCTACTTGCGGCATTATTCTTAATGCTTTCATTCAATCTGTTTCCCCAGTCCATAGTAGGAGTGTATCCTTTTGCGAATTATCCTCCTTACAATTCAATGTGGGGGCTTACTGCGAAAAATGATACGCTCTGGGCGGGAACGGATTATGATAATACTTCGTATTATCCATTCACAATGCTTTACAAGATTACTAAAACAGGTGTATTCCTTGACAGTCTCACAACACCTTTTAAGTTTAATCACGGACTTGCCTGGGACGGAACCGGATTCTGGATAGCGCAGGACTATACAACAAACGGCGCGAAACTTTATAAAATAAATACCGCCGGCGTTAAAATTGACAGTATAATAACAGGCTCGTACGCGGCGGGTATCGGCGGACTTACCATAACAGGAAACTACCTATGGTTCGCGACTTATTATCCCGATTATACGACCTACCCGTTCGCTTATGCATATAAAATGAACATTGCAACAAAGCAAGTTGTTGATACAATTCCTCTCAGAGGCAGGCAGGTTCAGGGTATTGCCGTAAAAGGGGATACAATCTTCTACGTAACTGATAATTTTCAGGGTGACGAAGAGAGAATTTACGCATACAGGAAATCGGTAGGCGATACTCTGTTCTCTTTTCCCGCGCCAAGCACTAATTGCGACCCGAAAGGAATGCACTGGGACGGACAAAATCTGTACCTTCTCGCGTACGGAACGGGAAACATAAGAACCCTATATAAATATATGCTATCGGGCGCGGGCAACCCCGTGATTTCGACTTCGACGAGCCTTATCGATTTCGGAAATGTGGTCGTTGGTACTACCGCTAACCAGACTCTTAACATCGCGAACACAGGAGGCTCGAAACTTATTATTACGGGCAAGACTATAACGAGTCCGAGGTTCGGTATAACACAGAACAGTGTGCCAGATACGATACAGCCGGGACAGAACAAGAATTACACGATAATGTTCAATCCGATAGCATTCGACTCCGTATCGGGACAGTTGCAGATTGCAAGCAACGACATTTTGACTCCTGTTAAAACCATAACGCTGAAAGGAAAGGGCGTTTATAACGGAGGATATATCGGATTGTCGGCAACGTCTTACAACTTCCAGCAGAGGCGCGTTAATTCGCTTTGCGGCTATTATTTCACGGTAACAAATCAGGGGCAGAGCGACCTTAACATCACATCGATGGTATGCAACACGGCGAGATACCGTATTGATACGGTGATGAACCAGTTCCCGCAGACAATTGCGCCTCAGACATCGAAAGCGTTCAGGGTCTGGTTCAATCCGAATTCAGGCACGACGTTCACGGACACGCTTACGATTAATTCTAACGCGGTTAATCTTCCCGCGGCGAAAATTTCGCTGAGCGGTTCGGGAAACGCTGCTTTAACCGTTCTCGGCGATATAATGTGGACAGCGAACACTCCCGATAATCCGTTCACGAGCGTCGACGATTTTCAGCCTGTCGCGATGAAACAGATAGGTGACGTTAACGGCGACGGGATTAACGACGTTATTGTGTCTTCGGGAAATTACTATACTGCCTGCTGGAACGGAAACTCTTCAGTTACGGGCGACATGCTCTGGATTTTTAATACAGGTTATAACAACAATAATACCGGCTCGGTAACCTGGGAAGACGCAATGCAGGTGCGCGACGATATTAACGGCGACGGAATACAGGACGTCGTAATCGGATGCGCGGGCGGC
Source organism: uncultured Ignavibacteriaceae bacterium (assembly GCA_964581915.1). Classification (GTDB taxonomy): domain Bacteria; phylum Bacteroidota; class Ignavibacteria; order Tepidaquicellales; family Tepidaquicellaceae; genus CAIKZJ01. The sequence goes on along the minus strand of CAZOQR010000003.1, from coordinate 14,328 downwards.
AACGAGATGGTTTATACGTTATCGGGAAGAACGGGAAGACAGATCTGGGCGTGGGGCGATTCGGTTACGTACGCGGACGGTGACATCGAAGGCGTGAGATGCGACAAGGACTTTAACGGCGACGGTGTCAAAGACGTTCTCGTTTCAGCGAGCGGCTCCGGCAACGGAGCGGGCAGGCACGCGGTAATCTGCCTCAACGGACTTACGGGCGCGCAGATTTTCTTCTATACCGAAAATTCCGAATTTACCGGAGACGTTGTCCCGACACAGTTCGGAGGCGCAATCGGACTAGGAAACAATTCGGGAACGTACTCCCTGCAGGGCTTTGATAACATGGGAAACAGCGTCTGGAATTATGCGAACATAAACGGGAAAGTCTGGAACATGAGAACAATTCCCACTATCAATACTGATACTACGAGAGAAATACTCGGCTATTACGGATTCTCCGGTAAGGTGTTTTGCGTGAACTCCGCGAACGGAATTGAAAACTGGACTGTAACAACGGGCTCGGCAAACGCGGGATTCCTGAAAATTCTGGACGACCTCGATTCGAACGGATATGTTGAATTCACGCTGTCGGGACCGCAAATGCTTTGCAGGATAGATACGAAGACTCAGACCTATCTGTGGCAGCAGGCGCCGGGAATGTCTTATATACGCGGCGTCGATTATCTCAGCGACGTTAACGGAGACGGCAAGCGCGACATAGCGTACGCGATGCAGACACCCGGCAACGTTCTTGTCGTGAACGGCGCTACGGGAACAACGATGTTCACTTATTCTTTCGGCTCGACAGTTGCGTTCAGGGCTGACAGGGTAGCAGCGATTAACAGCATAGACGGTAATTCGACTACGGAATTCCTCGGCGGATGCAGGGACGGAAGACTCGTCTGCTTCAGCGGCGGGCAAAACACTCCGATTGGAATCAGACAGATTTCTTCGGGAGTGCCCGATAAATTCAATCTTTATCAGAACTATCCCAATCCGTTCAATCCCGTGACGAATATAAAATTCGACGTCGTGAAGTCGTCGAAAGTAACATTGAGCATATTCGACATATCGGGAAGGGAAATCACGTCGAAAACGTTTGACAACTTATCAGCGGGAACGTATGAATACAGGTTCGACGCTTCATCTTATTCGTCGGGGGCGTATTTCTACAGGATAAACGGAACCGGATTCTCGATTACAAAGAAAATGATACTCGTGAAATAAAATTTGCCTGTGGTTATTCCGCGGCAAGACGGGATGCAAAGAAAACGATTGTTAGAAGGAATATTCATGCTGCTTCGCCGGTGCGGAGCAGCCTTTTTTAAATTATGAACGGCCGCGGCAGGGGAATCAGTTGTAGCATTCGTACTGTATCAACTGCCATTTGAAATCATTGAGGTTGTAAGCGAGTTCGCACACGACTTTTTGCTTTTCGCATATAACGCTGAAGTGGTATTCAAACGCCTCGCCCGTGGGAATCTTCCACGTCGAGTTCACGCGTGAGACGTTGTACACGTCGTTCTTCCACTTGAACTTCACTATTTCCACCTTCAGGTTGTGGAAAAAAGCAATCACGTCGATTGGCTCAAAAATCTGATTTTCCATAATTCATATACTACCATACAAAATTAAGGTATGTATCGGGAAATGTCAAGAGGAGGCATTCGGACTAAAAACTGTCGTCCCTGCGGACTCAAAATATTAAAAATATTTCTTACCAAAAACTGTCGTCCCTGCGGACTCAAAATATTAAAATTCTTTCTTACTAAAAAACTGTCGTCCCTGCGGAACTCACTTCAGTAATTACTAATTACTAATTGTATCTTCAACGTAGTCCAGATCCTTTCCGTATGTTTCTTCGAGCCTCGTTATGGAGAAGAAGGCGATTCCGAGCGTTGACATTCCGACAATCAGGGCTGAAAAGATGATGCCGGTAACGGGAGTCAGGTACTGGAACGCGAGCGTCGCGGGCACGACTGCTCCGCGCACGAAATTCGGCACCGTTGTCGTCACTGTCGCCCGTATGTTAGTTCCGAACTGCTCCGAAGCGTTTGTAACGAAGACAGCCCAGTATCCGCCCGATATGCCGAGCATCAGGCACATTGTATAAAGGAATGTCGCGTCGAATTTATTGAAAAACAGATAAACGCAGACGAAGAGCGCTTCGAGCACTATGAATGCCATTATGATTTTTCTCCTCGTCTTTAAAATCTGGCTGAGGAATCCGCTGAGGAAATCGCCCGCCGCGAGTCCGATGTAGCAGAACATAATCGCTTTCCCCGTGCTTATTGTTTCCTGAATTCCGAAAGCCTTCGCGAACTCGGGCGAGAAAGTAACCAGCACGCCGACGATGAACCAGATAGGCACCCCTATCGATATGCTGTACAGGTATTTGAAAAACATTTTTCTGTTCGTGAACAGTTTATGAAAACTGCCTTTCGCGACTGCCGCTTCCTTTATTGAATTATACATTCCAGATTCGTAAACCCCGATGCGCATAATGAGCAGCGCGATACCGAGACCTCCGCCGACAAAGAAAGCCGTGCGCCACTGAAAAATATCCGCGATGAACGCGGCAACCACGGCGCCGAAAATTCCAACTGTCGCGACGAGCATAGTGCCGTAACCGCGCGTCTCTTTCGGCATTACCTCCGACACGAGCGTTATGCCCGCGCCGAGTTCGCCCGCGAGACCGACACCAGCGATAAACCTTAGAGCCGCGTACTGCGGAATTGTTTGAACGAACCCGTTCGCGGTGTTCGCGAGCGAATAAAGAAATATCGAGCCGAACAGGACGGAAATTCTTCCTTTCTTGTCGCCCATTATGCCCCAGATTATGCCTCCGATGAGCATTCCGGCCATCTGCATGTTAAGAAGCAGAACACCGTCAGGAAGCAGGTCCGCGTCAGGCACGCCGAGCGATTTCAGGGAGCCGATTCTGACTACGCTAAAAAGTATAAGGTCATATATGTCCACGAAATATCCGAGCGCGGAAATTATTACGATGGCTATTACGTTTTTTTTAGATGCTGATTCGTTCATCACTGTATTATGAGTTAGGGCAATATCGGAAAATTATTTTATTATTTAAAGTTTATTTCAACAAATCAGACAG
>CAZOQR010000003.1:0-11119 GCA_964581915.1 uncultured Ignavibacteriaceae bacterium | reverse complement strand
TTTTGATTTTTGATATGTATTTTTAATTTTTGATATTTGATTTTTTATATAAAGAAAAACCCCGCGGCGAGGCGGGGTTTTCGTGAATGATATTATGAAATACTTATTTCACTATCGCGATTCTTTTAGCGTACGAGTTCACGGCAGTTTCAAGCCTGACTATGTAAACGCTGCTCGGAAGTCCGCTTGATATCCAGTTTCTTTCGTATTCTCCCGCTTTCAGGAATTCGTTAGCGACAGTATAAATTTCCCGCCCGAGAAGGTCGTAAATTCTTATTCTCGTAACACCGTCGTTCGCGATTCTGAATTTAATCATCACCTCGGGATTAAAGGGATTCGGGTAAACGTCGAGGAATTCGAAACTATTAGCGACGACGGGATTTCCAGTAACAACCGTCGGTCCGCCGATAGGCAGGAAATCAACGACTCCGAGCGTCGTGCTGTCAACTTTATGGAATATGTGCGCCTCGATTGAATCAAGGTTTGTCGTATTCCAGAAGTTGTTCTCGGCTTTTATAGAGTCGGGAGTGTTATTGTACACGTCGTATATTTTGCCGCTGTTTCCGTTTCCGTAAATAAGATTCATTCCCACGTCTGTCGTGTCAGAGTTACCAAGATTTCCCAGATTCGGTTTTGAAGTATTCTGAATCGTGATGCCCCAGAGATTCCATCTGATTTTGTTCCTCGTGATTATTACGGAGGATGTTGACCACGCTCCTGCAAAGTTGAGACCGCTGCCGCCGAGCGAGGGACTGCCCTGCGTGTTGTTACTGTCTATAACGTTGTTGTTGATGTAAGCGTTGATACCGCCCGCGAGCAAAGCGATTCCGTAACGGTTATTCTTAATTATGTTGTTCTCGATTATCAGCGATGATATGGTCCCTATTGGCAGAAAAGCGATGGCGCCTGAATTCGTAGATGATCTCAGTATGTAATTATTGCTGATTATTATCGGCGATGTGCCTCCCGCTCCGAGGTTTATCTGAGCCGTGTTGTAATTCGACGTGTTATTGTCAATCAGCGTGTTGTACATAATAGTGGGGGAGTTCGCTATGTTTGCGCCTCCCACTATCGCCGCCCTGACACTTCTCGTGATGAGGCAGTTTGTAATCACGGCATTCGAGCGGAAAAGCGAAATTGAACCGCTCTGCATTCCTGAAGCATAGTAAGAATTATTCCTTATCTTGCAATTGTCTATGAGCGGGCTGCAATCAAGTATTCTTATGCTGTTCGCGTGCTCGAATATAAGTTTCTTCAAAGATGAAGAGTGCGCGGAATCCAGCACGATGCCCTTGTACTTCTGCGTCGTGTCTGCCGCGGTGAACTTCACCGAGTCGGGCGGATTGATGATGAGTGTTCCTTTTACGTACAGCAATCCGAGACCGGGGAATTTGAAGATTGCGTTTGAGAGAATCTTTAAAGTATCGTTCTTGGAAATTGTCAGAGTATCGTCGTTCAGAAAATACGAGCCCGAAACGAACGTGACTGAACCCCCTGAGTTCGCCACAAGACTGTCAAGCGTCCAACTTTTTCCCGTTCCCGGCGTATTGTAATCCGCGAACCCTGAATTCAGAATAAAGAAGGAAAATAAAATTCCTATTAATAAATGTTTCATTCTTTCGATTTTTAAATTTGTAAATGACCCTTGTAAACTGAAAGTGACTAACGCGAGATGTAAAGCATTAAAGCCGCAACTCTCTTAAAACACCGAATTAAAACATAACAAATTAATGTAATATTTGCTAAATTCTTTGTTACAAATTAATATATTCAAAGACAAAATATAATGCAAATTAAAATGAACATACCGTATGCGAGCCTTCCCGGTTACAGCGGCTTGTACATAGATTACGTTCATCATTTTGATAAAGTGAGGGAGTTTTACGAGTTCCCGTTCGATAATGAAGGCATTTTCAATTCCATTACTTCCAAAAAGGAATCGTACAACAACAGCGCGATTAGCAGGATTGAAGTATGCGAATTGCTCAAGACCCAGAACAAATTCTTTAATTCCGGCGAGTCCGCTTTTCTCAACATCGAATTCCTGAAAGAGCCGGATACTTTTGCAGTGGTAACGGGACAGCAGATAGGAATGCTGACGGGTAATCTCTACACGATTATAAAGGCGCTTAACGCCGTCGATTTATCCAAGAGCCTTTCGATGAAATACCCCGAATTCAAGTTCGTTCCGGTTTTCTGGCTCGAGGCTGACGACCACGATTTTCAGGAAATCAACAACATAAACATTTTAAACAAGGAAGGTCATCCCGTAAACATCAGTTACCTTCAGAAAGGCATCGAAAAGGAGAGATACCTCACGCCTACAGGAAAAATAGTTCTCGATGAATATATAAACACTTTCACTCAGACATTAAAGGATAATCTTGTTCAGACGGAATTCACGGAGCAGTTGTTCTATCTGATAAACCGCTCTTATAAAGAGGGAATTGACCTTGTTACCGCTTTCGCGAGGTTCTTTAATTACATACTCGGAGATACGGGTCTTATTTTCTGCAACCCTACTGATAAGGAAATTAAAAAAATACTGACTCCCGTCTTTGAAAAGGAATTGAATACTTTTCCCGCGACCTGCGAACTCGTTGTTAATAAATCCGCGGAAATGGAACTTAAATACGAGCCGCAGGTCAAACCGCGCTCGATTAATCTGTTTTACACGTATAACGACAACAGGCATCTAATCGAGATGAAGGACGATAAGTTCTCGCTTAGAAACACGCGCCAGAAATTCGAAAAGGAGGAATTGTTTAATCTGCTCGTATCGAACCCCGAGAATTTCAGCCCGAACGTTATTCTCCGTCCGATATGCCAGGATTACCTGCTGCCGACGATCGCTTACGTAGGCGGACCGTCCGAAGTGGCTTATTTCGGGCAGTTCAGAGAAGTGTATGAGTTTTACGGACTGAAGATGCCCGTGATTTTTCCCAGAACATCCATTACGCTGCTTGAAAGCAAGGTGGAGGGTTTTCTTGAGAAGTACGATATAAGTTTTGACGAACTATTCGATGAGGATGTTGTCTCGAAAAAACTGTTAGGGAAGGTCAACGAAATAAACGTGGATGAGATATTCGCGAATTTTACGGACGAACTGAATGCTCTGATTTATACTTACGGTATTGAACTGGATAAGATAGACAGAAATCTTGTTCAGGCATTAAAGAACAGATACGACAAGTTCATCGAAAATATCGGATTTCTGAAACCGAAATTCGTCGACTCTCAGATGAAACAGAACGATACAACAGGGAAAAGGCTTGCTGCGGTGCTCGAAAGCGTTTATCCGCAGGAGACGCTTCAGGAAAGATATTTCAACATATCGTATTACCTGAACAAGTACGGTTTCGATTTTATCAGGGAACTGTCTAATACAATAGAAGTCAGGAAACATTTTCATCAGGTAATCAGCGTGAGCGTAAGGAAAGATATTGAGCAACCCGCGCTTTTCGATAACAGCAACCGATAATTTGCCGGAGAAACTGAAAATATTGGCGGTACGTTTGTCATCGCTCGGCGATATTATATTAACGTATCCTTTCGTGAATGAAATCAAAAGATTATATCCGGACTCCGAACTTGTTTTTCTGACGAAGGAGCAATACGTCGGAGCCGCGGCAATGCATCCCGGTATCGATAAGATTTTTACCTATAACGCGGAAAGCAGGAAGACAATCGCGGCTTACGGTTTCGACGCAATATTCGACCTTCACAGGAACCAGAGAACCTTGAAACTGCTGTCATCAGCGGGCACGCGAGTGATTAGAGTAAAAAAAGACTCGGTAAAGAAAATAATCCTCGCGGCTGTCAAGGTAAACCTTCTTAAAGATTACGAGCCGGTTTACAGAAGGTACATTAACGCCCTGAAGGAATACAACAGCGCCGCGTCGGATGAATACACCCGCACTCCCGGACTGATTATCGGAGACGGCAGTATAGGCGGCAGATACCTGCTCGTGTCTCCGACATCGAAACATTTCACGAAAAGATTTCCCGCGGACAAACTGCTGAATCTCATCAGAAAAGTAAAGACGACGATTGTCCTAACGGGTGATTCGAATCAAACCGATGCCGACGTTTGCTCGTATCTTGAAAAAAATCTGAATAACGCCGTGAATCTTTGCGGCAAGACCGGTTTGAAAGAACTCGCGGGTCTGATAAAAAACGCGGAACTGATAATTTGCAACGACAGCGGCGTGCTTCATCTGGCGGAGTCTCTCGGGAAAAAAACGTACGTATTCTTTGGCAGCACGGTGAAGGAATTCGGGTTTTATCCGCAACTTGATACGTCTGTCGTGATGGAAAATAATGCTCTCGGATGCAGACCCTGCACTCATATCGGCCGGGCGGATTGCCCGAAAGAGCATTTCAGGTGCATGCTGGATATCGACACATCACCGCTTGAAAAGGAATTATTAAATTATTGAAATGAAAATATTTTTAAAGAAGAACGAAGAACGGCGGCTTAATATAGGTCATCAGTGGATTTTCTCGAATGAGATTGAAAATATCGAAGGCGATATTGTTGACGGCGGCGTCGCCGAATTATTCTCGAGCAGAAACTCTTACCTCGGGAAAGGATTCTACAACAAACATTCCCTTATTGCCGTCAGGTTTCTTACGGACGGCGACGAGAATATTGACAGGGAATTTATTAGAAAGAGAATAAAGACCGCAGAGCAGAGGCGGCTCAAGTTACATCCTGAAAGGAAGTCGTTCCGCCTATGCAACAGCGAATCGGATTTCCTTCCCGGTCTGATTGTCGACAGATACGGAGACAAATATTCTCTGCAGATTTTCTCGAAGGGAATGGAAATGTTCAAGGACGACGTCTGCGATATACTGAAGGAATTAGGGGCAACTGCAATCGCGGAAAAGAACGACAATGAACTGCGCACGCTCGAGGGACTCGATAAAAGGGAAGGCATTATGTTCGGAAGCGAGTCAACCGCCGAAGTTGAAATCGATTCGATCAGGTACAACATTGATTTGCTGAAAGGTCAGAAGACGGGTTTTTATCTCGATCAGGCCTTTAACAGGTTGAAAATAAGAAATTATGTTTCTGAAAATTCGAAAATGCTTGACCTTTTCTGCAACGAGGGCGGCTTCTCGCTTAATGCTGCGTTTGCAGGATGCAAGGACATTACAGGCATAGATTCGTCGGAGCATTCTGTGCTGACAGCAGAGAAGAACGCCGCGTCGAACGGATTCGGTTCGATAAAATTTGAATGCAGCGACGTGTTCGATTATTTCGACAGGGCGTTTCAGACGAAAGATAAATTTAACCTGATCGTTCTCGACCCTCCTTCGTTCACCAAGTCGAGGAAGAACGTTCCCTCCGCGGTAAAGGGCTATGCTGAACTGAATTATAAGGCGATGAAACTTCTTCATAAGAATTCATATCTCTTTACTTACAGTTGCTCGCATCATATATCCGAAAAACAGTTCGAGGAAATACTGGTAAAAGCCGCTGAACTCTCGGGAAGAAGAATTCAGATTATAGATTTCGCGAACTGCTCTTACGACCATCCGCTGCTTCCGCAAATGCCCGAAACGAAATATTTAAAGGGCTATATTTTAAACGTAAACTAATTGGACAAATGAATACTGCGATAAAAATCTTAACCACAATTCTAATGATTATCCTGATGAGCGGCATTTCGGATGCCCAGAAAAAGTACGAGTACAGGTCATACGAAAATGATCCGCTTGGAACGAGGATATACAAACTTGATAACGGACTGACGGTTTATTTATCCGTAAACAAGGACGAACCGCGCATCGCGACGCGGATTGCCGTGAAGACGGGAAGCAAGAACGACCCGGCTGACGCGACCGGTCTCGCGCACTATCTCGAACACATGCTGTTCAAGGGCACGGATGTTTTCGGCTCGAAGGATTTCGGAACCGAAGGCAAACTTATAAATGAAATAATCGATTTGTATGAACAGCACAGGTCCGCTACCGACCCCGGCGAAAGAAGAATGATTTACCGGAAGATTGATTCCGTCTCATACCTTGCATCGGGATACGCGATACCGAACGAATACGACAAGATGCTGTCATCAATCGGAGCGACGGGCACTAACGCGTACACCTCGTCCGAGCAGACGGTTTACGTTAATGAAATTCCTTCGAATCAGTTCGCGAAGTGGCTTGAAATAGAATCGGAAAGGTTCCGCCAGCCGATAATGCGCCTGTTTCATACTGAACTCGAAGTTGTTTACGAAGAAAAGAACCGCTCGATGGACAACGGTTTTTCAAAAGCGTTCGAGAATCTTTACGCTGGCTTGTTTCAGAAACACTCATACGGAACGCAGACAACGATAGGAACAGTCGAACACCTTAAGAATCCTTCGCTTAAGAAGGTCATAGATTATTACAAAACATATTACGTTCCGAACAACATGGCTGTTATGCTCGCCGGAGATTTTGACCCTGACGAGGCGATTGTAATGATAGACCGCGCCTTCGGAAAACTGCAGCCGAAGGACGTGCCCGTATTTGTCCCGCCTGTTGAAGACCCTATAACCTCGCCAATCGAGAAAACGGTGTATTCTCCGGAATCCGAAAATCTTTTTATCGGATTCAGATTACCGTCTGCCTCTTCGGATGAAATGGATATTTTGAACATGACAGCCGCGATATTGTATAACGGCTCGGCGGGCCTAATCGACCTGAATATTATGAGGCAGCAGAAAGCGCTGAACGCCTCCGCGAGCGTCGACGGTATGAAGGACTATTCCGCATTTATACTTTCCGGCAGTCCGAGGGAAGGGCAGTCTCTTGAGGAACTGAGAGACCTGCTGCTCTCACAAATCGAAGTCGTAAAGAAAGGGGATTTTCCCGACTGGTACACAGAAGCGGTAGTAAACAATTACAGGTCAACCCTTACGAGAATGTACCAGAACAACAATTCGAGGGTAAGCGCGTTCGTCAAGTCTTTCACGACGGATATTCCGTGGGAAAAGTACATTGCCAGCGCTGACAGGTATTCGAAGATAACAAAGAGCGACATCGTGAATTTCGCGAACAGGAATTTCGCCAATAATTACGTCGTTGTTTACAAGAGAACAGGTGAAGACAAGAACGTTCAGAAGATAATAAAACCTGACATAACTCCCGTTCAGGTCAACCGGGATTCCGAATCGGAGTTTCTTAAGAAAATTACCTCGGAAAAGGTCGGTGACATACAGCCGAAATTTCTGGATTTCAAAAAAGAAATAAGCGAATCAATCGTCAAGCCGATGGTCCCGCTTTATTCGCTGAAGAACACGGAGAATGATCTGTTTGAACTTTCTTTCATTTACGATTTCGGAAACAACGCGGATAGAAGAATTTCTACGGCTCTGAATTATCTGAAACTCCTCGGCACAAAGAACAAAACATCCGCGGATATCAGCCTTGAGTTTTTCAGGCTCGGTTGTTCTTACAACGCGGTTCAAAACGGAGACAGAATTACTATTACGCTTTCCGGTCTGAACGAATATTTCAAGCCCGCGCTTGCTTTGCTGATGGAAATGCTGAACGACGTTCAGCCCGACGCAAGGGCTTTTGAAAATCTCGTCGCGGATATGCTTAAAAGCAGGGCGAACGCTAAACTTTCAAAGAACACCATACTGCGTTCGGCCCTTCTGAATTACGGAATGTACGGTCCCGAATCGCCTTTCACGAACATACTTTCCGAGAGCGAACTGAAAACCATGAATCCGTCCGACCTGACGGACATTATTCACTCACTTCGGAATTACTATCACTCGATAACCTATTACGGTCCGGACAGCGGGGATAAACTCGAGGATGCAATCAGGAACTATTACAGAACAAAGGACATGCCCAGGGAAATTCCTAAGAATAAAAAGTTTGAAGAATTGCCGACGGACGAGAACAAAATTTACTTTGTGGATTACAGGATGAAGCAGGTGGAAATCATGTTCATCAACAGGAGCGAGATCTTTTCCGCCGCGAATATCCCGATAATTAAGATGTACAACGAATATTTCGGCAGCGGAATGTCTTCAATTGTTTTTCAGGACCTGCGTGAAGCGAAGGCGCTTGCTTATTCTGTTAATTCGGTATATACGGTACCCGATAAAGCGGACAAGCACCATTACATAATCTCTTACATCGGCACACAGTCGGATAAACTCGGCGAGGCGATGAACGGATTCGCGGAACTGCTGAACAACATTCCCCTTACCGAAGTAAATTTCAACTCCGCCAGAGAAGGAGTATTGAAAAACTTACAGACCGAAAGAATTACGAGGAGCAATATTCTGAGAACATTCCTCGCTAACAGGTATCAGGGAATTGATTATGACATCAGGAAAGACATTTTCAACAGGGTTCCGGGATTTACACTCGACGACGTCAGAAAATTTAACGAGAGAAATGTTAAAGGAAAGAAGTACGTGTATTTACTTATAGGCGACAGGAGCAAACTGGATTTCGAACTTCTGAAGAAGTACGGCAGAGTTGAAATCCTGACACTTGAACAAATCTTCGGATATTAATGGAAATCATAAATAAAATATTCGGATTTTGCGTGAAAGCCCTTCATACTATAGCGGACTTAACGGGTACCTCGTATGAATTCGTCAACGTTATAATATTCTGCGTTCTGGGACCGTTGGTATTATTGATTTTAGTATTCAGGGTATACAGCCTGAAAAAAGAAATGAATAAATACAAGGGGCTTTACGAAAAATTCGTAAGGGAAGACATAAACAACAGGGAATGAAGAATCGCCTGCAGCCTCGCGGCTGCAGGCGTGATAATCAATAATTCCTGTTGTAAATCTCAAAGTAAGACTGGGAATGCCAGCAAGCGGGGCAGGCCTTGGGAGGCTCGCTGCCGATATGTATGTGTCCGCAGTTTCTGCAAATCCAGATCGTGCTTTCGTCACGCTTGAAGACTCTCTCGTCCTTTATGTTCTTTAGAAGAGTCTTATACCTCTCCTCGTGTTTCTTTTCAATTTCCGCGACCCGCTCGAACAATCTTGCGATGGCGTCGAATCCTTCTTCCTTCGCCGTCTTCGCGAACGACGGATACATATCCGTCCATTCGTAGTTTTCCCCGCCAGCCGCTGCTTCAAGGTTTTCAATCGTTGTTCCGATGCCGTTCAACTGCTTGAACCACATCTTCGCGTGTTCCTTTTCGTTGTTCGCCGTCTCTTCGAAGAAAGCGGCTATCTGTTCGTAGCCTTCCTTCTTTGCCGCCGACGCATAATACGTGTACTTGTTTCTTGCCTGTGATTCTCCCGCAAATGCAGCCAGAAGATTCTGTTCCGTCTTGGTTCCTTTAAGTTCCTTCATAAATGAGTGATTAAGTTGTTCGAAATTAATTACAAAAAAGAATTTTTAAAATGAATAAATTTATCTGCCAAAGCAAATTATGAAGCGTTAAATACGTGTTTTATAAACGTGTAAATGCATATATTGTATGAAATTTAAAACTATATGAGAATCATTTATCTGTTCCTCATCCTGGCGTCCGCGCTTCTCGTCAGTTCCTGCAGTGACGATACCGTAAGCAGTACTGAAACAAAAGACAGTTATACCGTTAATACTGTAAACGATACGACTACAGTTACTTTTGAAATAGTCGGTCTGAAAATCTCCGATAAAAGAACTAACATGCTGAACAATGCGGCTTCGCGCTTCAGCACGAGAATAAAACTCGAATCGATTACAGAGGGAAGTTTCATCTTCAACGTTTATCAGGACGTTACTCTCTGTTCAACGATGAAAGTTACGAAGGTTGTGGATACAACCACTTATTCCAACGGCAAAGTATCAAGCATATCCTTCGTACCCGATAATTTCACGGGAAAAGGAACCATAGTGGTAAAAGGCAGGGATTAAAAGATATTCCGGGATTTTGTGAAATCAGTTCCCGCCGCTCCTGAAATATTTTATTGTTTGAAGCAAGCCGCTCTCGAATGTAGTTTCGGGAGCGAAACCGGTGAGTTTTTCAATTTTTTTCGAAGAGCCGAATCTTCGTCCTGTCTCAAAATCGTTTCTTCCTATAGCGGGCTCGACAAGTCTCACTTCGGATTTCGAGTTCATTAATTTCTTTATTTCATCAGCGACGTGCTTAATGGTGTATTCTTCCTGATAAGCGACATTCATAACGTCGTGTCCGTTCAGTTTGTTCATCACTCTGGTCATCGATTCCACGACGTCATCTATGTATGTAAAATCCCTTGTCTGTGTACCGGGTTTGTAAACCGTAATCGGTTCGTTATTTTGAGCCTGCTCTATGAATCTCGGTATTACCATTCGACTATCCTGACGGGGACCATAAACATTGAAGAAACGAAGAGCGAAACTGTTCAAACCGGTTTCCTGAAAAATCGATTTCAGGTATAATTCGCAGAATCTTTTCGCAATCGAATAACTCGAATTCGGGGACGCTGGAAATTTTTCGTCAAGAGCGTGCATTATGGCTTCCTTGCCGTACACGCCGCTTGTGGAGGAATAAATTATTTTATCCGCTGAATATTCAAGAGCCGCCCTGACCGAATTCTTCAAACCGAAATATTCCGTGTCCATCGTTTCTACGGGGCATTTCGCGATGATGTCCACTCCAAGCATGGCGGCAAGATGATAGATAACTCTGCATCCTCTCGCGGAATCAAGAACGGTATTCTCATCACGTACATCGCCTACTATCAGTTTTATGTTTTTGAGGGTTTCCTCCGGAATTTTGTTGCCGTTCCTGAGTATATCGAGAACGGTTACGTTATGTCCTTCTTCGACGAGTCTTTCAACGAGGTGGGATCCGATGAATCCCGCTCCGCCTGTTACTAGAATATTCATTCATTCATTCATTTATTATATTTGATAGAAATGATAACTTAATTTAGGTTATTTCGGTCTAATAAATACAAATTACCCGACAAATATTCAACTTCAGAGTTTAAAATAATACTTGATGATTTACTATAAAAAACCTGCAATGGCTGCGCGTTTTTCGGCAAGATATCAGGTGATATAAATTATATGCATCCTGCCGATAGCGTGTATGAATTAGTTACACGGATTATAATGAATATCAGGTGATATAAATTATATGCATCCTGCCGATAGCGTGTATGAATTAGTTA
>CAZOQR010000002.1:0-34652 GCA_964581915.1 uncultured Ignavibacteriaceae bacterium | reverse complement strand
AGTGAAAGTATATTAATCAAAGGTTTTGTGGGAACTCTTATGACTAATAGTTTCAGTCAAAAATCTTTTCAAGGTCCTGATATTTAGAATGCATAACGTCTATCGCCTTGTCGATAGCCGCCGCATCAATGTCTTTAGTTGAATCATTCATACCAAGGGCGTCTTTGAGAGCCTTTGTCTTTTCGAGTAATTCCGCCGCTGTCTTTTGGAACAATTCCGTTTTGGCTTCCAGTCTCTTCGGCAGTTTAGCGTTAACGCACGCTTCGGCTTTAGAGATCAAGTCGTCAATTACTTTTCTAACCGATTCATAGTCCTTAGCAGGATAATACTTATGGAATATAACGTAAAGAACCTTATGGTATTCGTCAATCTCCTTATTGACAGGTCTTAATATGCGAACCATCATTTCGAAATCCGCGTGAAGTTTTTCGGCAGCGTCGAGCATTTTCTGGTCATCATTGCCGCCAGCAGCCGCGTAATAATTTTCCGCCGAAGCATTAAGAACTTTAAGACCTTCTTTCCATTTTCCTTCCTTTTCTCTAAGGATACCGGGAAGCGACGCGCTGTTAATTTTTTCGATATGGGGTTTAATTTTTTCTACCATACCTTTTAATGCCGAAATATCCTTGGCGGGATATGCTTCGTGCCAGATAACGTAAATAACGTCATGAAACGCCATTAATTCGGGAACAGTCGAATTTATTTCCGAAGAATCATCTTTAACCTGCGAGAACAACGCGGATGCCGCGAAAACAAACAGAATTAGCAATAAACTTTTTTTCATCAAATTAAAATTGAATTAAATTAAATAATATACTTTCGACAAAATTGTCGAACTTTTACAAAACTTGCCTAATTTAATATGTCAGTTACTCTTACCTATTCTCTTGCCGAAGTAGCACTCGCGGTCATTCGCGATTTCATTGAACTTGTATAATCCTTTTCCGTTCATACATTCACCGCATTTAGGCGGAACGTAATCCGGACTAATAACATCGTGTTTATCCATAAGTTTACAATCAATCATTCCCGGGCAAGCGGCATCATAAGTCGATACTTGATCAAATCCAGTTGACGTGTTATCCGTTTTTTGCACGCTGTCGGAAACCGAAAACAGCACGCCGGAGAACATTAGAAAGAATAATATGTACTTAGCAAAATTTCTCATTACAAAATATGTTGCAATTATTATACCAAACAGGACCTATATGAGCATAAGTAAATTGGAGAGAATAGAACGAACTGAATATTGAATCAAAAATAACAGGGTTGACAGATTAATGAAAAGCGGGTTAATAAATTCAAAAGAAAAAAGGAAAAATGCAATTTCAAGAAAATAAATTAATGTCTTGACAGAATAAAAAAAATATATTAATTTTGAACAACGATTCATTATTCGTTTTCATAAATAAATTCAAATGCAATGAGAAAAAAAGAAGGAAACAAAGAAGAAGACATATTGAAGGCTGCGACGGAGGTCTTTGCTCAGTCGGGTTTTTACGATGCAAAGATTTCGAAGATTGCCGAAATGGCGAGCGTATCAATCGGCAGCATCTATGTGTATTACAAAAACAAGAACGATATACTGAACAAGATTTTCGAGAAAATATGGGGTTCGTTGTACAACAATCTCGATTCACTCGTAAAGCGGTCGGACTTATCGATGGTTGAAAAATACGACGCGATGATAGACATGATATTCGATTCCTTTACCGAGAATTCCGCAACTGCGATAGTGATTGCTAACGAGCAGCAGAGGCTGCTTCTGAGGAACAAGGATAGTTTCACGGAATACTACGATAAGTTCGTGGGGCTCGGCGAAGAGATTGTAAGGGAGGGAATAAGGAAAAAAGTATTCAATCCGAATATCGACGTGAACATATTCAGGCATTTTCTTTTAGGGGCATTCAGAGACCTGATAACATCGTGGGCGGTTGTGCCCGAAGACTTTCCGTTAAACCTTGTAAGAAGAAACATAAAGTTTTTATCGAAGTACGGCATACTGAATCACAATCAGGAATAATACAGTCATATGAAAACCAACAGAATCAAGTATCTGATAATTCTTTTATTCATCAGTCATCAAGTTTCATCGCAGCAGTTGACATTAGGCCGGGCGGTAGAAATATCGGTTGAAAGAAGCGACAAGGTAAGGCAGTATTCCGAAAGGGTTGAGCAAAAAAAGAAATCGTACAATGAATCAAAAGGAAACTTCCTGCCGAGCATAAACTTAACGGGCGGATTCAATCACATGAACGATGATCTGGTAATGGACCTTGACCCGATACGTCAGGCGATGATAAGAATACAGGCAGGAAATCAGGTTGAGTTCGCGAATGTATACAACGTACTGCTCGGGGGACCCGGGCTAACGCAGCAGCAGAGGGCGGCGCTATTAGGAACATATTCATCCGCATTAAGCAAGCAGATTCCATTATTTCAGAGTCAGGTAAAAAAGCAGGATTACTGGAACGCAACGCTGACGGGCACCCAGCCCCTTTTCATGGGCGGGAAACTTATATCCGCGAAGAATATAGCCGAACGTGAAATTGAACTTGCGGAGACCGAACTTGACAAATCGAAAAACGAGGTAATATCCGAGGCGATATCCAATTATTTAAACGTAGTTTTATTAAAGAGCATAGTGAGCGTAAGGCGCGACGTCCTGAACGGAATGATAAAGCACAGGAACGACGCGAAGAGGATATATGACGAAGGAGTCATTGCAAAGAACCAGTATTTGCGTTCCGAGGTCGCGGTAGCCGAAGCCGAAAGGAATCTGTCGGATGACGAGAACAGGCTCAATCTTGCTATTACCGCTCTGAAAAATACGCTTAATTACAAAGACAGCGAGCCGATGGAAGTATCCGACACGCTCGTATTCAAAGAACTGCAGGAGCCTGTAAGCAATTTCAAGAACGCAGCCGCAACATATCAGCCTGTATTGAGAATGATAGAAATAAAGAAAAAGCAGGCAGAGGCAAAACTTACGATAGACCGTTCGGAGTTTCTTCCGAAAATATTTCTTTTCGGGAAGTATGAGATACTTGACAAGTATCTTTCCATTCTCGAGCCGAGATGGGTTGTCGGAATACAGGGAAGCATAAATCTTTTCAACGGATTCAGGGACTACCAGAAAGTCAGTCAGACGAAGCACATAAGCAGGGAAATAGATTATCTGGAATCGGACACGAAGAGCAAACTAAATTTAGTTATAGAGAAAAATTACAGAGACGTACAAAACTCGAAAACAAGGTACGAAAAACTTGAGGCGGTAATAAATCTCGCCGAAGAGAATCTCCGTCTGACAGAAGGGCGTTTTCTTTCGGGTTTGTGCACATCGCTTGACGTAATTGACGCGCGTCTTGTGACGGAAAAGAACGGAATAGAAAGAAAGTTATCACTGTACGAATATTACAAATCAATAAACGAATTATATCTTACGTCGGGCAAGCCGATGAATTTTCTCATCTTGTGGAATAAGGAGACAAACTGATGTCAAAGAAAAAAAGCATTCTATTAATAGCGGTACCCGTCGTATTGATTATAATTTCGGCGGTAGTGTTAATCGGCAAAGCGAACAAACAGGAAGACGTTTACATAACCGGCATAGTCGAGGCGACTCACGTTGATGTTTCATCGAAGATAGCGGGCAGGATTGACAGTGTTTACGTAAGGGAGGGAGACGAAGTATTCAAGGGACAGATAGTGGCATCAATAATGAGCAAGGAACTCGATGCAAAACTCGAGC
This sequence comes from uncultured Ignavibacteriaceae bacterium, assembly GCA_964581915.1. GTDB lineage: Bacteria > Bacteroidota > Ignavibacteria > Tepidaquicellales > Tepidaquicellaceae > CAIKZJ01. The sequence continues at coordinate 30,901 of CAZOQR010000002.1, read as the reverse complement.
AGGCCAAGTCGGTGATGGAGGCTGCATACCAGAAACTTCAGATAGCGATAAACGGCGCGAGACCCGAAGAAAAGGAAATGGCGGAAAAACTATATATGCAGGCGAAGCACCAATTCGAACTCGCGGAAAATACATACGCAAGGATAATGAACCTGTACCGGGACAGCCTGATATCAGTTCAGGAAAAAGACCAGATAGAGTTTCAGTACAAAGCGGCGCGCGAACAGATGGAGTCAGCGAAAGCGAAATACGACCTTGTTCTTAAAGGCGCGAGGAACGAAGAAATACTAATGGCGGACGCGGGATTCAGGCAGGCGGAAAACACATACAGGGAAGTGCTTGCATACAAAGAAGAACTTACGATAGTGAGTCCACTTCGGGGAGAAATCAGCAAGAAAATAACTGACCCCGGAGAGATAGTATCCGCGGGGTATCCTGTATTTACTGTTACCGACCTAAAAGACGAATGGGTAATACTTCAGATGCGTGAAGATCAGATGGCAAAGGTCAAGAAGGAAGCAATCTTCAAGGGTGTTGTTCCCGCGCTTGGCAACACGGAATATGAGTTTTATGTGTCGTACATTTCTCCTGTCGGGGATTACGCAACGTGGAAGCCGACGAATCAGAAAGGAGAATTCGACCTGAAGACTTTTGAAATAAGGTTAAGGTCAAAAACCGAAATACCGGGGCTCAGACCGGGAATGACGGTGAACGTAAAAATAAACTGATATACGGATACGGCGGATAAAGGAAATGAAACAAGCAATAAACGTTGCCAGGAGAGAGTTCAGGCGGATAGCGAGTTCGAAATTTTATCTGTTCATGCTGTTCATACTGCCCGTTAGTTTATTCTCGTTTTTCGCATACGTGTATAAAACGGGCGTGCTTCGCGAGATACCGGTAGCGGTCTGCAATTACGACAACAGCGAACTTTCGAGAACATACATCAACTTTATCGAATCAACGGGTTCGATGAGGATTCTGAAATACGTTCAGTCGGAGGCAGATGTCAGAAAGGAATTTCTCGACGGACGGATATACGCGGCTTTTGTAATACCCGTAAATTTCGAAAAGGACACTAAGTCAGGAAAATCCCCGAGTGTTATTGTATACAACAACACGACAAATCTCATAACGGGAAACACTGTATACAAGGACGCGCTTACTTTTACGAAAATGTTTTCCGGCGGAGTGCTGCTGAAGAAAATGCGTTCCAGGGGAATCACGGAAGAGTCGGCAATGAACATATTAAACGCCGTGAAGATAGACAGCCGACCCCTGTACAACCCGAATTACAATTATCTGAATTATCTCATTCCCGGATTAGTACCCGTAATGCTTCAGATGGCGATAATGCTTCTTACGGCGGTAATAATAAGTTCGGAATTTTCTCACGGAAATTTCGGAAATTTACTGAAAGCGGCGGGCGGGAGTGTATGGGCTTTGTTGGCGGGGAAGGCGTTTCCCTATCTGCTGATTAATACGGCGACAGCGCTGATTATACCGGGATTATTTTATTCATTTTTCAAGGTTGACATGCCCGGCTCGACTGCTGGTGCGGCTTTATTATTCATACTTTTTTCCGTTTCGTGCGTATTTTTCGGAATACTCATATCGTCATTTTCGAAAAATTACATGTTCACCGCGGAAATATCACTTTTCCTCAACACACCTGCATTCATATTCAGCGGATTCGTTTACCCGTTCAGGGCAATGCCCGGACCGCACGTCTGGTTTGCGCAATTGATGCCGTTCACCCATTTCATAGACGCATACATGAAAATCGGCGTTATGGAATCACCCGCAAGAGACGCGCTTCAAGAAATATTAATTCTTTCCGCCTTCGCGCTTCTATCAATCGCCTTTACACTTGCCATTTTATATCTGCGTAAAAGACAGTTTATAAAACGGGAAGCGCTGCCGGAGGAAAGGACGGGTGATAATGTTTAAGAACATATTCAATATATTTCAGAGAGAATTATCCGTTGTGCTTAAGGACAGGGACGTCTTTATGATAATCATAATAGCGCCGATATTTTATGCGTTTGTTTATACATCCTTATACTATTACAAGACCGAGGAAAAGGTACCCGTCGCGGTGGTTGATATGGACAGGTCAGAGTTTTCGGAAATGTTTACGCGAAGAATGAATGCAAGCAGAATGCTTGACGCGGTACTTGTAACAGGAGATATGAATGAAGCGAAGAGTATGATGGCATCGATGAAGATACACGGAATTGTTTACATTCCTCATAATTCGTCCGTCAATCTCAAGTCGAAAGAATCAGTAACGCTTACGGTTTATTTAAACACCACCCGTTTTCTTGTTTCGAACGATATAAACAAAGCGGTCAACGAGGTCGCCTCATCGTTCAACGAGGAAACGAGGAAAGTATGCCTGCAGTCGATGGGATACAACTCGCGTGAGGCAGAAAGCCTGACGGAGCCTGTGCGGAGCGACATTCGACCGATGTTCAACACGCCCGAGACATACGGGGATTATCTTATACCCGGACTTCTGGCATTGATTCTTCACCAGACGCTTCTAATAGGTCTTTCGGAGTGCATAGCGCGGGAGAGGGAGTACAAGACGACACGGGAAATAAAAGCGGCAGCGGGAAACAGCGCCGCCGCAGCGCTGGCGGGCAAGTCGTTATTTTATTTTCTAATGTACACTGGATATTCCCTGTTCTTTTTCACGGTAATATTTTCCGTTTTCAAGATTAATCTGCTCGGCAGCGCGCCTGCATTGATACTCACAACGGCGCTCATGATATTATCTTCAATATTTCTCGCTGTTTTCGTTTCATCTTTCTTTAAGAGAAAATTTGCCGCGCTCATAATAACCGCCTTCACTTCTTATCCGTTATTCTTCATATCGGGATATGTTTTTCCGTCGTACGCACTTCCCGTTCCGCTTCAGTATCTTTCGAAAATATTCGCCATTACTCCATATCTAAGCGCATTCAACAGGATAACACAGTCCGGTGCCGGTTTCGGCAACGTTGGCGGAGAAATAATAAGTCTGTCTGTAATTACGCTGGTTATGTCCGCTTTAGCGTGGTTAAGGATAAAATATCTGTTTTCAAGAGAAGCGTGATTACCTGTCTTCCCCCGATTGCTTCGACGGGGGCTCGTCAGGTTTGATGAGTTCGTTGTTTTCGGGTTTCTTCTCCGGGTTTTTATTTTCCTCTTGGACAGGAAGTTTTTGTTCCGGGTTTACAATCACGGAGTCTTTAACTTCAGGGATTCCTGTATTCGTGGAATCGTTCCGCGCGTTCAAAGAATCCGCGGCGTTTTCAACATTCTTAATAACCGTATCCTTTTTATCGAGCGACTGATAGAATTCCAGACGGGATGCAACAGACTTCGCGTATTCCGAATTTGGAAATTCGGCTTTAAGGCGCGAGTAATATTTTACGGCGCTGTCTTTGGACAGATATACATTTTCATATGTCCAGCCGAGAGTATAAATCGCTTTGGGAATGACAGGGCTTTCGGGATACCTGAAAACGGCTTCCTGCAGCAGGGGAATCATTTTATCCGTATTGCCCGAATCAAAAAATTTGCCCGCCTGTGTCACGAGAGAATCGGCGGCATCGAAGGATTGCTCGACAATCTGAAGCCCGAGATTTTTTCTCGATTCGTTGGCATAAACGCTGTTGGGGAAATCCTTAATAACCCTTGCGAAATATTCCGATGACTTAACGGTATCGCCGAGTGATTTATAAATTGAGCCCAGATAAAAAAGCGCTTTGCTGATCCATTCGGGATTATTGTAATTTGATATTATTGTGTTCAGGTAATAAATCGATGAGTCCGATTGTTTAAGGTCGTAATAAAAAATTTCCGCAAGTTCAAAATATGCTCCGAGTTTCAAATTGTCTTTTACCGCTTTAATGGAATCTTCATTTATAACGGGCGTTTTTATTGAGTCTCCCGGAATGTTTTTTGACAAGCCCGTTGTATCGCCGGGAAGGGGAATGCTGTCATTCTGAATTTTCTTCAGTATATTTTCGGGGATTATACCGCTGTCGGTAAGGGAGTCTTTGTTTGGACCGATTGAATCATTCCCAATGAAGCCTCCGCCTTTCGGTTCGTTTAATCCTTTGTTAGGATTCTCTATTTCATTTTCCCGTTTGCCCGGATTATGTCTTTCGTCATAATCAAGTTTGTATTTCTGGAGGTCGGGTTCCTCTTCCGGAATAGTGATTTTCGTTGTATCGTGAATAACGGCTGTAAGAGTGAAATACCTGTCGAGTATGCCGGATTTATTTCTCGCGAGTTCATAATAATCAAGAGCAAGGCTTGTTTCGTAGGCTTTCTTATAAGAAATAAGGGATTTCAAAAAATCTTTTTTAGTGTATTCATAATACTCGCCGAGTTTATAGTACGATTCTGCTGCCGCTTTACCTCCCGGATGCGCGGAAATAATCTCAAAATATTTTATTCGCGCGTCTTTAAAATTGCCAGTATAAAAATCCTTATTAGCGATTTCGAGTTCAACCAACTGTTTGAAGTCGGGATATTCAATATATTTTTTATTCAGTTTGGCGAGAATTTCGTCGGCCTCATTGAATCTTTTCTGCGCAAGCAGCACTTTCGCTTCGTTAAGTTTAGCATAAAACTCAAGGTCGAAGTTGGATGTGTTTTTATAAACTTTTTCGTATTCCTGCGCCGCCTTGCCGATATCGTGAATGGAATAAATTTTCGCGAGGATGAACTGGCGTTCGGCTTTAATTTCTTTGTCTTTCGAGAGGTCAATAGAATTATTAAAGTAGGAAACGGCATCCTGCGTGTTCCTGCGCGACAGGTTGTAGATTGCGAGTTCCTGAAATATCTCGGACTTTATCTCATCCTTGTTCGTATTGTTCAGCAGGTTCTTCAGAATCGATTCGGCTTCAGAGTTCTTGCCGAGTTTAAATTTTGTCTTGCCCAGATAGAGAAGCGCTTCCGCGGTAAATTCGCTTCTTGAGAGCCGCGACAGGAATTCGTCGAACTTCCGCTCGGCCTGAAGATAGTCGTTTGAATAAAAATATGACAGGCCGATTAGAAGGACCGCCTGGTCGAAATATCTTGTGTTCTTATTGTATTGAATTATTTTTGAGCATCTTTCGATTACTTTAGTAAACTTATCTTTAGTGGACTGCTGGACAGGAGGGGTAATATTAAGAGAGTCGAGCCGGCGGTTGTAAGTAGCGATAGTGCTGGCCCTATATTCTTTTAGCGCTTCGTCGTAATCTTCGCCGGCGGAGAAAAATTTATTAAAAAACGTACCGAATGTCTCGGACCGGTTTCCCATATACATAAAACTGGTGAAATCCTGATACTCGAAATTTAACGATACGTTATAATCCGGGTCGGGGTCATCCGCTCCGACCGAACTTCTGGATACGGTTCTGTGCGAAACGTAATTGCATCCGCCGAACTCGAGTGAAAAAGCGGCCGCAATAATTATGAAAGCAAAATAAATATACTTCTTCATATAAATAAATTATTCCTATTTTATTCCTTAATCAAGCCATTTTATCGCTTTTATACAGACAGGACATCGGGACAAACCCGTTCTTCACGAATAAAAGCCGTTGAAAAATTAAACTTTGTTTCTTTTGATTCGTATTTTAGATAAATTTGCGTTTTCATAATAAGAAAAATATGAAGTACATACTTTTCATCGCTGTCGCCATTGTTTTCCTTATCGGGCAAGGCGGCAAAGCAGGAGCGAACGTTCAGCCGGAAGACTCGCTGACTATACGAAACATTTTTTCAGAGGCTCTCGTTAGTTCCGAGTCATATGAGAATCTGAGATATCTCTGCAAGAACATCGGCGGGCGCCTGACAGGGTCAGTGGCGGCGGAGAACGCGGTTGACTGGGTTTTCAGGGTTTTAAGCGAAATGAGTCTCGACAGAGTTTACAAGCAGGAATTTCACGTGCGCAACTGGATACGGGGTGAAAAGGAATACGCTTATGCAGAATCGAAAATACTCGGAAGAAAAGAATTCAACATATGCGCGCTTGGTGTTTCAGAGGGAACGGGAGACAATGGAGTAAAAGGGAAAATAATCGAGGTAAAGAGTTTTGACGAATTGAAATCATTAGGAAGGGAAAACATTGAGGGGAAGATAGTGTTTTTCAACCGAGCAGCCGACCAGAAAGGAATATCAACCTACAACGGATACGGCGGGGCAGTTGACCAGCGAGTGAGGGGAGCAATCGAGGCGTCAAGATACGGCGCGATTGGCGTGATTGTCCGCTCTGCAACCGTGAGTCTTGACAATTTTCCCCACACCGGAATAATGCGTTACAACGATTCATTACCGAGGATACCCGCGATAGGAATATCCACGATTGGAGCGGACGAACTAAGCAGGATGAGAACAGAGGACGATGAAATGACGTTTTATTTCAGAACGACGTGCACGCAAAATCCCGATGTTATTTCGCACAACGTAATCGGAGAAATACGCGGCACCGAAAAACCGGATGAAATAATACTTGTCGGGGGGCATCTCGATTCGTGGGACCTGGGCGAAGGAGCGCACGATGACGGAGCGGGCATCGTACAGAGCATAGAAGTTCTCCGTTTATTTAAAAAACTCGGCATAAAGCCGAAGCATACTCTGCGCTTTGTAGCATTCATGGACGAAGAAATTGACCAGATAGGCGGACGCTATTACGCTGAAGCCACAAGAAACGAGAAACACCTCGCGGCGATAGAATCCGACGGGGGCGGGCTCATACCGCACGGTTTTTCATTCAGCGGAACACCCGGGCAGACAGAAAAACTCAAAAGTTTCAAGGAGTTTTTCACGCCATATTTGTTACATTACTTTGAAAAGGGCGGCGGCGGAGTTGACATAAGTTTCCTAAGAAATTCGGGCGCGGCGCTGATAGGACTGGTTGTGGATTCACAGAGATACTTTGACTATCATCATTCGGCGAACGACGTATTCGAGAGCGTTAACAGGCGCGAGATGCAGATGGGAGCGGCTTCTCTGGCAGGGTTAGTTTATTTGATAGACAAATACGGAATATAAAAATCAAATATCAAAATTCAAAAATCAAAAATACAAATCAATTAGTTTCATATGAGTAAAGAGAAAAAAAGTTGTTCGTGGCCGTCAAACAATCCGCTGATGACAGAGTACCACGATAAGGAGTGGGGAGTTCCGCTTCACGACGACAATAAACTTTTTGAATTCATGATACTTGACGCATTTCAGGCGGGTCTTAGTTGGAGCACAATATTAAACAAGCGCGAAAATTTCAGGAAGGCTTTTGATAATTTCGACCCTGTTAAAGTATCAAAATACAAAGAGAAAAAGATTGAAAAACTTCTAAATGACGCGGGAATTATCAGGAACAAATTAAAAATTCACGCCGCGGTAGTAAACGCGAAAAAATTTCTTGAAGTTCAAAAAGAATTCGGCACGTTCGACAGGTACATCTGGCAGTTCACTGACGGAAAGCAAAAAATAAACAAGTTCAGGACGATGAAGGAAATACCCGCAAAGTCACCGGAATCGGACGAGATGAGCAAAGATTTGATAAAGCGCGGGTTCAAGTTCGTCGGCTCTACGATATGCTACGCGTTCATGCAGGCGGCGGGCATTGTAAACGATCACATAGTAACGTGTTTCAGATACAAGGAAGTGCAGAAGAAGTAATCCGGTTATCGGGAGAAGTGTTTTAATCAGAGCATAAATTTACTGAATAAAAAAGGTTACAAAGCAGGGCTTCGTAACCAGTTTTCATGTGTATATTAAATAAACCTTCGCGCAGAGAAATTATAAAATACAGCCTTTAGACTATATTCAGTTTCTTCATACACTTCTTTATTCTGCCGAACATTTCCTCGATGTTGTTATCGAGCCCGATTGAGAACCGCACGAGACCTTTACCGAGTCCTATCTTTGCCTGTTCGTCTTCCGGTATTTCCGAGGAAGTGCTGTGGCTCGGGGCGCTGAACAGCGTTTTAAAGTAACCGAGAGATACGGCGAGATATCCGACTTTTTCGTTCTGCATCATTTCCATTAATTTGTTGGCTTTCTTTTCGCTCTTGACGTCGATAGCAATCATACCGCTGTAACCGAAATTGTCGTTCATCATCGAGCGCAGCAGTTTATGTCCTCTGTGGGTTTTAAGTCCCGGGTAATAAGTGTCGAGTCCAAGTTTAACAAATTCCTTAGCGACATACATCGCGTTTTCGCCGTGCTTCTTCATTCTGATATGAAGCGTATGCAGGTTCTTGAGTATGCTTGCGGCGCGGTAACTGTCGAGCACGGTACCGAGCAGCATTGAAGCGCCTGAGTTCACGTCATTTAACTTTGAAATAAATTCATGGGTAGAGCATATGCAGCCCGCGACGCAGTCGCTCGTGCCGTTTATATATTTTGTCATGCTGTGAATTACAATGTCGGCTCCGAGTCGTTTCGGAGAAACAATCATCGGGGCGAACGTATTATCGACGACAAGTTTCGCGCCTTTTGATTTCGCGATTTTTGAGAGCGACGGGATGTCGGCGATTTCGAGAAGCGGGTTGCTGATTGTTTCGCAGTACACAACCTTTGTTTTTTCGGACATTGCATTTCTGACCTGTTTAAGGTCGGTTATGTCAACGAAGTTGACCTTGATTCCGAACTTCGGCAGGAAATTCTTGAAGAGGGCGTAAGTTCCGCCGTAAATCGTATGGCTCGAGACAATTTCGTCTCCCGCTCCGCACAACTGCATAATCGCGCAATTAACGGCACCCATGCCCGAGGCAGTAACCTGAGCGGATTCCGTATTTTCAAAACGCGCGAGCGTATCCGACAAGTACTTGTTAATCGGATTCCAGTGTCGGGAGTATAAAAAGCACCCTTCGATTTCGTGTGAGAAAATCTCCTCCATTTTGTCGGTGCTCAAGAAAGTGAAAGTCGAAGAATCGGTAATTGACGGATTCACGTCTCCGAATTCTCCGAAAACAAGGTAATCGTGTATCGCTACACTCGGGTCAAATTTTTTCATCGGGGAAATAATTTATTTATTTTCTTTTTTCTTTTTAATTTGTTCGTCATCGAAGAGCATTCTCACGGACGGCGTGTACTTGTCGTCGAACTGTCCGTTTCTGACAGCCCACAAGAACGCGGCGAGAAATCCCGCAGCGACAAGCACGCTCACGGCTATTAATACAACTATTACAGACATTACCTGAATCCTCTTCTTTTAGCGACGAAATTAGACAACAGTACTGAAAATAACACAACTGAAATCGAACTTACAGGCATTAAAACGGCTGCAATTACAGGCTCGAGAAGTCCGCGGAAAGCGATTTCAAGCGCAACCAGATTGTAGACAAACGACACGGTGAAACTTGTGATTATTATTCTAATACTGTCTTTGGATAACTTAAGGATATCCGGCAGTTTATGGAATTCTTCCGCTTCGAGTATACCGTCGCAGGCGGGGGAGAAGTTAGAAACGTTTTCGGAGATTGAAATTCCGATGTCGCTTTGTTTCAGAGCCCCTGCGTCGTTAAGCCCGTCTCCAACCATCAGCACGCTCGAGCCCTCGTTTTGAAGCGTCTTAATGTATTTCAGTTTATTCCCCGGCGACTGTCTGAAGAACATCTGAAGGGGGTCCCTGAAATATTTTTCGAGAAAAGGTCTTTCGCTTTCGTTGTCGCCGGAAAGCAAATGAAGGTCGTATTTTTTTTCGAGTTCCGCAATAGTATCGCCGAGACCTTCTCGATAGGAATTACTGACGTTGAAATAGCCGAGGCTTTCGCCGTTTACCGAAAGATAAACCCTCGAAGAGTTTTCTTTTGACAATCCGTTTTGTTTTAGATTCATTCCCGCGGCGAACTCTTCAGAGCCGATAACGACGAAGTCGTTTCCAACCCTGCCCGAAATACCCTTTCCTGCGCGTTCGGCATAGTCCGCGACTCCGAGCGTTTTTTCGTCCTTCAGAAATTCATAAATCTTTCTGCTAAGCGGATGAGTTGACTGTCTTGTAAGAGATTTCACGAGGGAGAGTTCGTCCGGCGAAAGTTTCTTCCCTGAAAAAGATATGTCGGATTTTCTGCTGTGCGTAAGAGTTCCTGTCTTGTCGAACACGATTGAGGTTGTTCTTGAAAGATATTCAACCACGGAAGTGTTCTTTACATAGAATTTATTGCGTCCGAAGATTCTCATTATGTTTCCGAACGTGAAAGGGATTGCAAGAGCGAGCGCACAGGGACAGGCGACTATAAGTATTGCGGTGAAAACATTAAGCGCCTTGTCCGGACTTTCCTGCATGTTATACGCGGCGCCTGCGAATGCGAGAATCAGAGTTACAAGAGTGAAATATTTGCTTATTACATCGGAAAAAGTTTTGAGCCTGCTTGCTTTTTCTTTTCTGAATGTATCGTTATTCCATAATCCCGTGAGGTAACTCTGTGAGACATTTTTTATAACTTCGAGTTCAATCAGGCTTCCCGTCTGTCTTCCTCCCGCAAAAATAATTTCGCCGAGCACTTTTGGGACAGGCGAAGACTCACCCGTAACGAAACTGTAATCAATGCTGCCGTCACCCCTGAACAGAATAGAATCTACAGGAATTATCTCGTTGCTGCGAATTAAAATTCTATCTCCGATTTTCAGTTTCTCAAGCGGTATCGTTGTTTCGGTTCCAGACTTGATAACGGTCACGGACAGCGGAAAATAGGATTTGTATGTTCTTTCGAAGTTCATCGAGTCGTACGTCTTGCTCTGAAAAACTTTTCCCACGAGAAGAAGGAAAACAAGGCCCGCCATTGAATCCATGTATCCCGCGCCCGTCTGGAATGCGATTTCGTAGAGGCTTCTCACGAACGAGACAAGTATGCCGAGGAAAACAGGAAAGTCAAGGTTTATAACCCTGTTCTTCAGTCCCTTGAAAGCGGAGATGTAATATTCCGAACCCGAGTAAAAAAACACGGGAAGGGAAAGCAGCAAATTCAGGAATCCGAAGAGTTTATGAAACTCAGGGTCAGAGAGTTTTTCGAGACCGAGGTATTCGGGAAAACTAAGGAGCATTATGTTTCCGAAGCAGAAACCCGCGACTCCGATTTTATAATAAAGTTTTTTAATATGGTCGCTTCTGATTTTTTTCTCAGCCGCGTCAAGGCTGATTGAAGGCTCGTAACCGAGGGAATCGAGAAGTTCGGCAATTTTTCTTAAAGAAGTTTTTTCCTCGTTGAATTTTATTGTCGCTTTTTTCCTGGGGAAATCGACTCTCGAATATGTCACGCCTTCGTCGAGCCTGTGCATATTCTCGAGCAGCCAGATGCATGAACTGCAATGCATCCCGGGAATAAGGAAGACAGCAACGGACATTTTGCCGTCACTGAACGCGAGCACCTGTTTCTTCACCTGTTCGTCGTCGAGAAATTCATATTTAATCTTGCTTCTCACGGAGGGGGTGATGCCGGGTTTTTCGCCGAGTTCATAATACTTGCAGAGGTCATTATCCCGGAGAATTTCATAAACGAGTTTGCAGCCCGAGCAGCAGAAATGAAGTCCGCCGTCTTCTACGGATTCATCTCTGCATACATCACCGCAGTGATAGCATAATACATCGGTCTTATTTGTCGTGTTCTTTTTTTCCATTTAAAAAAGGCGGGAACGCGCCCGCCTTTAAATATAACATATAAATAAAAATTATTGTAAATATTTTTCTATCATTCTGTAAAATTCTTCCTTGACGAACGGCTTCGACATGTAATCGTCCATGCCCGCCGAGAGGCACTTTTCCTTATCCGCTTTAACGGCATAGGCGGTAATTCCGATAATAGGTATGTGTTTTCCCGTTCCCTTTTCAATCTCTCTAATTATAGAGGTCGCTTCAAGTCCGTCCATAATGGGCATCTGAATATCCATGAGAATAATATCGAATTTCTTGTTTTCGAGAACGTCAAAAATCTTAAGCCCGTTTTCGACGATAGTCACGTCGTAGTTTTTTCTGATGAGAAGTTCTTTCACGAGTCTCTGGTTCACGATGTTGTCTTCGGCAATTAGGATGTTGACTTCTTTTTTGTCCTTTTGCTTCTCTTCCGTGAACTGTTTTTTCATGATGACAGGTTCCGGCGGAATAATGACTTTTTCGGTCGTAGTGCTGAACGGTATGTCGATTGTTATCGTGGAGCCTTTATTTGTCTTAGTGTTAATGTACAATTCGCCGCCCATAAGCGTAATGAGATGCCTGACAATAGGTATTCCGAAGCCGACTCCGGTATATTCGAAATCCTTTGTAAGTTTGACCTTGCCTTCGCTGTCCGGCAGTCCGAAAAGGGATTCCACTTTATCGGGCGTGAAGCCGACGCCGGTATCATTAACGACGAATCTAAGCACGGCGGTATTTTCGGTACGGCTCTTTTCAAAGAGAGATATGCTTACCGAACCAGCCTCTGTGTATTTTACCGCATTCTTGGTGAGGTTGATTAAAATCTGATTAATTCGAAGAGGGTCTCCGAAAATGTTATAATCTATGTTTGGAGAAATGTCAACTTTAAGCGTGAGTTTTTTTCTGCGCGCTTCGAAATCGAGTATCTGAGAGGTTTTGTTAATAAGTTCTTTTATGCTGAACTCGATGTTTTCGAGTTTGAGTTTTCCGCTTTCTATTCTCGAAAAGTCGAGAATGTCATTTATTATCGCGAGCAGCGTGCTCGAAGAAAAATTTATAATGTCGACGTATTCTTTCTGTTCTTTTGTAAGGTTGGTGAGCATTATGAGTTCTGTCATTCCTATTATTCCGCTCATAGGAATTCTGATTTCCTGGCTCATGTTGGAGAGGAATTGCGATTTCGCGGCATTCATAATTTCAGCGTTTATCTTGTCCTGATAAGCCGCGTCATACATCTCCTTGTATTTGACGTATTTTTCATTTTCCGTGCCCGAGATTCTGTCTTCTTTCTTAAGGAAAAGTCCGATGGCGAAGAAGAAAATCAAAGAACTCAGAAGCAGGAAAGAAAGTCCGAGAATCCAACTTCCAAAAAAAGTTTTTTCGGAAGTGCTCATAAATATCAGGAAAAGGAGACCGAGAATAAAATAAAAAACGGTAACCTTTACCGACAGGACCATATTGGGGTTTTTCTCATTGTTCATGCCTGAATATTGTGTTTAAAAATATACAATAGTCATATATAAAACAATTATTAAATCAGTATGATACTAATTATTGACTTTTTCCGATAAAGAATTTTTCAGAGGAGTCGTCAGCGTCAAAAAGGCAACGCTAAAAATCTGATAAAAACGGTTTTGTTTTATACGTGTGGAACTTTTTTCAATACATATATGTATATACATATAAATAAAAAAATATGTCAGTCAGATTAGAGGACGAAATAAAACAGAAAGCGTTCAAGAACCCGTACCAGAAGGTAATCGTAAACATACTCTATACGGGCGGCTGGATGAATCTAATTCAATCGGGGTATTTAAAGCCTTATGGTCTTAGCCTTCCTCAGTACAACGTACTAAGGATATTGCGCGGACAGTATCCGAATCCATGTTCCATAAACCTTATAATAGACAGGATGCTTGACAAGGCGTCGAATGCTTCGAGGATCGTGGATAAACTGGTTTACAAGAAACTAGCGGACAGGAAGACCTGCGAGAAGGACCGCAGGGCGGTGGATGTAGTGATAACGAAGAAGGGTCTCGACCTGCTCGCGGAAATGGACAAGAAATCGGACCAGTGGGAAGAGCAGTTTCACGGGATTACGGAGAAACAGGCGGAAAAACTGAACGAACTTCTTGACAAGTTCAGGGGAAACGATTTTTATAACTTTTAAACTTAAAATCAATGAAAAGACTAAATATATTTATTGCAATACTTGTTGTATCGGCATTCGTCGTATCGGGCTGCGGAAAGCAGGATAACGAAGTAAAGGTCGGCGGCAAGCAGAACATTTCGGAAGATAAAAAAGGAAAGTCACTGACTGTATCGGTAACGGAAAGCAGCGTGAAGTGGCTGGGGAAGAAAGTAACGGGGCAGCATAACGGTACTATTGATGTTTCCAAGGGCGAAGTGTACGTCGACAACGGTAAACTCACAGGCGGCTTCGTAGAGATGAACATGGAGAGCATTAAGAATCTGGATTTAACGGACAAGGCACTTAATGACAAACTGGTGAATCATCTGAAGTCGGACGATTTCTTTTCCGCTGCAAAGCATCCCGTTTCGAAATTCGAAATCACGAGTGTGACGGAGATTAAAGATCCGGATAAACCTAATGCAAACGCGACGGTAACGGGAAACCTTACAATCAAAGGCATAACGAAGAGCATAACTTTTCCTGCTGAAATCAAGATTGAAAACGGCATGCTGAAATGCAAAGCGGATATCGGCATAGACAGGACTGACTGGGACATAAAATACGGTTCGGGAAAGTTTTTCGAGAACCTTGGCGACAAGATGATAAACGACGTGTTCAATCTCGAGTTATCGGTAACGGCAAAGTAGAGTTCACAAATTCTCCTTAATTTAATACCTGCGGGAAGTTATTAACGGCTTCCCGTTTTTATTTGCATAAAGAAACATAACAGGTATAAAATATCTAAATTGATGGTATAGAGATATAAGCGAGGAATTCGTGAGGATTTTCATCAAAAATTCAATTACGGACATTACGAAAAGACACATAGATAACCAATTGACCAAGAAAATATTATTCAGGCCACGGGAATTAAAATTCAGAGTGAATTCATCTGGATAAGACGCAGACCGATAAGAAGCATACCCCGCGTCAATAAACCTGCCCTAATCAATACGGCGAATGTCACTGAAAAGAATTTTAATTTTTCGGAAACAGGCAAACAAAAAACTATTTTTTTTTCTTTTTAGTTTTTTGTTTTTTTAGTTTTTCAGCTCTTTCCTTTGCCCGCTGTATTGTTTTTTCCCTGTACTCCGGGTCGTTGTAATACCTGTTACGGGCATTTTCTAGCGTCATCTGTTTGTATTCAGGGTCGGAATGATACTTTTCCCTGTAATACTTTTTCAATTTTTCCCTGTATTCTTTATCTTTTCTGTACTTCTCTTTTACCTTTTTCCTGATCTCATCTCTGTTTTCGTAATAGTAGTTCTCGACCATAATCATTTATTATAATACAAAATATTGAAAGTTGTGAGGTATAATTTATTCTCTATTCCAAAAAGTAAACCGGATTCGCTTTTTATATGTTAACGCGTATGAGGAATATTCGAAGAAACAGGAATTATTTAATAAAATAATGACCAATATTGAATAAAACATACTGGGATACCCGTTATCGAGAAGGAGAAACGGGCTGGGACATTGGAAGAGTTTCAGGACCGTTGAAAGAATACATAGACCAACTTGAGGACAGGAGTCTAAAGATACTCGTACCGGGAGCAGGGAACGCGTATGAGGCTGAGTATCTTTTCCTTAAAGGATTCAGGAATGTTCACGTGCTTGATATTTCGACGGTTGCAGTTGAAGGATTCATCAGCAGGTTTCCTGATTTTCCGCGTTCGCAAATCATAAACGAAGATTTTTTCAGTCACGAGAGCAAGTATGATCTGATTATCGAGCAGACGTTCTTCTGCGCAATTGAAAGGCGTCGCCGCGCGGAGTATGCCGAAAAGATTTATAACCTGCTTAACGACAAGGGAAAAGCAGTCGGATTGCTGTTCAACCACGAATTCGAAAAAGACGAACCGCCATTCGGAGGCACCAAGGAGGAATACGTAAAATATTTCTCTCCATATTTTTTAATTGAAACATTTGAGACCGCATATAACTCGATCGAGCGCAGGGCGGAGCGGGAGTTATTTTTTATGTTCAGAAAGAAAGAACTCGAATGAATTATCAGACCTTGATACCGCAAAATAACAATTAATTTTCTCCCTTGGTTTATTCCGGCAACGGCTGCCGGTACAGCGCAAGGTTTGTACAGAGATTGCCCGTTTAAGCGGCTAGCGTTCTCGGCAGAAGCGCCTTTCAGATGAAATTAGATTACTTTTTCAATAACCTTTATCTCTAATCAGTAATATATCATTATTAAAACAGCAATTTTGAACGTCTTTTAAGAGAGGGCGAAAAAATTCGGTATAAAAGCAAAAATACGAATTTTTATAATTAAGTTTTTGTTAAAACACACATAACAACTCCATGTGTCAAATTGGTGAATGAAATAATTATTAAAATTATTCAGTTTAATATTTGTTCTTTTTTGTATAAATTTTTTTATGGAAAAACATCTACTTGATTACAACCTGAAAGTACGGCTGCCGATTATTCTTTTCGTAATAATCGCTGTATTCGCCGTTACGTACTACTCCACATACGCCGAGAGAAACGGCATCGGGTACACCCCCGAGCAGCCGATAAAATTTTCGCACAAACTGCATGCGGGTACGATGCAGATAGACTGCAAGTACTGCCACACGGGCGCGGACAAGTCAAGAAACGCGGGGATTCCGTCGTCGGACATCTGCATGAACTGCCACACGCTGGCGAGGAAAGACAGGCCTGACATACAAAAACTGACGGAGCATTATGAAAAGAACAAGCCTCTTGAATGGAAGAGGATTCACAAGGTTCCCGATTTTGTTTATTTCAATCACAGCGCGCACGTGAACAAGGGAATAGACTGCGCGAATTGTCACGGGGACGTGAAGCAGATGGAAACCGTCGGGCAGACGAATTCGTTCACGATGGGCGCGTGTCTTACCTGTCACAGGAAGCCCGAGACGCGGATATCGAACTTCGAAGAAATAAAATCGAACTTGAAGAAGGGGCCCGAGTACTGCGCCGCCTGTCACCGTTAAAATGCATTCAAAAAGTATAACAAAATAAGATGAAAGTTTCCGAGAGATTAAACGAGGTAAAAATCGAAAGAAAGAAGTTTATGCTGGCAGCCGGATTGGCGGGTCTCGGTGTATTTCTTCTTGCAAAATTCCCGTTCAGATTTATATCGAACAGAGCGGAAAGAATAATAACAGCGCGGAATAAGCCGGATGTTAGGGAAAATCCGGCATCCGTGAAAAGAAGCAACGTTTAACGCAACCGAGGAAAGGAAAAATGGACGATAAAGAAAATAAAAAGGACGCAAACTACTGGCGGGGATTCAGCGAGTTAAACAGCGACCCTGAGTTTTTGAAGGCAAAGGAAAACGAATTCGCGGAAGAACTTCCCGCTGATTCCGGAGAGCCCGAAATGTCGGGTCTGAGCAGAAGAAAATTTCTCACTCTTCTCGCTTCGTCGGCAGCGCTGGCTGCTACTGCTTGTTCGGATTACCGCGACAAGGGAGCGATAGTTCCATATAACAAGAAGCCCGAGGAAGTTACAGTCGGCAATCCTAATTTTTACGCTTCGACCTGTACATCCTGTTCCAACGCCTGCGGCATACTTGTCAAGACACGCGAAGGCAGACCGATAAAGGTTGACGGAAATCCGGACCATCCGGTAAACAGGGGAAAGATATGCGCGACTGGACAGGCGGGAATACTAAACCTTTACGAGCCCTCGAGGATAAAAGAGCCGATGATAAAATCCGGAGCGGGAAATTTCACGCCTGCCAACTGGTCGGACATTGACGCGAAGATTATCGATACGCTTAAGAGAGCGTCTGCCTCGGGAAAGGAAATCGCGGTCATAAGCCACACGGTAAATTCTCCTTCACTAAAAAAACTTTTTGAGGATTTCACGGCAAAGTATCCGACTTCGAAATTTTATTCATACGAACTCGTGAACGAGTCGAACAAAATAAACGCTTTTAAAAAGTCATTCGGAAAAGACGGGCTGCCCGTGATTAACTGGAAGGAAGCGAAGATAATTGTGTCTCTCGAGTCGGATTTTCTCGGCAAGGAAGGCAATCCGGTCGAAGCGATGAGGTTGTTCGCGGAGCGCCGTGACGTTATGAAGGAAGATACGCTGCAAGAGTCGATGCAATTGACGATTGGCGGAGACAGTTTGTCCCGAAAAGAAGGATTCAACAGGCTTTACGCGGTTGAGGGCAATTACACGATAACGGGAGCGAACGCGGATTACAGGATTAAACTCAGAACGGACGCTATAGAAGAATTCGTATATGCTCTTATAGCAGCGGCAGGTGAAAACAAATCGCCGATAAATGATTTTATAAACAAATACAATTTAAAAAAGGAAGTTGTTATCAGTCTCACGGAAGATCTGACAAAGAACAAGGGCAGATCAATCGTGCTTGCCGGGGCGTTTCTGCCCGAGTCGACTCACATCGCCGTGAACAAACTGAATGATCTGCTCGGAAACACAAGACTATACTCGAAAGATTATTTTGAAACGCCTGTAATGCCGCTTACGCCGAAGCAGGAAATTGAATCACTGACTGGAAGAATGAATTCGGGCGCCGTTGGCGCGGTAATACATTTCGATACGAATCCCGTATATCACTTTTCCTCCGATTATAAATACGCAGAGGCGCTGAAGAAAGTCGAGACAGTAATCACGATGTCGGAGCAGATGAACGAGACTTCATACGAGAGCGCGTACGCGCTCGGCATCAGTCATAACTTCGAAGGCTGGGGAGATTTCAAGACGAGAACGGGTGTTTACAGTCTTCAGCAGCCGATGATAGCGCCGCTTTACAGTACGCGTCAAAAGGAAGCCGCGCTTTTGAACTGGCTTTCGGACAGTCCTGAGAAGTACACGGAAAACGATTACATGAATTACATACGGGCGAACTGGGAAAAGACAGTTTATGTATTATCCGGCGCGAAAACCGATTTCAAGACTTTCTGGAACAACTCACTTCACGACGGGGTAATAACGGTCGGAGAGAAATTGGAAACCGATTTTGTGTTCAAGAACGAGGCATTCATCCCCGCGCCCGCGATGAAAGCGGCGGCAGGGATGACGCTGACGCTCGTCAGAAGCAATTTCATCGGAGACGGAAGGTTCGCGAACAACGGATGGCTTCAGGAACTGCCCAACCCGATAACGAAAGTTGTCTGGGACAACTATGCATCCGTATCGCCGGCCGCATCGGAAAAACTCGGAGTGAAAACAAATGACCTCGTTGAAATATCCGCCGGAGGCAGGACGCTCAAGGCCGCGGTATTCGTTCAGCCGGGAATGGCTGACGAAGTCGTATCAATCGACCTCGGCTACGGCAGGACGGGAGCGGGAGTTATCGGAAATAATGTAGGTTTCAATTCAATAGAACTTATGCGAAAAAATCCCGTGGTATCGGACTGGCTGTATCAGGACTGCGTAATAAGCAAGGCAGGCGGGACGTATGAAATAATTTCGACGCAGGAGCAATATCCGATAGACCACGAAAGGTACAACGATATACACCTGAAGCGTGAAATTATCATGGAAGGCGTTTACGAAGAATACGCCGAAAACCCGAAATTTCTGAAGGAAGAAAAAGGCGAAGCGCATTTATTCAACATAGTGCCGTCATACGAGTTCACGACGACGAAATGGGCGATGTCGATTGACCTTAACAAGTGCACAGGGTGCAACTACTGCGTGGCGGCTTGCAACGTCGAGAACAACATTCCCGTTGTTGGCAAGGAACAGGTCGGCAAGCACCGCAACATGATGTGGCTGAGGATAGACAGGTATTACGCGGGCAAGTCAGACGACCCGAAAGTAAGTTTTCAGCCGATGCTCTGTCAGCACTGCGACAACGCGCCATGCGAGAACGTATGCCCCGTCGCGGCGACGAATCACAGCCCCGACGGTCTGAACCAGATGGCATACAACAGGTGCGTAGGAACGAGATACTGCTCGAACAACTGTCCTTACAAGGTGCGCAGGTTCAATTACTTTAATTTCAGGAATAACCTCGCGGACGGATATTACGAGCAGCAATCACTGAGTCTTCTGCACAATCCCGAAGTTACGGTACGTTCAAGGGGCGTAATGGAAAAATGCACTTTTTGCGTTCAGAGGATTATGGACGAGAGACAGCACGCGACTCAGGAAGGGCGCGCTATCGACGGAGACAGAGTAAAAACAGCGTGTCAGGAAGCGTGTCCAACTAACGCGATAGTGTTCGGAGACCTAACGAAGAAGGATTCGGAAATCGCGAAGCACAGAAATCACGACCTCGGTTATCACGTTCTCGAAGAAATAAACGTGAGGCCGAATGTTACATACATAGCAAAACTAAGAAATATTAAACCGGAGAAGAAATCGTAGTGAGAACATTTGATTACACAAAGGAGTTACCGGTCGTTGACGGTCAGCCGTCGGCGAAAGCGATAGACGACGTTGTGTCAAAACCTCTCGACACGAAACCCGGAAAGGTCTGGAAGATACTGATTACAATCACGTCGCTGATGCTTCTTGCAGGAGGCGGGGCGCTGGTCTGGACTTTTTACAAGGGCATCGGAGTATGGGGAAACAACCAGCCTGTAGGCTGGGGTTTTGACATTGTCAACTTCGTTTTCTGGGTCGGTATCGGACACGCGGGAACGCTGATATCGGCGATTCTATTCCTGCTGAGGCAGAGGTGGAGAACGGGCATAGCGAGGTTTGCCGAGGCGATGACAATCTTCGCCGTAATGTGCGCGGGCATATTTCCCGCCATACATACCGGACGCGCCTGGCTTGACGGTTATCTCTTTCCTTACCCGAACGCGAATCACATCTGGGTAAATTTCACATCTCCGCTATTATGGGACGTGTTCGCGGTATCGACGTATTTCACCGTATCGCTGGTTTTCTGGTACATAGGCCTGATACCCGATTTCGCGACATTAAGAGACAGGACGGACAACAAACTAAAGAAAACGGTTTACACCATATTCAGTCTGGGGTGGAGACACTCGACGAGACACTGGCAGCATTACGAGAAGACATACATGATACTCGCGGGCTTCGCTACGCCGCTTGTTCTTTCGGTTCACACGATAGTGAGTTTCGACTTTGCCGTGTCTGTAATACCGGGATGGCACACGACGATTTTTCCGCCCTACTTCGTAGCGGGAGCGGTGTTTTCGGGATTCGCAATGGTGCAGAACGTGCTCATATTCGTAAGGCAGGCGTTCAACATGAAGCACATAATCACGATAAAGCATCTTGAGCGTATGAACCAGATAATAATACTTGTCGGCACGATGGTCGGATACGCATACGCGATGGAGTTTTTCATAGCGTGGTACAGCGGGAACCAGTTCGAGACGTTCACGTTCATAAACCGCGCATTCGGTCCTTACGCCTGGGCTTACTGGATAATGGTTTCCTGCAACGTAATACTGCCGCAGTTATTCTGGTCAAAGAAAATAAGAACAGCAATAGTTCCGATGTTCATAATCGGAATCATAGTGAACATAGGAATGTGGTTTGAAAGGTTTGTAATCATAGTTACTTCATTGTCGAGAGACTTTCTTCCATCGAGTTGGGGAATGTACACGCCTACGATATACGATTTGGGAATACTGATGTTTTCTTTCGGATTATTTTTCACGAACGTGCTGATATTCGTAAAGACTATGCCTTCGGTATCGATATCCGAGGTAAAGGCGGTTGTTGACGGAGCGCAGCCGTCGCACAGGGGAGGCGGACATCATGAATAAAAAAATATATTCAATAGGCGGCCTATTTGATACGCCCGACAGCATAACGCAAGCGGCTGAAGAGGCCGTTAAGGAAGGTTACACGAAGTTCGACGTCAACACTCCTTATCCGGTTCACGGGATGGAAAGCGCGATGAAACTAAAGCCGTCATTAATCGGACTGGTAACACTGTTCATCGGACTTTCGGGGGCGGCGTTCGCGTTCATGTTCATGTACTGGGTATCGGTGGTCGATTATCCTTTAATAATCGGAGGCAAGCCGTTCTTTTCGTGGCCTGCATTCGTGCCCGTTACGTTCGAAGTGACAGTTCTTTCTGCCGCGGTAGGAACGGTAGCGGTGATGATAGCATTGTTCTTCAAGTTTCCGAACAACGCCCATCCGCTTCACGACACGAATTACATGAAGCACGTATCGTCGGACAGGTTCGGATTAAACGTTGTCTCGATAGATCCGCTTTTCGACGAAAGCAAGGTAAGGGATTTTCTGTCACGCGCAGGAGCGAAGGATATTGAGGTGTTTTACGAACCCGAAAGGAAACCCATAAGGGTGTTCGACCCGAAGTTCATCGGGCTTCTCGTTGTAATCGCGATGGTCACGGCGGGGGTAACGTATTTCACGCTGAACAAACTGCTTTACATGCCGCCTTTCACGTGGATGGCTGAGCAGGACAGGTTATCATCACAGACGCAGAGCGCGGTGTTCACCGACGGGTTCGGTATGAGAAATCCCGTTGAAGGAACAGTGGCGAGAGGGTTCACTCCTTACGAGTTCAAGGGGCAGCCTGATTCCGTCGTGAGGAATCTTTCTAATCCGCTTCCGTTCTCGAAGGAAGTAATCGATAAGGGGAAAATGAGATACGATACGTACTGCAGCCCGTGCCACGGACATTACGGCAAGGGAGACAGCAGGCTGAACGGACAATTTCCAAATCCGCCGACACTTCACAGCGACAAGGTGAGGAACTGGGCGGACGGCAACATATATCACGTGATAACGAACGGACAGAACGTTATGCCGTCATACGACAAGCAGATAACGCGGGACGACAGGTGGGCGATAATTCATTATATCAGAGTTCTTCAGCGCTCGCTTAACGCGAAAGACACAGATTTAGAAACGAAAAAATAACGAAGGTTCATAATGGAATATCAAAAAAGGGAATTACCCGATAAAGTTAAGAATGCAGGATTCCTGTTCGCGGGAATAGGGCTGCTGCTGATTGCGGTTTCTTACATACTTGACCCCAGGCGCGAAGCGTTCAACAACATAATAGGGCTTACGTTCTTCGCGAGCATAGCGATCGGCGCGCTTGCTCTTGTCGCGCTTGAATACATATCGGGAGCGGTGTGGAGCGTGCCTTTCAGGAGGGTAAGCGAGTTCATCGCTTCGTCACTTCCTCTCGTTCTCGTATTCGCGATACCGTTGTTCCTGATGCTCGGAATGCTTTTTCACTGGACGCATCCCGAGGTTGTTTCCGCGGACAAACTTCTTTCGGGCAAATCGCCGTACCTTAACATTCCATTTTTCATAGGAAGAACGATAGGCGTAATTCTGGTTCTATACGTTTTCTACACATTATTCACTCGCAACTCGAGAAAGCAGGACGAATCGAAAGAGCAGGGACTGACGAGAACGAACGTCAAATTATCCGCGGCATTCATGCCTGTGGCGGGAATAGGTCTTACGCTTCTCGCAATCGACTGGATAATGAGTCTTGAGCCGCACTGGTATTCGACGATATTCGGAGTTTATTACATATCGGCGACGCTGCTGGCGGGACTCGCGGCTACAACATACGCTTCCGTATCACTCAACGAAGCGGGATATCTTATTCCCGGAGTAAACAAGGACCATTATTATTCTCTCGGCGCGCTTATGTTCGCGATAACAAACTTCTGGGCGTACATCGCGTTCAGTCAGTTTCTTCTAATCTGGTACGCGAACATCCCGGAAGAATCAATCTGGTTCGTGATGAGGTGGGAAGGCGGCTGGAAGTACATATCCATAATTCTAATTTTCGTGAGATTCGTTATTCCGTACGCGGGGCTTTTATCTCAGCCGTCGAAGTCGGACCCGAAAAGGCTCAAGCAGATTTCGATATTCATACTGATAGCGCATTTCTTTGATTTATACTGGCTCATAATGCCGACGTACAGCAAGACGGTGGTATTCAGTTTTTACGAACTCGGTTTTCCGCTGTTTGTGGTCGGAATCGTGATACTTGCATTTTACTATCAGACGAAAAGGCACAACCTCGTGGCTGTCGGCGATCCAAAACTTCAGCGCGGGCTGGATTTTCATTTATAATTTTAAATCATTTTTTATATGATAGGTCAAAACGACAACATAAATCTTGAAATAAACGATAAGAAGAAAATCGCTCTCGGATTTTTCGGTTTGTTTTATGTTGGAATAATAGTAATAATAGTGATAACGGGCTATCTTTATCTTGGAAATCTCGAGACGTTTTCAAAAAACAGTCTTATACCGCCTTCTTTAACGGGCGATACTAGCAAGCCTGTTGCCGATTTGCCTGTAGTCAAGGGAAGCGTTACACCGCCGCTCGACCTTGTCTCGGCGGTAGTCGTTTCCGCCGAGAAAACAGAGGCGGGTAAGAAACTGTACGAGACGAACTGCGCGAGTTGCCACGGCAACGAAGGCAAGGGCGACGGACCCGCGGGAAAGACGATGAATCCTCCGCCGAGAAATTTCCACGACCCGAAGGGGTGGACGAACGGACAGGAATTTTCAAAAATGTACAAGACTCTGCAGGAAGGAATCACGAGCAGGGGAATGGCGTCGTACAGCAACCTGCTTCCCGAAGAAAGAATCAATCTGATTTTATACATACGGACTTTCAGGAATGATTTTCCCTCGATAGACAGAAAGGAAATCAGCGATGTTGATAACGCGTACAGCCTTTCGAAAGGAATGAAACTCCCTTCGCAGATACCAGTGAAAACCGCGACAGAACTGATGCTCGAAGAGAGAACGCAGCAGAACGCGAAAACGGAGAGCATAATAAATTCAATAAAGAGCGACAGAAATTCAAAAGGCGCGGAAATTTTCAGAAGAATAAGCGGAGACATAGGACGATCGGTCAACGCTCTGGCATCATACACGAAGTGGAATGAAAATGAATCCGCCTTTGTTAAATTTGTGTCTTTGAATCCGTCGTCAAAAGGATTCGGGAGCCAGTTATCATCCGTCACAACCGAAGAATGGAGCATTTTATTCCAGTACTTAAAAGGAATGTTTTAACAATAATAAATTGAAAAAAGTATTTTATATAGCATTAATTGCTTTGGCATTTTGCGTCAACGCAAACGCCGAAGACAAGATATCGCCCGTAGGGGTGGACGAGAAATACGGACAGATTGTTCCGCTGAACATAACGCTGACAGACGAGACAGGCAAGTCCGTTACTTTAGGTGAATTAGCGGGGGGCAAGCCCATCGTTCTTTCGCTTGTTTATTACAGGTGTCCCGGAATATGCAGTCCGCTGCTTACGGGACTAACAAAGACAGTTGACCTGACGGACCTAATTCCGGGGAAAGACTACGAACTAATAACGGTGAGTTTCGATCCGACGGAAACATACACCACCGCCGCGGAGAAAAAGAAGAATTATTTTGAACTTCTGAAGCGCAGGAAACTGCAGGACGGGGACTGGCGGTTTCTGACCGCCGACAGCGCGACCATAGCAAAACTTACGGACGCGGTAGGTTTCAGGTATTTCAAGAAGGACAATGAATACGTTCATTCGGGGGTATTGACGCTGCTCTCGCCCGAGGGAAAAATCACAAGATATCTTTACGGAACGAGTTTCCTCCCTCTTGATTTGAAACTCGGTATAATGGAAGCGTCGGAAGGAAAGGTCGGGACGACGATATCAAAAGTAGTGAGCCTTTGCTACAGTTACGACCCGGAGGGAAAGAAGTACGTGCTTGACGTCACACGTGTAGCGGGCGGCGGGATACTAATATTGTTAGGAGTATTCGTCACCGTGCTCATAATCAGAAAAAAGAAAAATTAATATATTAAATGGATCACGTTTCATACCTTGAATACAAGGGAAAGCACAAAGGGCTGCTCGGCTGGCTGTTGTCGACGGACCACAAAAGAATAGCGATACTATATCTGGTATCGCTGATAGTGTTCTTTCTCGTCGCGATGACAATCGGGTTTCTTATGAGGCTGGAGATGCTCTCGACGGGAAAGACGATAGTAAGTCCGCAGACATACAACGCGCTCTTCACGCTTCACGGCGTAATAATGATATTTCTATTTATAATTCCCGGAATACCCGTTGTATTCGGAAATTTCTTTCTTCCAATAATGCTCGGGGCGAAGGACGTGGCGTTTCCGCGTCTGAATCTTCTCTCCTGGTATTTTTACATATTCGGCGCATTCCTCGTGATATTATCCTTGTTCGCAGGCGGCGGACCGATAGATACGGGCTGGACGTTCTATGTGCCATACAGTTTAAGGACTCAGTCGAACGTTACGTTAGCGGTGTTCGCCGCATTCGTAATCGGATTTTCTTCTATCCTGACGGGGCTTAATTTCATAGTCACGATACACAGGATGAGGTGTCCGGGAATGTCGTGGTTCAAGATGCCCTTATTCGTTTGGGGGCTATACTCGACTTCGTGGATACAACTGCTGGCGACTCCGATACTGGGAATTACACTCGTGCTTATAATGGCGGAAAGAATGTTCGGTGTGGGAATTTTTGATCCCGCGCTCGGAGGAGACCCGCTTCTGTACCAGCATTTATTCTGGATTTATTCTCATCCCGCTGTATATATAATGGTGCTTCCCGCGATGGGTCTTGTGTCGGAAATAATTCCGACGTTTTCAAAGAAGGACATATTCGGTTACGGACCGATAGCGATGTCGTCTCTGGCGATAGCATTCATCGGATATCTCGTATGGGGACATCACATGTTCTCGACCGGGATAAGCGACACATCCCGCGCGATATTTTCTTTTCTTACGTTCATAGTCGCGATACCGAGCGGCGTTAAAGTATTCAACTGGGTAGCGACGATGTACAAGGGGTCGATAGAAGCAAGAGCGCCGTTCCTGTTTGTAGTAGCGTTCATAATAGTGTTTTCAATCGGCGGACTTACCGGACTCGTTCTCGGCTCGCTGAACACGGACATACACCTGACGGACACATACTTCGTCGTGGCTCATTTCCATTACGTGATGTTCGGAGGAATGGGGCTTCTCTTTTTCGGAGGGCTTCATTACTGGTTTCCGAAGATGTTCGGAAAGATGTACAGTGAGGGGGCGGCAAAATTCGGACTGCTTCTTTTTGTTGTCGGGTTCAACACGCTTTATTTTCCTATGTTCATAATGGGATATCTCGGGATGCCGAGAAGGTATTACGATTATCTGCCCGAGTATAAAATTTATCACATAATATCGACAGTCGGTTCCTGGATACTAATCGCGGGAATCTTAATACTAATAATTAATCTCGTGCGCGCTCTACTAAAGAAGGAAAGAATTTCGGAGAAGAATCCGTGGGGAGGCACGACACTCGAGTGGCAGGTTGACACGCCACCGACGCTTGAGAATTTCGAAGAAATACCCGTGGTAGAACACGGGCCGTATTACAGAGACAATTTAATTAAACCCGAGAAAAGTCATTGATATGAATAACGAAGCAACGATAAATCAAGGACACGCCCACAGGGACGACATCGGCTCGAAGATGGGGATGTGGCTCTTTCTTCTTACCGAACTGCTCCTGTTCGGCGGGATGTTCATACTGTACGCGTCATACAGGTACATGTACGCGGATAATTTCAGGGTAGCGGCAATGCATCTTGATACGCTCATAGGCTCCGTGAACACGATACTGCTTCTCACGAGCAGTCTAACTGTCGCGCTTTCAATCGCGGCGCTTCAAAGAAAGCAGACACGTTTCAGCGTGTATCTGCTTCTGTTCACGATAGTCGCGGGGGGAGCATTTCTCGTTAACAAGTATTTCGAGTGGAGCACGAAAATCGGGCACGGCATATATCCGAAGGGACCGGAGATGGCGAACCTTTCGGACGGTGAAGTAATATTCTACGGGCTGTATTACGTGATGACCGGGCTTCACGCTCTTCACGTCATAGTCGGTCTCGTATTTATCGGGTTCATGGTTGTCTTCATACTTAAGGGGAAACTTACTTATGACAATCACCAGAAACTTGAAAACGCGGGATTATACTGGCATCTCGTGGACATAATCTGGATATTTTTATTTCCGCTGTTCTATTTAATTCATTAATGAAAATACGATGAGCGAAAACACACATACGCAGCAGCATCCGGGATACGGATTGTACATACTCGTCTGGGCGGGGTTAGTAGGGCTTACGACTATAACGGTAGCGCTGGCAGGGTTTAACCTGGCGGGGCTGACCGTAATAACGGCGCTCGCCATAGCGATTATAAAATCGCTTTTAGTAACGAATTATTTCATGCACGTAAAAACCGATTCGCCCGTGTTCAGGGTGTTTATTTTCGTGTGCATAGCGGTTTTTCTGGTAGTAATAGTTTTAACATTTTTTGATTTAACTTATAGATTTCCATTAAAATGAAATTAGACATTGTCAGGCAAACGGATTTGACGTTCATAATCATTGTCGGGATATCTTTCTTATTGCTCGGACTGATATCGGCGGCGATGTTTTATTTTATGTACAGATACAGCAGGAAGCGAAATCCTGTAGCGACGGACATTACGGGCAACACTACTCTTGAGATATTATGGACGGCGATACCCGTTGTTCTCGTTCTTGTAATGTTTTATTTCGGATATTCCGGTTTCAAGATGATGAGAAACGCTCCCGCGGACGCGATGAACGTAAAGGTAACGGGAAGGATGTGGGCGTGGAGTTACGAATATGAAAACGGAGTTAAGGCGGACACATTATACGTTCCCGTCGGGAAATCAATTAAACTCGAACTGAATTCCGCCGACGTCAATCACAGTTTCTACGTGCCCGCATTCAGGGTTAAGGAGGACGTCATACCCGGAAGAAAAAACTACATGTGGTTTGAGCCGAAGGAGGAAGGAAGATACAACGTTGAATGCGCCGAGTACTGCGGGCTGAGCCACGCTTACATGCTGTCGCTCGTAGTCGCTCTGCCGCAGGAAAGATTCGATTCGTGGCTTACGAGCGCGAAGATATCGCAGATAACGGATACGACAAAAGCAAAAGACACATTAAACATAAAACAGGATTCTCTTAAGACGAAATAAAAATTGAAGAACGCCGGAAAATATGACGCGTTAACGACGGATGCCCTGAAAGCGGGTACATTCGCGTCGCGAATAAACGCCGTTCTTGAACTCGTGAAAATCAAGATAACGGTTCTCGTTTCATTTACGACCGCGCTCGGGTATTTTCTCGCGTCGCAGACGCCGGGATTAGAGTTCATTTATTCTTCGGCGGGTATATTTCTTTTAGCGTGCAGTTCCGCGGCATTAAATCAGTATCAGGAAAGCGGCACGGACCTGCTAATGAAAAGAACTTCTGACAGACCGATACCGTCGGGCAGAATTTCAAAACACTCCGCGCTGATAATAACGGTTCTGCTTTTCGCGACGGGTTCGGCAGTTCTGATTCTTAAAACAAACCTGTCCGCTTATATCACAGGACTCGTAACATTCTTCTGGTACAACGCGGTTTACACACCGCTGAAAAAGAAGACGGCGCTCGCCATCATACCCGGATCGCTCGTAGGCGCTTTGCCGCCCGCTGCGGGATGGCTGGCGGCAGGCGGGAGCCCGCTTGACGGCAGGATAATTATGGTGGCGGCATATTTCTTTGTGTGGCAGATACCGCACTTCTGGCTTTTGCTTCTTCTTTACGGAGAAGATTACAAGAATGGTGGTTTCCCGGTTTTGACGGATATATATTCGACGGATTTCATTAGAAAGATAACTTTCTTACTTCTTGCGGCGACCGTGCTAATTGCCGCATCGATGCCTTTAGCGGGAATAGGTCATTTCACGGCATCAAAAATTATTCTCTGGGCTTTTTCGGCGGCGATGCTGTACGGCTCGTACAGGTTTCTGGCAAGCATTGAACTGAAAAGAAAAGAAATCGTCGGAACTTTCATGGCGATAAATTTATACACGTTACTCTTAATCACAATACTTTCGGCAGATAAATTATTTTCAATTTTATGAATATTTTTGAACAGTTAGTTATTCCTCCTTCATCGGAGCACATAGGGCTTCTGACGGTCATGCAGATAATATCTCTGCTAACGTTCCTGCCATTTGCAGGAATTACTCTCGGCGCTTCCGTATTTTCAGTTTATTTCAACAAAAGGGGGAAGAAGACGAAGAATCCTCTGTACATATTGATGGCGAAGGACGTAATTGACAAACTGACTGCCGGCAAGGCGGCTGGATTCGCTCTCGGCGTGCTGCCGATGATTACTATTGTTCTCGTGTATGCACAATTGCTTTACGGGGCAAAGGTAATAACGGTAAGTTTGCTGACTCTCGCTCTGCTGCTGTACATAGTGAGTTACGTTTTCATTTACAATTACAAGAGCGCTTTTCATCTTGAGAACGTGATTAATTCTCTGAAGAGCGGGAGCGTTCCCGACGAAGTCAGGGTATTCGAGGACAGGGTTGTTTATATGGGTACGCGTTACGGCAACTGGGGAATATCGCTTCTTCTTACGGCTATGTTTCTGTTCATAAGCGGAATTACAATTGCATCGAAGCCGGGGGTTTGGAATTCGGTTGACAACATTTTGAAACTGTTCGTATCCGCGCCCGTCTGGGTTAATTACTTTTATTTTCTTTCTTCTTCAGCAATGGTGACAGGCGGCGCCATACTGTATTTCTTCTTCGTATGGCAGGGCGGTGTGAGACCCGGAAATATTGATTATGCGGCGGAGATAAAGAAATACGCCGTTATCACGGCGTTCGCAGGGACGCTGATTCAGCCGCTTTTCATATTCGCCGGCACGCTGTTCCTGAAGCCGTACAACGCCTCGTCGGGTGTTTACGCGTTCGCGGGATTTTCGCTTCTCGCTTTGCTCTTAATAGCGGCAATGCTGTATCAAATTTTCAAGAGTTCTGAAACGAATCTGAGCGGTGCTGTATTCTTTCTCATATTCGTGCTTTTCACTTTCACGATTGTAAAGGACCAGTTAACATTTAAGAACGCGATGAAGGAACAGTATCTCGCATTGAATTCGAAAGCGGAGGAGTTAGCGAAGGAAAAGGAGGGAATGATAGTTCAGGTTTCGGGAGCGGACGGAGAGAAAATCTTTAACGAGAAGTGCGTCGCCTGCCACAAGTTCGACGTGAAACTTGTCGGACCGCCGTATCAGGAAAC
>CAZOQR010000001.1:0-53103 GCA_964581915.1 uncultured Ignavibacteriaceae bacterium | reverse complement strand
ACGTCGTGCTTCTTCTCGTTCTTGTATTCGCGGCGACTTTTTATTTCGTTTACACGTACAAGGACGATTCGGGACTATACAAGCAGGGGAGCAGGAAATCGGACGCGGGTGTGATTCTCGGCGCGGCGGTCTGGGGAGGCAACAGGCCTTCGCCGGTACTCAGAGAGCGCATCAACAAGGGATTTGAAATTTATCAGCAGAAGTACGCGCCGAAACTGATTCTCACGGGCGGCGGCTCGCCAAACGAACTCACGGAAGCCGAAGTATCGAAGAACGAACTGATGAAATTCGGCGTCGAGCCGAGAAATCTTTACGTCGAAGCGAAATCAAATTCAACAATCGAGCAGATTCTTTTCGTGCGCGACAGGTATTACAAGAGAATGAATTTCGGGCGGATTATTTTAGTGTCGGATAATTTTCATCTTCTCCGCGCGTCCGAAATATGCAGGTTCAACCTGATGAACGTTGACACGTTCGCTTCCGACACGCCGCTTTCGGCGGAAAGCAACGTCAATTTCTGCATTAAGGAGTCTTTTGCTCTTATTGTGTTTTGGCTTTTTGGTTTAGGATAACTATATTTGTAATAAATAATCAGTTCTTTTTAAATGGCATCAAAACGAAGATTTGTAAGGATTAAAGCATTGGAGGTCCTCTATGCTTACCAGATTGCAAAGGACCACATAGACAAGGTTAAGAAGGATTTACTGGCCGAGATTACCGATTTGGAAAAATATAATTTCGCGTCCGAACTTATCGATGCAGTTCTCAAGAACCAGCGCCTGATAGACGCGATGATAACGGAGCGTATCAGGAACTGGGAGTACGACCGCGTAGCGATTCTCGATAAAATAATTCTCCGTCTCGCAATAGCGGAGATTCTATACTTTCCCGAAATTCCGCCCAAGGTATCGATTAACGAGGCAATTGAACTCGCGAAAATTTACTGCTCCGATAAAAGCCCCACGTTCGTTAACGGCGTTCTCGACGCGGTGCTGAACAACCTCAGGAAAGAAAACAAACTAAATAAAAAAGGCAGGGGCTTGTTGGATTATAAGAAAAAAGCCGATGAAGAATAAATCGCAGGTATTCGTCTGGACACTCTATGATTTTGCAAACTCCTCTTACGCCGTAATTATAGTCGCTTTCGTTTTCGCCGTGTTCTTCACGGACGTCATATGCGCCAAACAGCCCGTAGGGGATTTTTACTGGTCGCTCGGCATTAATATCTCGATGATAATTTCAGCGGTGCTCAATCCCGTCTGCGGCGCGCTTGCCGACAGGACATCCAACAAGAAACTTTTTCTCTTTCTTTTCACGCTTCTCTGCGTCGTTCCGACCGGTCTGATGTATTTTACGGGTCAGGGGACAGTGCTCTTCGGTTTGATTCTCTTCATAGTCTCGAACATCGGATTTCAGACGTCTCTGACTTTTTATGACGCATTTATCTCCGATATTGCCGAAGAGAAGGATTACAATAAAGTCTCGTCTCTCGGCTACGCGGTCGGTTACGCGGGCTCTCTCGTATCGGTGCTGATGGTTTTTCCGCTCAAGGACAATTACCCGCTTCTGTTCGCGCTGACCGCTTTGTTCTACGCCGTGTTCAGCGTTCCGGCTTTCATTTTTCTGAAAGAGAAAAAGACCGCGCGCGACGCCGGAAAAATTAATTATTTCTCATACGGGTTTAAAAAAGTCGCTGACACGCTCAGACACGTCAGTAAATACAGGAACCTGAGAAATTTTCTTGTATCGTACTTCCTTTATATTGACTCGGTCAACACTATAATTTTCTTCTCGGGAATATACGCCGTGAAGACACTGAACTTCGGCACCGTTGAACTCGCGGTATTTTTCATAACAGTTCAGTTAACGGCGATGGCGGGTTCGCTCATATTCGCGAGAATCGGAAACACGCTCGGCATAAAGCGCTCGATTGCCGTGAACATACTTTTCTGGATAGTTATTCTCGTGTTCATATTCTTCTTCGTTAACGAGACGTCTTATCTGGAAATCGGCGGAGCGAAAATTCATTACTTCTTCATCGCGGGCGGGTTCGCGGGAACGTTTCTCGGCTCCACGCAAAGCCTTTCGAGAGCGCTGATGACGGAACTCGCGCCATTTGAAATCAAGACCGAAATGTTCGGGTTCTACGCGCTGTTCGAAAAAACATCGACGCTAATCGGTCCGCTTACGTTCGGACTCGTTTCTTGGTTGACAGGCTCGCAGAAAATCGCGATTTTTTCAATCACGGTCTTTTTCATACTTGGACTGTGGATGCTAAAATACGTTAAAGAGGAGAATCGAGAAAGTGCTGTCGGCAGTTAAAAATTTCATAAAGGATTTAAGGAACAGGAAAGAGCACAAGCCCGTTCTCGGCGGACTTGAAATTTTCAAGTACATCGGTCCCGGGCTTCTCGTTACAGTCGGGTTCATCGACCCGGGGAACTGGGCATCGAACATCGCCGCCGGTTCGGAATACGGCTATGTTCTTCTCTGGATGGTAACGCTTTCGACCCTAATGCTAATAATACTACAGCACAACGTCGCGCACCTCGGAATCGCGACGGGGCTGTGCCTTTCCGAGGCGGCTACGCTGTACACGCCGAAATATGTTTCGAGGTTCATTCTCTCGCTCGCTGTTCTTGCTTCAATCTCGACGTCGCTCGCGGAAGTACTCGGAGCCGCAATCGCGATTGAAATGCTTTTTCACGTGCCGCTTAAAATCGGCGCGGTTCTCGTTGTAGTTATTGTAGGCGTACTGCTTTACACGAATTCCTACAGGCGGATAGAAAAATACATCATCGGTTTCGTTTCGATTATCGGACTATCGTTTATTTATGAAATGTTCATTGCGGACGTCAACTGGGGGCAGGCGGCGGCGGGATGGGTAACTCCGGGAATACCCGAAGGCTCTATCCTGATTATAATGAGCGTGCTCGGCGCGGTAGTGATGCCTCACAATCTTTTTCTTCATTCGGAAATCATACAGAGCAGGCAGTGGAACCTGCAGGACGAAAAAGTAATCAAGAAGCAGTTGGATTACGAGTTCTTTGACACATTCTTTTCGATGCTCGTAGGCTGGGCGATAAACAGCGCGATGATAATTCTCGCGGCAGCGACTTTCTTCAAGTCGGGCATTCCCGTTTCGGAACTTCCGCAGGCGAAGTCGCTTCTTGAACCGCTGCTCGGAAGTTACGCGTCGGTCATATTCGCCGTCGCACTGCTATTCGCGGGATTCGCTTCGAGCATAACGTCCGGAATGGCGGGCGGCTCGATACTTTCGGGGATGTTCGGCGAGCCGTACGATATAAAGGACAATCACTCGAGGCTCGGCGTAGGCATATCCCTCATAGCGGCGCTGATAATAATTCTGTTCATAACGAACCCTTTTCAGGGGCTGATCATATCGCAGATGATACTGAGCATACAACTGCCGTTTACGATATTCCTTCAGATATACCTTACATCGTCGAAGAAAGTTATGGGAAAGTATTCGAATAAGATTTATACTAAAATCACACTGCTTGTTATCGGAGCAGTAATCGCTTACCTGAACGTACTTCTGTTCATCTCGTTTTTCTGACCCGCGGTTGAAACCAAAATGAACTATTTCGTGTTGTTGTAATAGGACAAAATAGTCTGAATAAAAAATAAAATTACAACATGAGCGAATTAATAAACAACAGCGCCGAAAGGATTCAGAAATTAAAGAAACTTCTGCTGAAACTCCACGAAGATTCCACAATTGAGGACGTGAAGCGTGAACTCGAGGTTATGCTCGGAAGCGTTCCTTACGGTGAAGTGGTGCAGGCGGAGCAGGAACTCATAAACGAAGGACTGCCGCCTCAGGAAATACAGAAATACTGCGATTTGCATTCGGAAGCGATAAAAGACAACGTTGACCTAACGATGATGAAGGAAGTCCCCGAAGGTCATCCCGTGCATACATTAAGGATGGAAAACAGAGCGCTTGAAGCGGAGATTGCCAAACTGAGAAATATTTTCATCAAACTGAAATTCAGCCCCGGGACGATAAACGCAAAAGAAGAGTTGATGAATTTCAGGATGATTTTCAACAGTCTCACCGACATCGAAAAGCACTACATAAAAAAAGAAAACATAATATTTCCGTTCCTTGAAAAATACGGAGTGACGGGTCCTTCGACCGTAATGTGGGGAAAGGACGACGAAGTCAGGGGTTTCCTGAAATCATCTCTCAGCCTGCTTTCCGAAAAGGGCGGGACGGACGCTGAAGTGCTGAGAGGATATGCCGACATGATGTTCTCGCCTGCGGCGGACGCGATTGAAGAAATGATAGTGAAGGAAGAAAAGATTCTTCTGCCGATGTGTCTGGACAGGTTTACGGACATCGAGTGGCACGAGATAAACAAGCAGTGCGAAGAAGCCGGTTACTGTCTTTACGCACCCGTTAAGAACTGGGTTCCCGAAGGAATAACGATAGCCACGGAGAGCAGTCAGGATAACGGAAGGATAAAACTCCCGACAGGCTCGTTTTCAAACGAGGAACTCGAAGCGCTTTTGAATTCGATTCCCGTTGACATCACATTTGTAGATAAGGACGACAAAGTGAAGTTCTTCTCGCACGGAAACAAGAGAATTTTCGAGCGCAGCAAAGCCATACTCGGAAGGCAGGTTCAGTACTGCCATCCTCCGTCAAGCGTTCACATCGTTGATAAAATCATCGATGATTTCAAATCGGGCAGGCAGGACTCTGCCAAGTTCTGGATTAACTTCAAGGGGATGTACGTTCACATCGCCTATTACGCCGTCAGGGGCGCGAACGGAGAATATCTCGGGACCGCGGAAATAACGCACGACATAAACGAATACAGAAACATTGAAGGTGAAAGGAGGCTTCTTACTTATGACAACTAATCTGCTCATAACTCCCGACGTGAAGATTCATGATTTGCTCAAGGCTTATCCGCAACTTGAAGACAAACTGATTCAGATAGCGCCGGTTTTCGAAAAACTAAAGAATCCCGTATTGAGAAAGACAATAACGAAGGTCACAACACTTAAGCAGGCATCCGTCGTCGGGCGGGTGAGTCTTTCGGTACTGATAAACGAACTGCGTTCAGCCGTCGGGCAGGGGAATACGGAACCCGGAGGCGGGAAATCCCCGGAACGGAAAAAACCCGAATGGGCGTCTCCGGAAAATATTAAATTCGAATACGACGCGCGCGAGGACCTTGAATCGGGTGTTCACCCCGTAAACAAGGTGGTCAAGGAGTCGTCCGGAATGTCAGCAAATGAGGTATATCTTCTCGTCACGCCGTTCACGCCCGCGCCGCTTATAGACATGCTTGTAAGTAAGGGTTTTGAAGTATATTCGGAAGAGGAATCTCCCGCGAAAGTCTGCACGTACATAAAGCGCTGATTCGGCGTACGCATAATTTGCAGAACATTACTTATAAAAAAGAGAAGTCCCGCGAAGGACTTCTCTTTTAAATTTCTATAAAGA
Source organism: uncultured Ignavibacteriaceae bacterium (assembly GCA_964581915.1). Taxonomy (GTDB): domain Bacteria; phylum Bacteroidota; class Ignavibacteria; order Tepidaquicellales; family Tepidaquicellaceae; genus CAIKZJ01. The sequence goes on along the minus strand of CAZOQR010000001.1, from coordinate 47,621 downwards.
AAAAATCAGTTCATCTGAAGATTGCTTATACCGAGCATCGCTCTGACGTTTCCGTCGCCTTCTTTAAGGTTAAGGTAGTTCGTCGTGGCGAAGACCGAGAAATCCTTCTTGACGGAGAAACTCAATTCAACCTTTATTCCGAATCTGAATGACGGAGAAAACAATGCAAGTTGCTGCACCGAATTATCCGAGCCCGTGACTTCTATATATCCGAACAGCGTGCCGAATGTATTGATTGAGAAAGCAGGCTTAAAAATTTTCGGATTGTCCTTTTCGTTCGGGTCGTAAGGTTTTCCTCCGAGGTGATAGAATCGTACGTCGTCACCCTCGGTCGGCACTTCAACCACGCCGATACCGTTTCTTGTCAAAACGACGTGAGGAATATACGAAACGTTGTTTCTCGTGATGTTGCTCAGGGGCTTCACGATTTCAACGCTTTCCCAGGAAGTCGTTTTCGCGGAGGAGCCGAACATTTTGGTGAAATCATTTTCGCCGAATTCGAGAAGCACGTCATTCCCCGCCATGCTTCTTGTGTCTTCGATAATATTGAAAGTGAAATCGCTGACGTTTCTTGCTTTGCCGCCCCATTTAACGAGGGATTTCAGGTTGTCGGCATCATCGCTGAAACCGTTGTAAACGCTGGCTTTCAGGAGAATCTTGCTTCCGTCAACAACGCTTATGTCGCCTTCCTGAACCTTTATGTCCCATTCGGTAGTCGACGCGCTTCCTTCAAACGTCGTGGTAATGTGTTTCGGGGTTACGAGAGGAACAAAATTCAGGTTGTACATCCCTCCGTCGCCGTAACTAACCCAGGCGATGCCGCTGCTTGAAATCGTCACGAGGTCGGGTCTTTGAATTCCTTCTTCCTGCGAGTGATAGAGGTTCTTGGTGTCGCCTTTCCTGACAATTCTCTGCTTGAGCGCAGTGTACGTGAAATTCTTGGGCTCGTTAGCGTCAACGATTAGAATAATAATACCGTCGTTTCCCGATATTACAGCGAGCATCGCGTCTCCGTCGATTGAAACGGTGCTTCCCTGCACCTTCATTTTTTCGAGAGAGGCAATTGAGCGGTATGTTCTGTCAAGTTTGTTGATACCGAGATAGGAATATAATTCCTTGAGGTTGAGAACTTCCGATTTACCCCTGATTTCTACCTTAACGAGACTCGAATTTTTTACGACACCGACTTTAAGTCCTTCTTTAAGGTATTCGCTCGAGGAGGTATCCTGTGAATAAGCAAATCTCTCCGGGAGGAGTGTTAAGAGTGCAAATGCACATAATAACAGCATTAAACTTGTCGCGCTTTTCATTATGATGGATGAATATTTTAAAATTATCCTTTAAATATGCTAATACTTCAAAGAGATATTAAATTACCCTGTTATGAGATATAGTATTTCTGTTTAAACACAGAGTTTAATCAAGGAAAAATACTTTTTTGAAAAGTAAAAAGCAAACAATAAAACCATATTTTTACGGATACATACGATAGCAGGTGCATTTTTAAAGTTAATGCCGTATACGGTTATAAAAACGCTTAAAAGCGAAGGTTTCCCTGCAATAGGATTTTTATCAGAACCGGAGGATTAGAAGGCCGTTGGTTCCGTTTGCCAGTAAAATTTTCGCTTTATAAAAATGAACAGAGTATGCAACGCCTTCCGGTTCGTAATAACCAATGAATTCTGGTTTTGAGGTGTCGAACAGGTTATAGACTTCCGCACCGTCCGTATTCTCCGCGGCGAACAGGAAGTTAGGCGAATAGTCAAGTTTTCTGACGTCGGTTTCCGTGTTTACTGTCCGAACGAAATACGGCTGCGCGGGATTCGATACGCTTATTACGCTGATGCCGGAATTACCGTCAGCGACGTATGCCAGATTACCGGCAATCTTTATATCGAGACAGGAACCCGGAGTTCTGAACGTCGAATAAAAAACCGGCGATGAAGGATTTGTTATGTTAATAAATTCAAGACCTGCCGTACTTTCGACGAGACAGCACAAATTTCCCGATACCTCTATATGATTTATGTTATCCGCGGGAGTGTAAGAGCCTGCTTCCGTAAGAGTATCGGGCAGTTGGTTTATGTTCAGCATTTTTAAGCCGTTTGCCGTTGCTGCATACAAAATACTGTCCTTCCTGTTTACTGACATTAAGTTCTGATAAGAAACCAAATCAATAAACAAAGGAGTCTGCGGAGTTGAAACGTCGAAAACCAGCAGACCCTTGTCGCTGTCGGATAGGAAAGCGAAGTGCCTTCCGTTTACAGAGTCAACGAATATTTCGGTTACAAATCCTCCCGTAGAATAATTTGCCGTAAGGCCCGGCGCCGCGCCGTCCGTAACGTTTGCAATGCTGAATCCGCCGTTGCCCGCCGCGATAAATGCATACTGCGTCTTGTTAATCGTGTATCCCCTGACGAAGCGCGCGTCTCCCGCGGTGGATAATTTCCCGACATACCAGATGCCGGTTCCGGGGTCCTCGATAACGGGAAGTTCAATCGTTTCATCTTCCAGTTGGCAGCCCTGTAGTGCGAACACCGTTATCAACAGGAGAGCCGATAATATTTTTATGCTTCTTAACATTCTTGTAAGATATTCTTGAATAAGGTATGTTACCCGACGGTCCTTTTATCAGCATAGAATCCTTGCTGAAAAATTCCACGTCCGCTTTCTGGTATTCGGGCGAACCTCCGTAATCATCGCGCGCGATGTCGTAAACCGTGCACAGGCTAAGATTAAAGTCCTTCCATTTAATATCGGAAAGGGGAAACCTGCATCCCGGCGGAGTGTAAATGACTTCACCGAATCCGTCCGAGAACTGCACTTTTAATCCCTTGCAGTTTGGACAGGGACCGTCGTCGGTCCGCAGCCACGTTCCGTCGAGAGGATAGCAGCCGACATAACCGTTTGCGCAGCCCGTATAATTTATAAGTTTGCAGATTCTCTCTTCAACCTTGATGTTATAATTGCAAAGGAATGACGCGCCTTCAATTCTTGACGTGTAATTTCCCGCGGGCAGGATTTTTGAAACAGCCGCGATTGTATCACACGAAGGAATCTGCTGCCATACCAGAGAATCGGTGAGTGTGCTTCCGGAAATACTGATTGTGACCTTACCGCTAATCTGTTCCGTTCTGTAAAATGTGATTTTACCGTTTCCGTTCCCGTAAATGTTAGTGTCGTGAATTACGGGCGGGCTAACGACAGAGCCGCTTTTGGAGTCACAGGAATAAAGGTAAGCAAATAAGCAGACAGCAATTAATATGAAGCAGATATTTTTGATGTTCTTAATAAATTACCCCCGGAGTTCATTACAATTGCAATATATAAATTTATATAAAAACAGAAAATGTGGAAACAGCGGGCATTAATCACCGTGAAAACCGTATGGCAAAGCGTTCTAAATTGATATTATAGGAAAATAAACATAATTTTCGCAGATGGAATATTCTTATTTAAAGGAGAATTACGACTCTCTGATTAACGATATAAGGCAAATTTGCGGCGAAAACGGGAGAAATTTCGACGAAATAAAACTTATCGCGGTCAGCAAGACTTTTCCGCCCGGGCAGATAAAGGCGGTGCGGGATTTGGGTCAGGTTTATTTCGGCGAAAACAAGGTTCAGGAACTCCGCGATAAACGCGATGCTCTTAAGGATGAGGATATTCACTGGCATCTTGTCGGTCATTTACAAACGAACAAGGTGAAATATATCGCTGATTTTGTAGAACTCATTCATTCGGTTGACAGCCTCAAACTCGCGGAGGTTATAGACGAACAGGCGCGGAAGCACGGGCGCGTCATTGACGTTCTCGTGCAGGTTAATACGAGCGGAGAGGATCAAAAATCGGGAGTCGAGCCTTCGGACGCCGAACAGTTGTGCCGCGGCATTTCGATGCTGAAGAACATCCGCCTGCGCGGACTGATGACGATAGGAATGTTTACGGACGATGAGAATGTAATCAGGGATAATTTCAGGGTTTTGAAAAAACTTTTCGACGCGCTGAAACCTTCGCATGAAGGATTCGATTTTCTTTCGATGGGAATGACGTCCGATTACAGGATTGCAATAGAGGAAGGGGCGAACATGTTAAGGGTCGGAAGCGCGATTTTCGGTTACAGAAATTATTTATAAACTTAATTATAACTCAAATGATTATTTCTTCAAAAGACATTAAGAAGCGCGACTTCAAGAAATCGCTCAGAGGTTATGATTCCGATGAGGTTGACGCGTTTCTCGAAACCGTAAGCGCGCACTACGAAAGACTCCTCGTCGAGAACAAGAATCAGGCGGAGAAGATAAAATCGCTGCTTCAGGACATCGACATATACAAGGAGAACGAGGCTAATCTTCAGCGCGCGATTGTCCGCTCTCAGGAACTCGGAGAGGAAATTGTCGCGACCGCGAAGAAGCGCGCCGAAATAATCACGCACGAAGCCGAACTTGACGCGAGAAAAATAAAGCAGGACCTTGAAGACGAGATACTGAACAAGCGGCAGGAACTTGAAATAATAAAGCAGAAGAACGAGAAAACTTTTGACGATGTAAGAAATTTCCTCACGGACAAACTCAATGAACTTGATGAGTTTTTCAAGAACAGAAAAATAATAACAATGGAACTGAGCCGCGTAAACGATATGATTCAGGATGAAGAGGAAACTCCCGAGGAGGACATCAAGCCAATGAAGAGGATTACGCTTGCTCCGCAGCAGGAAAACAAGGAGACGCAGTCATTCGAAGACAGTTTTGAAGCAAAATAAATTTCCGGAAAGAATAAAAGGAATGAACGGCAGACACAGAGAATCGCATTCGCACATCAGGAAAACGGTCAGAGAAAATTATGATATAGGGATTATTCTCGGGACGGGTCTGGGCGGTCTGGTTAAATTCATCGAGAAGCCTCGTTCTATCGATTATAACAGCATACCTCATTTCCCTGTTTCGACGGTTGAGTCGCACACCGGAAAACTGATATTCGGCACTCTTTCGGGAAAGAAGGTTGTGGCGATGTCGGGAAGGTTTCATTATTACGAGGGGTACAGCCACGATCACGTGACGTTTCCGATTCCGGTTATGAAATCGCTTGGAGTGAAATATCTTATAGTGTCGAACGCCTGCGGCGCGGTCAGCAACAAACTCGAGAAAGCCGACCTGATGATAATGAACTCGCACATAAATCTGCATTTCTCGTCTCCGCTGATAGGCGCTGCGCCGAATTCAGGCAGGCGCTCGAAATATTTTTACGACCGCGGACTCATAGAACTTGCCGAAAAGGTCGCGCTTGAAAACAACATCAATGTAAAGAAGGGGTGTTATGCTTCCGTTCAGGGTCCGAATCTAGAGACAAAAGCGGAATACAGGCTTATGCAGAGGATAGGAGCGGATACGGTAGGAATGTCGACGATACCCGAAGTGCTTGTGGCAAACGAACTTGGCATCAGGACTCTTGGACTTTCGATAATTACTGACCTTGGTTTTCCGGATACGCTGAAGGTAGCCGAACTCAGGCACATACTCGCGTCGGCATCCGCGGCGGAGCCGAAACTTGTTACATTAATAAAAAATCTGGTTAAAGAACTTTAATTTGAATTATCATGACAGAACAAAGAAAGAGAATTCTCGAATCGGTTAAGGCAATAAAAAAGAGCATGCCGCCGAAACTGAAGCCTAAAATAGCGCTCATAACGGAAGACCACTATCCGCTTCCTTACGGCATAAACGTGCTCAAGAAACTGGATTACGTGAACGTACCTCCGAAATTCGAAGGACCCGAAAACGCTCACCACGGAATGCTGTACTTCGCCAAGGCAGGCTCGAAAGACATGATAATTCTGAAAGGCAGGTTTCATTTTTACGACGGTTATTCGATGCGCGACATAGGGCACGTAATATATCTGCTCAGGTATCTCGGAATCGAAAAAATTCTTTCATTAGACGAAGTCGGAAATCTGAATCCGCGTTTCGAATGCGGCGACCTTTCGCTCATTTACGACCACATAAATCTAATGGGAGATAATCCGCTTATCGGAGAGAACGACGAGGAACTCGGGATACGGTTTCCCGACATGAGCAATGCCTACGATAAAAAACTTTACGAGAAAATTTATAAAATTTTTCAGGACAGGAAAATCAAGATTAACGAATCGGTTTACATGAGCATAATAGGTCCCGAAAGCGAAACGGAAGCCGAGGCGAGATTTTACAGGGACGTGGGAAGCGATGTACTGGGATACGCGCTGGCACCGGAGAACATAACCGCCGTTCACGCGGGGATTAAGTTCGCGGCAATAGGGCTGATAACGCGGGATTTGATAGCCGATAAGATGCTCGAGGACAAGAGAAGCGAGCAGGAAAAAATTAAGAGCGAAATCAACAACAGAAGATACGCTCAGAGTGAACTCAATAAAATACTTGTAAAAATACTGAAAACAATTTAGTTTTGTCTTTGTTTTGTCGGGAATAATTACCGGAAATTTTCATTTCTGTTTTCCTGAAACAAATAATCGGTAATATTGGTTTTGTATATACGCTTTAGTAAAGGGAAATTAATAATTATAATCTTATGAAGAAAATATTTCTTTTATCTTTTGTACTGTCTCTGTTTCTTGTTGCGCCGGGTTTTGCAGGCCTCGGCAAGGATACCGTAAAGGTCGAAGCCGAGAGCATCGAGGAAGCCGACGAAACAATCGGGAATTATCTGAGGAGTCATTTTCCGATTATAAGCGAAAAAATCATAAAGAACATTACCGATAAAAGGATTATTGAAAAAGTAGATAAGCCGATGGAAGCGGGCGGAGGATATTTTTTCAAGGTGGATTATATTGTCGGAAGCAACTTTCTGCTCGACACGGTGAAGATACTCTGGGAACTTAACATACCCGAATTCAGGTCGCATTTATTCCAGTTGTACGGGAAGGACACGATATATATCGATACCTGGAACAATGTTATCGGAACGATAAAGGACAAAACATACACGGGATTTTTCGAAGCGTACAGGGTGAGAAACTGGCCTTCCTGGAAAGACCCTGAGAAGGGAAAGGAGAATTTGCCCGCGGTACCGCCGGGACCTAAGAACCCGCTCGGACTATTCGTCGTGCATTATGACGAAAACTCATTGAGGTATTTTCACGGCACGAACAAACCGAACCTGATTTATTCGAAGATGCGAAGCCTGTCACACGGCTGCGTTAGAAACGACAACGATAATATCGCGAAGATGAAGGAGTTTCTCATCAACAGAGTGATCAAGTCGAAGGACCTCACATCGTGGCTCGAAAGCAGCCGCTCGATGACTTATGATTTCGAGCAAATCGACAGATTCCCCGTGAGGATAATTTACAAGACTTTTATGATTGACCGCGACGAGACAGGGCTCTTCGTAGAACTCTACAAGGATATATATAATTATTCCAACTCCGGAAACATAAACTCGAAATGGAACGAGGAAAGTCTCATAACGCTCTCAACGAAGGAAAACCTTGCGAAGGAATTCAGGCAAAAATCAAAAGGAGAAATTACCGAAGACAGGATAGACGGTCTCGTTGATTACGTGCTGAAGAAACTTGACACGTACGAGAGGTATTACATAAAGGATTTGAATTTCTAAAAACTCTGGTCGCGCCAGCGGCGGATTTTCCAGACGCCGTCAGCGGTCGGGCGCACAAGGTTCATATCGGCAAAACCGTACAGGCGCACGATGTTGCTTGGATTGAATGTGATTGTGAGGTTGAAACTTCTTTTTACGTTCATCTTTAGGCTGTCTCCTATCAGAACTGTTATGTTATTCCATATAACCTCGGTCTTCTGGGCATTCTCGAAGAGTCTGCCGGTGGTTCTCATCTCGGTCGGTTTGTCCCACGACACGTCGAAGCCGGATTCGTAATCAGTGTACGTGAACATAAAATCATCAGTAAGGAGTCCCGAATAAACCGAAGTATCCTTGAACGTGTAAGCGTACCTGAAATTTGTAAAGACACCGTCGATGGTTTTCTGGTCGGAAAGTATCTGTCCCGATGACGAATTGTCGAGCGACGGCGCGAAAATATTTTCGCAGGACGCAAGCATTAAACTCACGCAAGCCAGAAGCAGTACGATATATATTTTTCCGTTCTTCAACTCAGTTGCTGAAATTCGCTTTTAAGACGCTCCACGTAGTATCGGAGTTCATTGACTGAAAATCAATCCATTTGTGTATTGACCATAGGTTCCTTGAATCAGCGGAGAGTATGAGTCTTATCTTGCCTTTTAGTGTTTTTGCCACGTTTGTTTTCTGATGGTCCGCCCTGAGCAGATAATCCGCGTCATAGACCGCGGTATCGGAAAGCGTGTTCAGAACGGGATTTGAAAAGAATACGTTGGAAGTCGAGTTCTCGTTCATCAGCGACAATAGGCTCGTGAAATACGTTTTTTCATTCGACAATTTCCAGTTTTGAAAAATCGGATATTGTATCTGCGATATAACGTCGGGAACGTAACTGTAACTTCTCGCGGAGTAATTGGAATCGACGAAGCAGGACATATAATTGTTAACGTCTTTCTCAATTATTGAAAACTGAAGGTTCACCATAACGAGGTCGGGAGACGTCGGAGGAACAAAAGTGTTTCTTGATATCGTCGGCGTCTCGTCATCCCTCAAAGCGCAGGAATTCAGTAATGCTGCGACCGCAATGAAGATTAATATTAAATATGATTTATTCAAACCTTCCTGCTGAATATTATTAAACGCTTTGATTTCGTGCTGCTGAATCCGTTTCCAAGATAATCGCCGAAACGGTTTTCAATCCTGAAGCCGGAATGTCTCAGCATATTCCGGATTTCTTCAGCCGAATAAAGCCGTATCCTTTCCGTATAAATCTTTTTTCCGATAATTATATCTTTCGTGACGAATCCGTCCGTCACGCGTCTTTTCAGCACTATCTTTATTCCGTCGTGCATTTCCCCGGAATAAGGCACGAGGGCTTTCCGCACGTATTTCTCGTTTAAAAAGTCAAACACGAAGCATCCGCCTTTTTTAAGCGACGAAGAAATATTTACGAACACTTTAAGATTGTCGCCGTCTTTCTCGAAATAACCGAAACTTGAGAACACGTTTATCGCGGCGTCGAATTTTCTGCTGAAAGAAAAATTTTTCATATCGCGGATTAAAAATTTCGCTTTCAATCCCTTCTCATCGGCTTTTTTCAGCGCTTTCTTTGCTTCTGAAATCAGGTACCGCGAAAGGTCAATTCCCGTTACGTCATATCCCCGTCTCGCCAACTCGACAGAGTGCCTTCCCGCGCCGCAGCAAACGTCAAGCACGGCGGAACCCGGACCGATGCCCGTGTATCTCTGAATCAGGTTAATCAGGTCGCGCGCTTCTTTCTCGTTCCTGTGGCTGTACAGTTCGAGATAATGCTTATTGGAAAACCATTCTTCGTACCAGTTCTTCTTTTTCATTTTCAGACCGCCACTCTTCCTTCAAGCGCTTTTGCGAGAGTCACTTCATCCGTAAGTTCGATGTCCGAGCCAATGGGAATGCCTCTTGCGATTCTTGTTATTTTTATGTCAAGCGGTCTTATTATCTTGCCGAGATACAGAATAGTGGTTTCTCCCTCGACCGTCGGATTAAGCGCTAAAATGATTTCTTTTATTTCGTGGTTGTCTTCGAGCCTGTACAGCAGTTCCTTTATCTTTATGTCATTCGGACCGATACCGTCAAGAGGGGATATCCGACCGTGAAGGACGTGATAAAGCCCTCTGTACTCGTTCGTCTTTTCGATGGCGTAAACGTCCTGCGGCTCTTCGACGACGCAAATCACGGAGCGGTTTCTTTTTTCCGAACCGCAAATCCTGCAAACTTCGTCCTCGGTGATGTTGCAGCAGACGCTGCAGAACTTAATCTTGTCCTTAATCTCAATAAGGGCTTTCGATAGTTTTTCGACGTCCGAACGCTGCTGTTTGATTATGAACATAGCAAGCCTCTGGGCAGTTTTTCTTCCTATCGAAGGAAGTTTCGTCAGTTCCGTCACGAGTGTTTCGAGTGTTCCTGATATATTAACCATTACTAAAATCCGAGATTTAAACCAGGGATGTTCGGAATCATTCCCGCGGTAGCCTTTGACATTTCTTCGTTTGAAAGTTTCTGCGACGCCTCGAATGCCTTGTTGCACGCGGCAATCAGGAGGTCTTCGAGCATTTCCGAATCTTCGGATTTGAGTATTTCCTTTTCGATTTCAATTTTCTGAATCACGCTTTTCCCGTTAATGGTCACCTTTACCATTCCGCCGCCGGATTCTTCCGTCAGAAGTTTATTTTCGAGTTCCGCCTGTATCTGGTCCATTCTTTCCTGCATCTTCTTCACCTGTTTCAGCATTCCCTGCATTTGATTTGGTTTCATTTGTTTATGCTCCTTTAATTGTTAAAATCCAAATATTTGTTCCATAAGTTAAAAAGATTTCCCGTCGCGACAACATCGCCGAAACAGTAATCCGCTATTTTCTGTGTTTCTTTGTTTCTGAAAAGTTCGTTTACCATATCTCCCGTAACGCCTTCCGCTTTCGGACTGGGAATTCCCAGTTGCTTGCAGTAAAAATCCAGTGAGAATTTTCTTCTTGCTCCCGTCGGAGCGTGCTTGTTGAACGTGAGTTCTTTCATCATATCGATATGGTATCCGCGAATGTTGAAATCAGTTCCGCTCATCAGGTTGTAAGAAGGGCGTATTCCCATGAATAGCGAACGAAGCATAATGAACGGGCAGTCGAACTCGCGTCCGTTGAACGTAACGAACAAATTGTATCCTTCGTTCTTAATCTTTTTCCAGAAGAGTTCGAGCATTTCCTTTTCGTTCCTGCAAAGGTAGGTAAGTTTGCCGAGTTTTTCTTCTCTGTACGGCAGTTTGCCATCTACGTCTTCCGCGGGCTCCACGTCGTAATCAAGCATTATTTCCGATTCGAGTTTAGCCGACGGGTCGAGTTCTTCCGTGCTTTCGCCATTGACGATTACGGCGCCCTCTTTCTTGTTGTAATCAAGCATTCCGATTGCTACCAGTTGCGAAGTAAAAGGGGTGAATACAAGATTCTCAATCGCGGTCTTTCTCTCTTCCTCGTTCTTCGCGTACTTTGTAAGGTATTCCTTTGTTTCCTCGTCATAGTGAGTATCGAAGTCATAAGCGGCAACTTCAAGGTCAAAGACAAGAATTTTCTTTTTTTTCAAATCAATCATTATAGTGTGAATAAGTTGTTTGCCTTAATGTTAAGGTCTTCATAACAGAAGAACGGCTCGCCGAACTCGGCTCCGATTTTAAACCCGAAGAATCTGCCGCGCGTTTCGAGGTCCTTCCAGAAAAGTTTAGTGCTTATGTACGTTTCGGGCTCGTCCGCGGATGATTCGGCTCCGCTGAAGAACTGTGAGCCGTAGCAGGAAATCGCTTCTATCTTTCTCGCGAAAGTGTCCGATATGTCAACGATGAAACTAACGGGAAAATCGTAAGCGTGTCTGTAATAAAAGACCTTGCCGGGTCTGTGCGCTTTTTGATTTCCGGTCCTGATTTTTTCGAGTCCCGACAGGAATGCGGATTCGCGGATGAAATTGCTCGCATTGATGTGGTCGGTGTGTCTGTCCGACGGATACGGAGCAAACAATATAGCCGGCTTCGTTTCCCTGATTATCTTAATGAGTTTTATCCTGTTAGAAGGCGTGTTCTCGATGCATCCGTCTTTCAGTCCGAGGTTAGCGCGGTAATGAATCCCCATCACTCTCGAAGCGTCTTCAGTCTCCTTTTTTCTCGTTTTAAGATTGCCTCTCGTGCTGAGTTCACCCCTTGTAAGGTCCAGTATTCCTACTTTTCTTCCTTCGTCAACGAGTTTTATCGCTGTTCCTGCGCAAGTAATTTCAATATCATCGGGATGCGAGGCTATGAATAAAGCGTCTAATTTCACGTCGTGTAATTTATTTTGGTACAATCAATAAATATATATAATATCAAACACTGAATAAATTTAAAAATTCTTAGTTTGTGTATCCGATTGTCTGCGCGAGAATTACAGCCTTGTTTTCATCGAGGTTTAATTCCTTCGCGAGCGGTTCTTTATCCACGTAAGCGCGAATCACGGCGCCGAGTCCTGCAGAAGCGCAATACAGATAAACATTCTCGCCGATAAAGCCGGCGTGTGAGCCCGCGTAGATTTCCCTGTCTCCGCCGCTTTTAAATTTTGAATAATCCGCTACGATAATCAGGTTAAGCGGAGCAGTTGAAACGAAGTCCTGTTTTCCTGCCAGAGCGCGTATATCCCTGTTTACAACGGGTTCGAGAGAATGCTCTTCGGCGTTGTACCTGTACGCTCCCGATTCCATAACAGCATATATTTCAACAGCCCTCGTATCGTTCGCCGTCGGAGCGGTTCTTTTTCCGTTTTCTTTTCTGTTTATTCCGAAAGCCGCCCACATTATGTTAGAAAGCGTCTGCTCGGATAAATTCTGAGATGTGAAATTCCTTGATGATTGACGTTTTGAAAGCGCTTCCATCAGCGGCATCCCGCCCGTCGTTTCGGGAGGAGGAAGTTTTATTGTTCCGGTGCTGCCTGCAGGCGCTTTTATATTTTCCTTAGAACATATTGCCGCGAAGGAAGCGGTTATTATCAATACGGCAAGCGCCGTTATTATGTACTTGTTCATAAGCGTTAAATTATGTTTGAGGTTGATACCTTAAATTAGTTCTTTTGCTCAATATTTTAACTGACATAATTCGCGTCATTATTATATTCTTTACGGTTTATGTTTGAAATATTTATTATTTTAAACGAAACAAACTGCTTATGGACTGCATATTCTGCTCAATTATCGAAAAAAAAGTGGAGTCGAGTTTCGTGTACGAGGACGAACTCGTTATCGGTATAATGGATTTATTCCCCGCGACTGAGGGGCACTTGCTCGTAATTCCAAAAAAGCACGCAGAATTAATCGCGGATCTTGACGATGAGTATGCGGAAAGGATGTTCAGAGCCGGAAAACTAATCAGCCGCGGAATGAGAAAGACATCGTTAAAACTTGAAGCGATTAGTTTTGTTCTCTCCGACGGCAAATCGGCGGGTCAGGAAATTCCCCACGCCCATCTGCATTTGATTCCGAGATACGCAGGCGACGGGATAGGTTTTCGCTTCGGAAGCAAGATGAAATTTTCAAGAGCGCAACTGGACGCGATCGCGGATGAAATCAAATCGAAATTTGAATAGCATAACAAGAATACTGACATCCTGTCTGTTAATGTTAATCGTGTGCTCCTGCAACGAAAAGGAAAAAAAGGAAACGACATCAGCATTCGATTCGGTTGTTCAGAATATCAGCGGGAACGGAGAGTTGATAACAGGCGAGGATTCCGTGAGATATGACGAATTTATTAATTCTTTTTCGGAAAAGTACAGCGCTCTGTCCGACTGGAGCAGGTACGGCAGGAACGAAAAAACATCGATTGGCAAAATACTGATAAACAGGAATGCTGTAATCCCAGTCACAAGAGAGCAAATCAGGAACATTGAAGAGACAGGTTTTTCCGATACTTCTCTCGTATATATCGGGGAGCGCGATAACGCCTTCGTGTTCATTGTTGAGGGAGGGGAGAAAAACATGAGGAAACTTGCAGCGGATAAAAGCGGTCTTCTTGTTGTCAGGATAACGGGAGTGTCCGGCGCGCAAAAACTTTATCTCGAAAAAAAGAGCACGGATTTTCACCACAAAGAAAAAAAAGTAACGGAATTTACCGTCACGGCTGAAATAATTGACGCAGTCAGCATAAACGCGCCTGATGATTTTCTATTCGGCAGTTTCAGGGTCAAATGATGCAAGTGTCGTTACCGGTGCAGGGGCAGGCAAAACTTATTATCATTTCCGATTGTTTTAAACTGTAATATCAGAGTATTGAATGAACGTATTGCGAACCCCGGGTTTCCTGTATCGTAAAAAGATATTAAATCATTACTTTAATGTTTTGAAAAAAAATAATAACTTATCCCGATAAAACAACGCCATGTTAAAGAAATTCGGAGCAGACCTAAAAAAAATAAGGGAAAAGCGCGGCATCACTCTGCATGATATTGCCAACAAGACGCGGATACACATCACGCTGCTCGAAAAAATGGAGAACGGCGATTTTTCTTTCTATTCATCAACGTACATAAGGGCTTTCCTGAAACAATATTCCAGAATAGCAGGTCTTAATCCGGATGAAATATTATTCAATTATGAAATGGCGAGGAGCGGCAAGTACGCGGGAATGACCGAAGCATCCGAAAGCGATGAGATAAAAACCGCGGATGTAAAACCCGAGCCGCGCAAAGCGGAACCCGAACCTGAAATTTCCGACAAATCCAAACTTGATGATATATTCGAGGTACCGACGGTAAAAAGGCACACGATAACATCCAATCTTACAGAGCCTGATAAGAATGAATCCGACGATTCGTATCCTGAGAAAAAAGCGTTTTCAAAATCTAAAAGGATAAAGATTGAGGGAGACAGGGGCGAATTCAACGGGAAGTATTATGAGGACAGGGGATTCAAGATGCCGGTATCGTTTTTGAAAAACCTCGGCATTGTTCTGCTAATACTGGCATTGCTTTTCGGCATTTATCTACTCGTTGACGTGGTGTTCCTTAGCGGAAAAGGTTCCAAGACAGAAATTATAAGGCAGAACTTCGACGATATCGTAAAGGAAACGGAGAAGAAGGTTCTTGGAAAAAGAACGGAAGAAGAGATACAGGATTCAATAAGAAAAGCAAACATAATCGCGGATTCACTCAGAAAGGTAAGAGAGGATTCGCTGAGTCTCAGGATAGAGGCTCTTTACAAAGGTTCGCTCACTGTTTTCGTTGACACACTCACGGAAAAAACGATGTACAGGGAGAATTTCAATAAGGACGAAAAGGGCGAATGGAAGGCGAAGAATTACTTCTTAATATCATCTAACAACACCGAATCATTCACTGCATTTCTTAACGGCAAGCCTCTGAAATTCGACGAAAAGAGAATCAGGCTATTGAAGATATCAAGACAGGGCATTGTCAAGAACGAAAAGTAGCATCGCTTAAATGGAGAACCCTGTAAAAAGAACCGCCGAACTTCGTGAAAAAATTCTTGACGCGGATTACAAGTATTATGTCCTTGACGAACCTGACATCGAGGATTATGAATATGATATGATGATGAAGGAACTGGAACGGCTCGAGAAAGAATATCCCGACCTAATCACTCCCGATTCACCAACGCAAAGAGTCTCAGGCAAAACGGCGGGAAAGTTCGCCGAGGTATTTCACAAAGCGCCGATGCTTTCGCTTTCCAACTCTTACAATTTCGAAGACCTGCTCGACTTCGACAACAGGGTAAAATCCTTGCTCGGTAACGAGAAGGTCGAATACGTTTGCGAATTGAAATTTGACGGATTGGCCGTATCGCTGATTTATGAAAACGGTTATTTTGTCAGGGGCGCCACGCGCGGGGACGGCGTCAAGGGCGACGACGTCACGAACAACCTGAAAACAATCAAGTCCGTTCCTCTCCGGGTGAGTCCTGAGAAATTCAAAAACATAGAAGTCCGGGGGGAGGTGTTCATAAAGAAAGATGATTTTCTCAGAATCAACGAGGAGCAGGAGAATCTCGGGGAAAAACTTTTTTCCAATCCGAGAAACACCGCGGCGGGAACGCTGAAACTCAAAGACAGCGGGAAGGTAGCAACGCGGCCACTGAATTTTTTCGCTTATTACCTCAGGAGCGATGACTTTTCTCTTGAGTCGCACAGTGAAAATCTCAACATACTCAGAACTCTCCGTTTTCCAGTAAACGCTCAATGGAAAAAAGTAAAGACCATAGATGAAGTCAAGAAATTCTGCGACGCGACGGATGAACTTCGCGACAAACTTCCGTATGAAATAGACGGAGTCGTAGTGAAAGTGAATCTTCTTTCGCAGCAGGAGTTTCTCGGCAGCGCGGGCAAATCGCCGAGGTGGGCAATCGCTTACAAGTTCAAGGCGAAAGAGAAGATAACGCGCATTAACGGCATTACGCTTCAGGTAGGCAGGACAGGAGCGATAACACCCGTAGCCGAACTCGAACCTGTTTTTCTCGCAGGTTCGACAATTTCGCGCGCGACGCTGCACAACTTCGAAGAAATAAAACGAAAGGACATACGCGAAAGAGATTTTGTAAAAATCGAGAAAGGCGGAGACGTGATTCCAAAAGTCACGGAAGTCGTGCTTTCCGAAAGACCGAAAGATTCCGCGCCTTTTCCCGAACCCGTAAAATGCCCTGTCTGCGGCACGCGGCTCGAGAAACCTGAAGAAGAGATTTATATTTACTGCCCGAATTATTTCTGTCCCGCGCAGGTGCAGGGAAGGATAGAGCATTTCGTGAGGCGCGACGCTATGGACATAGAGGGGCTCGGAGGCAGCATCATCTCGGTGCTTCTGGAAAAGGAATTCATAAAGGATTTTACGGATATTTATTCGCTTAAAAGCAGGAGGGCGGACCTCGTTAAACTCGAAAGGTTCGGAGCCAGAAGCGTTGACAACATTCTCAAGGCAATCGAGAGTTCAAAGGAGAAGCCATTCGATAAAGTTCTTTTCGCGATAGGCATTAAACACATCGGCGAAAGGACGGCGAAATTAATCGCGGGGCACTTCGGGAATATTGAAAGACTTGCGGAAGCGACCGAAGAAGAAATCGACGACATATATGAAATCGGTCCCGCAATCGCGAAGAGCATACGTTCATTCTTCAGTGACTCGAAGAGCAAGGAACTGATAAAGAAACTCCGAAAAGCAGGACTCAGGTTTGAGATTGACGAAAGCAGCAAGGCGGAGTTGAACGAAAATTTCAACGGCAAAATTTTCGTGCTCACGGGAACCCTCGAAAAATACACCCGCGGCAAAGCGGAGGAGATAATAGGGAAATTAGGCGGAAGAACCACTTCATCCGTGAGCAAGAAAACCGACTATGTCCTTGCCGGCGCGGAAGCGGGAAGCAAACTCGATAAGGCAAAAAAACTCGGAATCAGGATTTTGTCGGAATCTGATTTCGAGAACATGATGAAATAAACTCTTCTTAATGCAGGAACAGGAAATTAAACGTTAATTGAATTCCGCCGAGATTCTTCATCGGCTTGTCCTGCAGGCTAAGTATTTCCCTTCCGATTACGGGCAGATAATAATAATCCGCTGATATGCTCAAACCGATTGAATTGGATTCCTGATACTCTATGCCGATTCCCGCATAACCGCCGAACGCGAAACCCGGCTGGGCGTAACCGAATGCTTTGAAGAAACTTCTGTCGTAAGGAGTTGTCATCACGAACGCGGGCGCAATGCCGGTCTTCACGAATGGTTTGAAGTTGCCCTCGATGTCGTCGTAAAATATATTCTTCTTGATTCCGATGCTGAGCGAAGTGAGAAAAACCCTGTTTACTTTTCCCGCGGTGTAAGAGTTTCCGTAAAAGTCGTAGTATTCGACTTCCGAAGGGTCCGTTACTCCCGATATGGCGAGTTTGAAAGTTAAATCCGTCGTTCTTCCTATATTCCTGAAGTACGTTCCCGATACTCCGAACCCGTTATCGGTGTACATTAATCCGATTCCCCAGTGATTTCGTTTTTCAACTGTGTTCGTGTTCACCTGCGCGCCCGTAACCAGAGGAATTATCGTAAGTATCAGAATCAAAACCGCCTTTTTGCCTGTTCTCATTATTTTAAATTGTTTTACGAAACATATTTGATTAATTTTTAAAAATCAAATCATATTAGCAATATATAATCCTTGACAGAAAAAAGATTAAATAAGTTCAAAGACGTCGTTTCGAAAAGGCAGAAATACCTGACCATCGTAATCGAAAATGTTCATGACCCGCACAACGTGAGCGCAATTCTGAGAAGCGCGGAGTCGGTCGGAATCGATAAGGTTTATCTGATATACAACGAGGAAAAATTTCCGAAGATAAGCCGTGTATCGTCGGCAAGCGCTAAAAAATGGGTGGAACTGATAAAGTTCACGAATGTTGATGAATGTTTTAAAGAACTCAAGAAACAGAAATATAAAATATTCTCCACTCACATGGAGGAGGACGGCGAAAACGCGTCGCTCTACGAGTTGGATCTCACTAAACGCGCGGCGCTCGTCTTCGGGAATGAGCACCGGGGCGTGTCGGACGAACTCAAGAAAAAATCGGACGGGAATTTTCTAATACCGATGCAGGGAATGGTACAGTCATTGAACGTATCCGTCTCCGTCGCGGTTTGTCTTTTCGAGGCGATGCGCCAGCGGCTCGAAAAAGGGATGTACGATAAGTCTCTTTACAACAGGAAGGAACTGAAATTAAAACTGGACGAATATCTCGGGAAATAGTCATTTTAATTAGTAATTTATTATTGGTAATTTACTTAGGTTAGGATTTAATTGTAACGAAACGGCGTGATTATTCGGATTTGACATTAAGAATTTATAATTTAACATTTGAAAAAAATATGCTTCCAAAGTACTTTAAATCGGTTCTCGGCCTGAACAACCTTAATAGTTTTCTTCTCATTTCGGGTCCCTGTGTAGTCGAGAGCAAGCCGGTCGTGTTTAAAACCTGCGAAACGCTGAAAAGAATTACCGGCAAACTGAAGATACCGTTTATTTTCAAGGCGTCGTACACCAAGGCTAACAGGACTTCGGGCGATTCATTCCGCGGCATAGGCATAGATAAAGCGCTTCAAATCCTCGAAGAAGTCCGCAGGGAATTCGACGTGCCGGTTCTGACTGACATTCATTCGGAACTCGAAGCCGAGATTGTAAGTGAAGTTGTTGATGTTTTACAGATACCTGCATTCCTTTGCAGGCAATCGGACATTCTCGAGGCGGCGGGCGAGACGGGAAAGATTGTTAACATAAAGAAAGGACAGTTCCTCGCTCCTCAGGATATTATATATCAGGCGAAGAAAGTGGAAAAAACGGGAAACAGGAAAATACTTCTGACGGAACGCGGCACGACCTTCGGATATCAGAATCTCGTTGTGGATTTCAGAAGTTTTCCCGTGATGAAAAAGTTCGGGTATCCGGTGATATTCGACGCGACGCATTCCGTCCAGATGCCATCGAAAGAAAAAGGAGTGAGCGGAGGAAATCCGGAGTTCATCGAACCGCTTGCGCGAGCCGCTGCCGCGGTCGGCGTTGACGGTTTTTTCTTCGAGACGCATCCGAATCCCGCAAGGGCGCTCAGCGACGGAAGCAACATGATTAAACTTGACAAGATGGAAACATTATTAAAAAATCTTTTAAGAATTTTCAACTCATAGGAGATATCAATGATGAAATCACTAACGTTAGTCTTTTGCCTTCTTGTTTCTGCCGTCTCTTGTTTCTCACAGCCGGCACAGACACAGAACAGTACAGTGAATCCTTTCTGGGATTTTTTCGCCGAGAACAGACTGGCTGCCGTGAACGCCGGGAAGGGTTATACGGGCGTAGCAGCGATGAACGACATAAACGGAGTTTCTCTTAATCCCGCGAGCCTTGTACTGCTTGAAAAATTTCAGGTGTCGGGTTCGTACGAGATTAAATCGAGAGTGAAGTGGCTTCCTACACTTACGGATGACATGTATCTAAAACAGGTTCATCCTGAAATGTCAGTCGGGATAGGCTGGAAGGCGGGAGATAATCTGTTCACGGGAATTTCGTACCGCAACGACAACAGTTTTAAACTGGATTACGGCGAGATTATCAGAACAAATGAATTCGGACAGACGATCGGTTCGTATCAGGGCGTCGAAAAATACACGACCCATACGATATCTGTGCCGATTGCTTACAGGACTAAAAGGTTCAGAGCGGGCGTCGAACTCGCGGCGGTAAATTATAAAGGATTTAACAACTTTCCCTATTTAAATCAGACAGGCGAAGGCGACAACAACGTCAGTTTCTGGAAATTCATTCCGACGCTCGGAGTTATCGTAATGCCCTTCGAGCAATTTTCATTCGGCGTTACTTATTCGCCGCCGTATCAGGAGAACGTGAAATGGGACAATGCGAATGACCCCGTCGCGCCTGTATATTTTCCGGCAAAAGTTAATGTCGGAACGGAATTCAGATTTCTTCAAAACAAACTTCTGTTTAATCTCGATTACAGGTTCGCGAACACATCAAGGTCATATATGTTCAAAGACAGGCACGATATAAATTTCGGCGTGCAGTATCAACTGGAGCCTGAACTTGCGGTGAGGGCGGGATTCTTTACGCTGCTTGATTACCGCACGAACGATAAGGGCGCCAACTTCAATATTGATCCGATTGGAAGTTACGACCAGTATTTTCTGACGTTTGGAGCAACTTATAAATATAAGGCGCTCGGCGTGAGTCTTGCTTATATGAGCAGCACTATAATCACAAAACCGGATATTTCAACATCAAGAGTAGCGGCTTCGATTACCTGGGATGTATGTTCGTGTCTGCTGTACGGGAAATAGGTGAAAATGTAAAATTATTATTGAAATTTTATTTGGTCGAATATTCGGCTTCCGCTCTAACAGTCAAATATTGACTGCTAATTGATTTATACATTTATATTGTGCGTGGATTTTCAGATTTTACGGGATGTATAACTAACGGTATAAATTATGTCAAAAAAAGTAATCCCTGAATACCTGAAAGACAAACTCAATACCGGGCATTTACTCGGTATTTTCGTAATATCGATGGCTTCGCTTTTGCACGAATACACGCTCACGCGCATACTCTCCGTTTCGTTGTGGTATCATTTCGCTTTTATGATAATCAGCGTCGCACTGCTTGGAATAGGCGTCAGCGGAGTCGCGCTCTCGTTGTTTCCAAAGTTCTTTCAGAAGCCCGCGGATAAAATGCTATCGATAATGTCGATGATTTACGCCGCGAGTGTACTTCTCACGTTCATTATATCATACTACATACCTATTGACCCGTTCAGCCTGTTCACGCAGAAGATACAGTTCGTAATAATACCTGTTTATTACATACTGATTGCAATTCCGTTCTTTTTTTCGGGGCTGATAATATCAACGCTTCTTACGAGATTTACCGCTGATGTTTCCAGATTGTATTTCTTCGACCTTACTGGCGCGGGTCTTGCCTGTTTCGCGTTCGTGCTGCTTATTCCGCTTACAGGCGGCAACGGCACGCTCGTTTTCGTATCGGCTCTCGGATTTCTCGGCGCGATGTTCTTCAGTTTCAAGAAGGAGCGAACACTGTTCCTGACGGGGATGGTGCTGATGATTTTCGTATTTGCCTTTCTGATTAAGAAGGATGAAATACTGAACATCAGGGTAACTCCAAACAAGATTTACGCGAATTACATTGCGGAGCGTCCCGACCTTAATGTCCATTCGGAATGGAACACCATATCGAAAATTGACGTGATGAAGGAAGAGGACCCTTCTCCCGACGGATACAATATATATCTCGCGATAATAGACGAAGGAAACGCGACAACAAACATACCGAACGTGCGGAGGCTGCCGCCTCCGACGAAGCCTTATGACGCTTCAAATCTCGCGTTTGCGGGGAAAGATTCCTGCGACAGGGTCTTTATTCTCGGTTCGGGCGGCGGCGGAGAAGTGCTGGTGAGTTTGTATCACAACGCGAAGAAAGTTACGGGTGTCGAAATAAACGGCATACTTAATAAGTTAATCTCGGAAACGATGGCGGGCTGGACAGGTCCGCTCATTAAGAATAATCCGAACGTTGAAATTGTTACGGACGACGCGCGCTCGTTCATAAGAAGAAGCAAAGAGCATTACGACGTTATAATTTCGGCGCACACGATCTCGGCGTCCGCTGTTTCAAGCGGAGCGATGTCGATGGTTGAAAACTACATAATGACAAAGGAAGCGGTTAAGGATTATCTCAGGCACCTTGACGATAAGGGAACGATGTATATATCCAGACCCGAGACCCAGTTGCCGAAACTGATAGCCACCTTAAAAGAGGCGGGCAGCGAACTCGGAATAAAGAATGACGAACTAAATTTCGTCGTGTTCAGGCGTCCTCCTACAGAATACGAAGTCACAAACAGTTACCTGTCAGGAGTGGTTTACAAGAAGAACGGTTTTGAATTGTCGGATATGATGGCGATGCGTAACGAAGCATCCTTTCTGAATCTTGATATCGAGTACGATCCGCTTACGAGTCAGGATAATATTTACAAGAACCTGATTACTTCGAAAGACATTCGTTCGGAAATCGGAAAAATACCGTCATTGCTTACTCCCGCTACTGACGACAAGCCGTTCTTCGACGATAACTTCCGGTTCTCAGACGTTAACGGACAGACGATTAAGGAAGTTTTTTCGCAGGACGACAAGGCGATTCTCGCTTTGAAATCAAAGCCTGTCGCGCAGGTAACGCTTCTAATGATGCTCGCGCAAATTCTGCTTGTCGCAGGAGTACTTATAATCATACCGTCGTTCTTCATCAAGGGGGATGAAAAGAAAAAAGTTGACAGAAAGTTTCTGTTTTACTTTGCCTTGATTGGCCTCGGATACATATCGATTCAGATTGCTTTGATACAAAAATTCACTCTGTTTCTCGGGCAGCCGGTTTATACACTGCTGACCGTAGTTTCAACGATGCTGATATTTTCCGGCATCGGAGCAAAATATTCCGGCAGGTTCACGGGAAAGTTCAAACCAGGTTATATATTCCTGATTGTCGCGGGTTACATTATGATACTCGGGCTGCTGATTCCGGTCCTGTTCGCATCGATGGTTTCTTTGAGTTTATTCCTGAGAATAATAATAACGGTAATACTCCTTGCCCCGCTTTCATTTTTCATGGGAATGCCGTTCCCGAAAGGCATTTCACTGATTGCGAACGACGATTCAAGAATGATAGGATTTTCCTGGGCAGTGAACGGATTTTTCTCCGTCTTAGGTACTGTTTTAACAATGATTTTCGCGATGATGTTCGGGTTCAAACTGGTATTCTTCTTTGCGGGCGTATATTACCTTTTTGCGATGATATTTATCACTATAAGAAATAAGAATAATTTAGTAAATTTGTAGATACCTTACAGAAATCACAAACTTTAAACATATTATGAGCGAAGACCACTACAGAAAGAAAACATTAGCCATACTAGTCGGCGGGGGACCTGCTCCGGGAATTAACGGGGTTATTCGCTCCGTTACCATCGAAGCGATTAATTCAGGTCTCAACGTCATCGGTATTTATGACGGATTCGAATATCTCAGCAAGGGAGATTCGAGCCATGTTACTGAACTGAGAATTGACGACGTATCGAGAATACACTTCGACGGCGGCAGCATTCTCCACACATCAAGAGTCAATCCTGCAAAGAATAAGGAAATGCTCGACGCTACAATCAAGGCTCTCACGCAGTTATCAGTTGACTATCTCGTAACGATTGGCGGCGACGATACGGCGACAAGCGCTTACAAAATCGACACGCTTACGAAAGGACAGATACAGGTTGCGCACGTTCCGAAGACAATCGACAACGATCTGCCGCTTCCCGGCAACATGCCGACGTTCGGCTATCAGACGGCAAGGGATTTCGGATTTCACATAGTGCAGTCTTTAATGGTTGACGCATCAACGACGAGACGCTGGTATTACGTCGTGACGATGGGCCGCAAGGCGGGACATCTCGCGCTCGGAATCGGCAAATCGGCAGGCGCGACGCTTACGATAATCGGAGAAGAGTTCAGGGACAAGACAATCAGTTTCGAAACGGTGTGCGACATACTTGAAGCGTCAATAATAAAGAGGCTCGCGCAGGGTAATCCTTACGGCGTAGCCATACTCGCGGAGGGAATCATCACGAGAATCGACCAGGAAGAACTCAAGAACCATCCTTACGTTAACCTTGAAAAGGACCTGCACGGCAATATCAGGCTTTCGGAAATAGATATCGGCAGGATAACGAAAGACGAAGTTCGCAGAAGACTAAGGGAAAGAGGGATTAACGTAACCATAGTAAGCAAGGATATCGGTTACGAACTAAGATGCGCGGCTCCGATTCCTTACGACTGCGAGTACACGCAGGACCTCGGTTATGCCGCCGTAAGGTATCTCCTATCGGGACACTCGGGCGCAATCGTAACGGTTGACAAGGGACAGTTGATACCGGTTAAGTTCGAGGATATAATTAATGCAGACGGAAGAATCAACACGCGTGAAGTGGACGTCAATTCCGACAGTTATCAGGTAGCGCGAAAGTACATGATAAGGCTGGAAAAGACTGATTTCGACGAAGTGAAAAACGTCGCGCGTCTCGGACTGATTGGAAACATGACAACGGAGGAATTCGAGGATAAATACAAGTATCTCATAAACGATCCACCCGTCAGGGAAAAGAAACAAAAGGAACAGAAGTCCAAGGCGGAAAAGAAAAATTAAAATGCATCAGCAAATTAATATAACAGGGTTCTTGTTTGAACCCTGTTTCATTTTAAACAGGTTATTTATATTAACGAAAATAATCCGAACTTAAAATAATCGGGAGATATAAATGAAAATTGGAGTATTGACATCAGGCGGAGACTGTCCGGGTCTTAACGCCGTTATCAGGGCTATCACAAGAAAAGGGGACCAGGACGGGTATGAAATAATCGGGATACTCAACGGCTGGAAAGGGCTGTTCG
This sequence comes from uncultured Ignavibacteriaceae bacterium, assembly GCA_964581915.1. Lineage (GTDB taxonomy): Bacteria > Bacteroidota > Ignavibacteria > Tepidaquicellales > Tepidaquicellaceae > CAIKZJ01. The sequence continues at coordinate 22,990 of CAZOQR010000001.1, read as the reverse complement.
ACGAGAGTTACATGAAACTCGACCTCAAGAGCGTCGCGGGTATAGTTAACCGCGGAGGCACGATTTTAGGCACTTCGAGGTTCGGTCCGTTTCAGCAGGATAACGGGGCGGAGATACTCCAGCACAAGGTGGCGCGAGCGGAATTCGATGCATTGATAGCCATCGGCGGCGAAGGTTCGATGCATATCGCCCTTCAGTGCCACGAACTCGGCATTAACGTAGTCGGCGTTCCGAAAACAATTGATAACGATTTGAACGGAACAGACTATACTTTCGGATTCGATACGGCCGTGCAGATTGCAACCGATGCAATCGACAGGCTTCACACGACGGCCGAATCCCACCACAGGGTAATGATTCTTGAGGTTATGGGAAGGCACGCGGGATGGATTGCACTTTATTCGGGCATCGCGGGCGGCGCGGACGCGATTGTAATACCTGAAAAGAAAGTGAAGATAGACGATGTCTGCGAGGTACTTAAGAGCCGTTACAAGAGGGGAAAACTCTTTTCGATAATAGTTGTTGCCGAAGGCGCGGAGTATCTTCTTGAAGAACTTCAGATTGACGAAGAAGGCAGGAAGAAAGACGAGTTCGGACGCGCGAGACTCGGCGGCATAAGTTATTATCTCGCGAATGAAATCGAAAAGCGAACGGGGTTCGACACGCGCACGACGATTCTCGGACACGTGCAGAGAGGCGGAGTTCCGACAGCATTCGACAGGGTTCTGGGAACGCGATTCGGCATATATGCGGTGGAAATGGTGACCGAAAAGAAATTCGGAAGAATGTGCGCTCTTCAGGGAGCGGATATCGTAGACATTCCAATCAAGAAAGCGATAAGCAAACTTAAAACTGTCGAACTGGACATATATAAAGCGGCGAAAGTCTTCTTCAAATAACTAACACGCAGGATTTCCGATATCTGCCGAAGCCGTTTTCCGGTTTCGGCAGTTTTAAAGGTAACCCGGGTTGAATCGTGATTTTAACGCAACTTCTTTTCCATCCATACTATGTCGAAACTCTTTCCGAATTTCTTTCCTATGCCCTTGAATCTTCCGCAAACCGTGAATCCGTATTTTTCGTGGAACCGAAGACTCAGAATATTTTCTGATGTTATGCTCGCGAGCAGAGTATCTATGCCCATAGCGGCGGCATCCTTCTCCAGTTTGTCAAGCGCGAGTTTTCCAATGCCTTTGCCAGAAAAATCTTTATGAAGAAAATAAGTTATTTCCGCGGCTGCCTTGAACGCGGGAAAAGGATTGTAAGCACGCAAGAAACAGAATCCCGCAACTTTATCATCCGACTTTATCGCGTAAGCGGGGTATCCCCCTGTCATTTCCAGTATCCTTTCGTAATAATCGTACGGAAGTTTCTTTTCCGAATAAGCGGACATGCTGTTCTCGGCGTAATAATTATAAATGTCCATTATATCAATTCTGTGTTCTCCGGACATTTTTTCAAACAAGACAGAATCCATAACTATATTTGTTTGTGTAAACAGAAAAATTATTGGTTGCAAAAATCTATGACTGAATCCTCACAATCTTCAGGTTTCCGCTTCTCTCTCAATCCGTTTTTTCCAGAACAGGTAGAACGGAATGCCTATGAGCACCAGCGCGAGCCCGATTCCCGCGTCGCGCGGGTTCTGAATAATCGTTACGATTACGAGTGTAGCGCAGAACAGGACAAAAACGGCGGGAAGAACAGGATAACCCGGAACCTTGAAGACTCTCGGAACATTTTTCATTTTTCTTCTCAGAATAAATACACCGAACGCGCCCATTCCGTAAAAAATGAAAGAAGCGAATATCAGCATGTCGGTTAACTGGTCGAATGTTCCCGAAAGGACGAGAACACTTGCCCATATACCCTGTATTATAAGTGACCTGTGCGGCGTGTGGTATTTATCGTGATGCGCGCCCGCCGACCTGAAGAACAAATTATCTTTTGCCATCGCGAAATAAATCCTTGAACTCGCGAGTATAGTTCCGTTCGTTGTTCCGAACGTAGAGACCATTATAAGTATTGATATGAACATAGCACCGCCGAAGCCGAGAAATTTTCTCATCACTTCAATCGCTATTATGGAATGTTCCTGCGAGGACACGCTGACGATTTCATCGACCGGCATCACGTAAAGAAAGGCGAAGTTAACGGCAATGTAAAGAACTATTACGCCTGCCACACCGCCGAAGAGCGCCAGCGGTATGTTTCTTTTTGGATTCCTGACTTCGCCGCCGAGATAACCGATATTATTCCATCCGTCATATGGCCAGAAGGCGGCGAGCATCGCCGCGAACATCGCGCCGAAGAGTCCGAGATTCGTACCGTATTGAAAACCCGGTTTCTCAAGAACCGGCGTAACGTTTTCGGCAGAGCCTCCGCTTATAGTAAGTCCGAGTATTATTATTACGATGATTCCGGTTATCTTGAGGGCGGTGAATATGTTGGTAATCATTCCTCCGAAAATCACGCCGAAATAATTCGCGGCTGTGAGAAAAAGAATCGTTACGATAGTAAGTCCCTTTACTCCGAAACCCTGGAATGGATAAAATATTCCGAACAGCGAAATACTTTCCATCTCAGGCGGAAGACCGGGAAGATGCACTACGGCGTTTACAGACTCCGCGAAGACGTAAGCGATAGAAGCGATAGATGCCGATTGTATTACCGAAAAGCAACTCCACCCGTAAAGAAAAGCGAACGGCTTTCCGTACATGTTCTTGAAATAAACGTATTGTCCGCCGGGTTCCGCGATAAGGCTGGCTATCTCGGCGTTTGTCGCGGCGCCTATCATCGTTATGATGCCCGGTATCAGCCAGCAGAGGAGTATCAGTCCGGGTGAGCCAAGTTGCTCGGACATCGGGGCGATTTTCTTGAAGATGCCGGAACCTACCATTGAAGAAATCACTATCATTAAGGCGGTGAAAAAACCAAGCCTTGTCAAGAGACCGCTCTCGTGGATTTTATGCAGAGTTTTTTTCAAGTATCTCTATGTTCCCGCTCAGGGAAACTACCCTATTAATAAAAAGTTTATGCAATGTAGCGAAAGAATTTCTTAAAAGAAATAAAAAGAATAAACAACTTAGTGATGTTTTTTGTTCTGTATATATCGGTAAACATAAATTCATAAATATGCAGACAGTACTTGGAGCGGGAGGAGTAATCGGAAGGGAACTTGCGGTAAGGCTCAGGCAATACACGGATAAGGTAAGACTTGCGGGACGAAATCCGAAACACGTAACAGGCGACGAAGAACTTTTTAAATGCGATTTAACGGATAAGAAACTCGTGATTGATGCCGTTGACAATTCAGATGTGGTTTACCTCACAGCGGGTCTCAAGTATGATTATAAAATCTGGAAAGACGCCTGGCCGAAAATCATTGACAACGTTATCGAAGCGTGCAAAACGGGAAATTCAAAACTCGTTTTCTTCGATAACGTTTACCTGTACGGAAAAACGGACGGATGGATGACGGAAAGTACTCCCGCGAATCCAGTTAGTAAAAAGGGGGAGATAAGAGCGGGAATTTCGGAGCGGATTCTGTCAGAATCGGCGGCGGGAAATATCAAAGCCCTGATTGCAAGGTCAGCCGATTTTTACGGACCCGATGCGGGCAATTCTCTTCTGAAATTGTTCGTATTCGATAAACTCAGAGAAAAGAAAACGGCATCCTGGTTCGGCAATGACGACGTATTCCATTCATTTACTTATACTCCCGATGCAGGCAAAGCCACTGCGCTGCTCGGAAACACTTCTGAAGCATACAATCAGGTATGGCATCTGCCGACACATAAAAGCGCTCTGACAGGACGGGAATACATAAAACTTGCCGCCGAAATAATGAATACCGCTCCGAAATACAGGGTCATAAAAAGATGGATGACAAGGCTTGCCGGACTGATCGACCCGCTTGCCGCCGAAACTGTTGAAATGATGTACCAGTATGAAGACGATTATCTTTTCGACAGCAGCAAATTCGAGAGTGAATTTTTTACACCAACAACATACACTGACGGCATATCGGAATGCTTGAAACAGGAGACTTTGTATGCTCCAAAAACGTAATATTTTGACTATGCTATGAAGTTTTTCACTTCGAATCCTTTCAGGGAACGCCGAAATACATAAAAAAAACGCGCTTTTCTCTGGCATTTTTCTTGTTTATAAATCTAAGGGAGTAAAATGTTAGGGGGTAAAAAAGAAGGGGTAATATATGAAAAAGATATTAATTCTTATTTCAGTATTTCTCTGCGTTTCAATCGTATATCCACAGAATCCATCATCAGAAAAGAACACAAATGCCGAATTAATCGGTTTCAAATATACAGATTATTTTCAGTTCACGGTTCAATCAGGTTTTATCCAGCCAGTAAATCCGTATCTTGCGTCACGCAATTATACAAGCGGCAATATCGGGATGGATATCTCATACAGAGTAAATACTGAATTAGCGATATATCTCGAAATGAGGTATAATTTTCTTACCGCAAAAGACAGCGCGGCTACGAATTCCGGGTATTTTGAATCAACAATCGGCGCCAGATATTATCTTATAAAACCATACTGCTGCAGGTCGAGTCTGTTTTTTGAGTCTGGATTCGGACCTTACGTGTTTGTTCAGCGTCCATCAGGATTATATTATGAGTCGAACATCGATCCTAAGGGCAGAAAACCGACAAGACGCGACCCTAAAGATATTTATGAATCGGTTCGCAGAGTCAGTCTCGGCGGCAACATTGGAATCGGAGCCGAACTTGTTATAAGCAACAATCTTTTCTTTACGATTAAATCCAAGTTAAACTCTGTTTTTGAAAATAACGGCTGCACTTCATTTGTTACCGGCATCGGCGGTATTACGATGAAATTCTAAATGGAAAAAGACAAAATCCGGAAAAGAAAAATTCTAACGCGCAATAACCGGTTTAAAAAGCAATCCGGTAATCGCCGCGCAATATAAAGTCATACGCATTCGTCCATTCAGACATCATATATAATCAAAAAACGCGAAGAAAATCCGCATCTTTTGCTGCTGATATTCTCGGTTTTATATGGTAAATTTATTGTTATTCTTTTTCGAAATTTAATGAAATATATGGAAAAAGAGGACTGCATTTTTTGCAAGATTTCAAGAGGGGACATTCCCTCATTTAAATTATGGGAAAATGAAGAGTTCTTCGCAATTCTTGATTTATACCCGAATACAAAAGGAATGACTCTTGTCATTTCGAAGGAGCACTATGACTCATACGCTTTCAATATGCCGGATGAGGTTTACCTGAGATTCATACTCGCTGCCAAACATGTCGGAAAACTTCTTGATGAAAAACTCAAGGTGTCGAGGACGGCGATGGTCATCGAAGGTATGGGGGTGAATCACGCTCACATAAAACTCTATCCGCTGCACGGCGTAGGCAGTGATTTCAAGACAATGATACCCGAAGGCAATGTTTTTTTTGAAAAATATCAGGGCTTTATATCCACGCAGTTGGGTCCCAAAGCCGACAGCGCTTTTCTCGAAGAATTAATCGAAAAATTTAGAAAGTAAAACATAATCATAAGATGAAATACGAGCATTTACAGATTGAAAAGAAGTGGCAGGATTTCTGGATCAACAACAAGACTTTCAGAACACCGGAAATAGACGAACTCGATAAATCGAAACCAAAATACTACGTTCTGGACATGCTCCCGTATCCGAGCGGAGACGGGCTTCACGTGGGACATCCCGAAGGATACACGGCAACGGACATCATATCGCGTTACAAGAGAATGAGGGGATACAACGTTCTTCACCCGATGGGCTGGGACGCTTTCGGTCTTCCCGCCGAGCAGTTCGCGCTAAAGAAAAAAATCAATCCTAAAGTCGGGGTCGAAGAATGCGTAAAGAGATTCCGCTCGCAATTGCAGGCGCTCGGTTTTTCATACGACTGGGACAGGGAAGTGAACACGACGGACGAAGAGTACTACAAATGGACTCAGTGGATGTTTCTTAAACTTTACAATTCATACTTCGACGTAAACGAGAATAAAGCAAAACCAATTGAAGAACTCGAAATTCCGTCGGGACTTGACGAAGCCGCGGAGACAAAATTTGTCGATTCGCAGAGACTCGCGTTCATATCGGAATCGCCCGTGAACTGGTGCCCCGAACTCGGAACAGTTCTTGCAAACGAAGAAGTGCCGGAGCAAATCGAAAAGGGTTTCACTGTAGTCAGAAGGATGATGAAACAGTGGAAACTGAGAATTACAAAATACGCGCAGAGGCTTCTCGACGACCTCGATGAACTTCATTGGCCCGAGAACATAAAGAAACTCCAGTATAACTGGATAGGAAGAAGCGACGGCGCAACCGTAAAGTTTGAGATAAAAAGCAGCGACGGAAAGAACAGAAGCATAGAAGTGTTCACGACGCGCCCGGACACGCTGTTCGGAGCGACATACATGGTATTCGCGCCCGAGCATAAAATAATTCCTGAAATAGTTTCGGACGAGCAGAAAGAAGCGGTTCAGAATTACATAGAGGAAGCATCGAGAAAATCAGACCTTGAGAGAGCCGAATTATCCAAGGATAAGACGGGCGTGTTTACCGGCGCCCACGCGGTTAATCCCGCAAGCGGAATAGAAATTCCGATTTTTATATCGGATTATGTTCTCATGAGTTACGGAACGGGCGCGATAATGAGCGTTCCGGGACACGATGAAAGGGACATGGAATTTGCCGTGAAGTTCGGGCTTGACATAATTCCCGTCGTTACTCCCGCGGAATACAAAGACGCCGCGTTCAGAAAAGTAAGGACCGAGGAAGGTGAAATAATTATATCAGGCAAGGGTCTCGGGAAAATGCTTAACGGCGACGCGAAGGAATTTATAAATTACTGTGAGGAAATAAAAAGCGGAAAGACAAGTTTCACGGGCGAAGGTTATTCGATTAATTCAGGTTTCCTTACAGGCTTGCCCACAGCAGAGGCAAAGGAAAAAATGATTAAATGGCTCGAAGAAAAAGGAATCGGAAAGAGGAGTACAAATTACAGGCTTCGCGACTGGCTTTTTTCAAGACAGAGGTTCTGGGGCGAGCCTTTTCCGCTTGTGCATTTTGATGACGGCAGGATTAAAGCGCTTAAGGAGGAAGACCTTCCGGTAAGGCTTCCCGTCGTGAGTTCTTATACAACAAGCAAGACGGGCGAATCTCCGCTCTCTTTAATCGAAGACTGGCTTCATACGACCGATAAGGAGACAGGGGAAAAAGTCAAAAGGGAAACCAATACGATGCCCCAGTGGGCGGGTTCCTGCTGGTATTTTCTTCGTTACATAGATCCGAAAAACGGCGAGATTTTCTGCGATATCGAGAAGGAAAAATACTGGATGCCCGTTGACCTTTACATAGGCGGTTCCGAGCATGCGGTGCTTCATCTTCTGTACGCCCGGTTCTGGCACAAGGTTCTTTTTGACCTCGGATATCTTACAACGCGGGAGCCCTTCAACGTGCTTTTCAATCAGGGAATGATACTCGGCGAAGACGGAGTAAAGATGAGCAAGTCGAGAGGCAACGTAATAAATCCCGACGACATGATACGGGAATACGGCGCGGATTCGATGAGGATGTTCGAAATGTTCATGGGTCCCCTCGAAGCCACAAAGCCCTGGAGCACTGAGGGAATCGCGGGGCTTCACAGGTTCCTAAGCCGTGTCTGGAGACTGGTTATAGACGACAGAACGGGTGAAATAAATTCCAGGATTGCAGATGAGGAACCTACGGGCGAGCAGAAGAAAATGCTTCACTCCACGATTAAGAAAATGACGCGTGATATCGAGGACGGTGACATGAAATTCAACACCTCGATTGCGCAGATGATGATTTTCGTCAATGAAATGTATAAGATGGAAAGGGTAAGCAGGGAAGTCATAGAGCAGTTCGTGCTTCTGCTTTCTCCTTACGCGCCGCACATTTCAGAAGAACTGTGGCAGAGGCTCGGAAACAATGAATCTCTTGCCTATCATAAATGGCCCGAGTACGACGAAGCCTTGACAAAGGCGGAGCAGATAACCGTCGCTTTCTCCGTAAACGGAAAAGTAAGGTCAAAGAGAAGCGTGGACGCGGACCTCAGCGAAAAGGACCTCGAGCAACTTGCATTTGACGACGATTCCGTGAAAAAGCATATTTTCGGTAAGGACATAGTGAAGATAATCGTAGTGAAAAATAAAATGGTCAATATAGTAGTGAAATAAATTTTTATATCAAAAATGCAAAAGGCGGGCAGCAAGTGCTGACCCGCCTTTTTAAATGAAAGGCTGCGCTAAAAATCTATTATCGTGTTGAAGTATAGTCTGCTAAGGTTCTTCTTAGTAGTGCCGTCATAATTCACGATATATTCTTTGTCAAATGTAAGCATCTGGTAATTCAATCCGAGAGTAAGGACGGAAGAAGGTTTGAACATCAGTCCCATTATCATAAGCGACTGCTTATTTGCATCGCCCGTGAATCCTGTGAGGTTCGAACCGGGCTTTGTTGTATTCGGGTCAAAAGCGTCGTACCTGAAAGTCAGCATCAGTTTTTCCTGAAGTTCCTCAATCGGAGGATTGAATTCGAACCATGTCGACAGGCCCTGCGCGGTGTAAGAAGAATCGATAAATCCTCCGGGTACGGCGTTTGGAATCGTATTCGACATCAGGCTGAACTCTCCGCCAATCTTAACATAGCCGAAATTCCTGAAATTATATTTAAAGTTAAGCATACCGCCGAACCTGTCGTTCCTGTACATTCCGCCGTTCGCTACGCCAAATTCACTGCTTGAAAGTTTTCCAAGATAAGCGAAACCTCCGACAGTTAAATCCGAAATTCCGTCAATTCTTGTCTTGTTAAGTTTTTTCGCGGCGTCCATATTTTTCTTTATTATGCCGCTTAACGGGTAAATGAATCCTGTTACCATAAAATCTTTAAACCTGTTCTGGTCGAATGAAATGTTCTTGTAACCGTTTCCGTTCAGCAGCGCGATGTTCAGGTCGGCAATCTTCGAAGGAAAGGAGAATTTAAGTGTCATCCCAAGGTCCGCGCTCGAGAAATACGAGCCGGTTTTTCTCGTGACCTTGTCGCCGTTTACTCCTGCCGACAGTGTCCAGGCATAGTCTGTAAGTGTCTTCTGTACGCCTCTCCAGCCATAATATCTTTCAACGTTGTTTATCCAGTAATTCGGGAGAACGCCGATTTCCATTGTAAGCGTCGTGCCGTTTTCGAGTGAAAGGGGAGTATAGTCTATGAATCCGTACTTCAACTGATACGTCCACTGGGTTGTTCCGTCGCCGTCCTTAACAGAAGTGATGTCGGGTGTAATCCTCGCGCTTATCTGAGGCGTAAGCGTCGCTTTAATGTTTATGTAAGCCCTGTCGAGATTGAAAGAGTTTCTTCCCGTCTCAAACTGGTTCTTTACGGGATTGAAACCGAATGCCGTGCCGGGGTTATATCCCGCCGCGGTATCAAGCCTGCCGATAAAATCGGCATCGTCCGCATTATAAGTAAAACCGGAGAAAATCGTCCCGCCGATTTTAACCTCCGGCTTGAATTCCGTTTTCTTGTCCTGAGCGTGAAGATTAACGCCGAGGGCAAGAATTGTTATTGTCAGAAATATAAATAGTTTTTTCATAATCCTTATTATCCGTTTGTTTTATTTTAAAGTTTTTACCTTGTCGAGCGCTTTCTTTGACAACTCTTCCGGCAGCGGAGAGTATCCGAGGTCTTTCGCGAACTTCTGTCCGTCTCCGAGCGCCCATTCAAGGAATGATTTAACGAGTTTACCTTTCTCATCACTCTTGTTCTTTTCGTACACGAGCAGATAAGTGTAACTCGCTATTGGATAAGCGCCTTTGCCCTTCGCGTTTATTATCGACATCGTCAATGATTCGGGCATTTGTGCAATTGAAACGCTGCCCGCCAACGTTACCGATTCAAGACTTGGAGTAATGAACTCGTTTTCGGAATTCTTTACGTTAGCGTAATTCAGTTTATTTTGTATCGCGTATATGAGTTCGACGTAGCCGATAGAGTATTCCAACTGTTTTACGACGCCCGTAACGCCTTCATTACCCTTGCCGCCCTGTCCGACGTCGAATTTAGGTGTCTTTGAGACGCCGATTTTTTCCTTTGCCTCAGGACTGACTGCTCCGAGATAATCCGTAAAAATGTATGAAGTGCCGCTTCCGTCTGTTCTGAACACGACCGTAATGTCTTTATCGGGGAGCGCCGCGCCTTCATTGTCCTTCGCGATTTTGGGATCGTTCCATTTCTTTATTTTTCCAAGGTATATGTCGGCGATAGTCTCTCCGGAAAGGTTGAGAGGTTTGCCGAGTCCGGGTAAGTTGTAAGTCAGCACTACCGCGCCTAGAACCGTAGGTATGTGGAGTATCTTCGTGCCGCTCTTTGTTTCCGCGTTCTTAGTCTCTTCGGGAGTCATCGGGCTGTCCGTCGCTCCGAAATCCACAGTTCCTTCGGTAATCTGCTTGATTCCGCCGCCGCTGCCGATTGACTGATAGTTGAACTTGGCATTGGTGTTTACTTTCGAGTATTCGCTGAACCATTTAGAGTAGAGCGGGAATGGGAAAGTCGCGCCTGCGCCGTTTATCTGCAACGGACCTTTCTGCTCGTCTTTGTTTCCGCACGAACCCGCGATAAAAGCGAACAGCAAAACGAAAATAGTTAAATACTTCATAGTTTTTATTTAAAGTTTTAAATTGAACATATACAAAACTTTAAAATGAAGTTTATCGCGGTATTACGCAATTGTTAAGAAATTGTAAATATGAGCGGAGATTGCTACTTCCTGACACCGTGAATGACCCGCAGCATTTCATTGTGTATGAGTCCGTTTGTAGCGAGTATTTCTTTCCCGTAGATTGAATATTCCTTTCCGTGAAAATCCGTTACTTTGCCTCCTGCTTCGGTCAGAATGAGGCAGCCTGCCGCAACGTCCCACGGGTTCAGGTTATATTCCCAGAATCCGTCAAACCTGCCGCAAGCCGTCCAGCATATATCCAATGCCGCCGAGCCGAGCCTGCGAATCGGGATGTCCTTGTTCACGAAAGCAGCGAATACTTCGACGGGGTTATTCGGATTGTTGCCTGTGTTGTAAGGAAACCCGGTTACGAGAAGGGATTTATCGATTATCGTTTCAGTCGATACCTTGATTCTCCTGTCGTTGAGAAATGAGCCCTTGCCTTTTTCGGCGAAAAACAGTTCGCCGCTGAAAGGATTTAAAATCCCTCCCATTATTATTTCGCCAGCCTTCTCGATACCGATTGAAACGCAGCATATCTGAATTCCGTGAGCGTAATTAATCGTGCCGTCAATAGGGTCGATTATCCATTTAGTGTCGGAGTCCCTGTCAATTGCGCCGATTTCCTCCGATAGAATGTTATGATTCGGGAATCGGGCTTTTACGATTTCGATTATTCTTGCTTCGGAGCGCTTGTCAACTTCGGTAACAAGATTCGATATTATGTCCTTGCTCTCGACGGCGAAGTCTTTATCCATGTATTCTTTAAGTATTCTGCCGCTTTCTTCAAGAGACCTGTAAAGTGTATTTTTCATTTCAATCGATATTTATTTCCAGACCGTCATAAGCGAGTTCAATGCCGTCGGGGAGCCCCGCGTTCGTTTCGTCGTGAATCAGGTCGTGTGTAATGTGAGTAAAATATGTTTGCTTAGGTTTTAATTTAAGAGCGATATCGGTTGCCTGTTCGACGTTGAAATGCGTCGGGTGCGGCGCGCGCCTTAATGAATTAAGAATCAGGACGTCAAGCCCTTCGAGTTTTTTCATTTCCTCATCGGGGATGCGGCTGCAATCCGTTATGTACGCGAATTTGCCGATTCTGTATCCTAATATTTTTATTCTTCCGTGAAAAACTTCGATGGGAATAATTTTTATGCCTCTGAATTCGAATTCCCTGTTTGCCAGATAATTAAACCTCATCAGCGGCACCGCCCAGTAACTTATTAATTCTTCGTCGAGCGCGTACCTGAAAGTAACCTTTATTTCATCGAGAGTTAGTTTGTTTCCGAACACGTCCACCCATTTTTTATGTCTCTGGTTAATTTGCCTCAAATCGTCAAGCCCGAAAATGTGGTCGACGTGGTGATGCGTGAACAGAATTCCGTCGAGGTCTGTTATTCCCGCTCTCAGCATCTGCTGCCTGAAATCAATGGAAGTGTCTATAAGCAGACCCGTATCTTTTTCTTTTACAAAAACAGAAGCCCTTAATCTTTTATCTTTTGGATTTTCGGAAATACAGGTTCGGCATCCGCAACCTATAATCGGCACGCCCTGTGAAGTTCCGCTTCCAAGTACAGTTATTTTCATCCGGTCAGATTATTTCGTAAATTATAAAAGTGTGTTCTGGCTTTCTCTGTCGATAACCTCGCGTATGTTGGGTTTCAGGTAAATGCTGTCAACGTTCAACTCGGCGAGGCTTCTGGCAAGAAATGTAATTTTCTTTGCAGGCTCGATGTTCCTGTTGAGCAGGAATAGTTTCTGCTCGCGGAGAAGGCAAAAGCCTCCTTTGAAGAGTCCTTTCTCGATTCTTACCGTGTAACCTATGAGGTTGAAAACCTCGATGAGTTCTTTAATGAGCAACTCCTGCTTCTCGTCTATCTGCTTTATCTGTGATTTCTTTATTACTTTGCTCATTTCAGGTATTCGTGTTTTAAATCATCGTCATCGTGCATGAAATACTTGTATGAGTATTCTTCCCTGTAAATTTTCTTTTCTTCGGCAAGTTTGCGCAGACTCTTTTTCATCGGTTGAAAGACGGCGATAAAAATTATTGAATAGTATGAAAACAGCGCTATCCAGGGCACGCCTTTCAGAAATCCGATTCTCTCTCCGAAAATTTTCAGAAGTTCATCGTGCACGGGCGGGTTCGTCAGGTAGAGCAGATAAAACTTCACGTCAAGATAGGAAGTGTAGATTTCTATCGGGACGAAAGCGAAAAATAAAATGCAGCACATAAGATACCAGGGATTTTCCCTGAGGTTTACTCTCGCTTTGGAGACGAACATTACAGCGGAAAACAAAACCACAATGTACGCGCCGAGCACTACAAGCGATGTATGCGACAGCATCCGGAATATCCAGTTCTCTTCGTCGGGCGGAATGCTCGTGCGGAAACTGAATTCATCGTAATTCAGCAAATCGTTTCCGATTAATCCGCGAATATTTATCGCTCCGAGCCAGACGACAGCCGCCAGCACAAGCAGCGCCAGCCAAAATTTTGCTTTTTTGTTCAATGTATTTCGATTAATACCTAAAATTATTTAATTGTATCGACACATTCAATTTATTAAAAATTAAATCTTTTAAGACTCTGTTTTGTTATATTTTTAGTAAAAATTTGTGTATTTTAAATAAAATCAATTAAGCAGGATTATTAGATGGAACAGAAAATCAGAAGCATACTTGCAAAAATAAACGAACCAATTCTTTCCCAGGATTTTTCATCTCTGGGATTTATTTTCGATGTTGCAGTTAAGGGTGATTCAGTCAGTCTCCGACTCGGGATAACCGATATGGATTACGGTGATTTTCCGGGCATTAAGAATAAGATTTCCGGAAAAATTATAGAGGAAATTCCTGAAATCAAAAAAGTCGACGTGGATTTCATGCTGGGAATAGTCAATCACGACAATAAGCAGAAGGACGTCGTATTACCGGGAGTTAAGAATACTATTGCCGTCGCGTCCGGGAAGGGCGGTGTCGGAAAATCTACGGTCGCGGTAAATCTAGCGGCTGCGCTGACGCTTGAAGGAGCAAAAGTAGGATTGATTGACGCGGATATTTACGGTCCTTCGATTCCGATAATGCTCGGAATAAACGAAAGACCCCGTGTAATACAATCTAACGGAGTGAACAAGATGCTTCCGATTGTCCAGTACGGAATTAAACTCATGTCGATTGGTTTTCTTGTCGAGGATAATTCCGCTGTTGTCTGGCGCGGACCGATGGCGTCGAGCGCGCTCAAGCAGTTCATGAGCGAAGTGCTCTGGGAGGAACTTGATTTTCTATTATTCGACATGCCCCCGGGAACGGGCGACATTCAACTGACGCTCAGCCAGACAATACCGCTTACGGGCTCGGTTGTAGTAACGACTCCGCAGGAAATATCGCTTTCCGACGCCCGCAAGGGTCACAACATGTTCGTGAAAGTGAATGTTCCGAATCTCGGTTTCATAGAGAACATGAGTTACTATCTTGCACCCGACGGAAACAAGGAATACATATTCGGACAGGGCGGCGGGAGGAAGATTGCGGATGAATTCAAAGTGAAACTGCTCGGTGAAATTCCGATTGATACTGAAATCAGGGTGACGGGCGATAAGGGTAAACCGATCATGCTTAGCCAGCCTGATTCCGATTCGGGAAAAATTATCAGGAGCATAGCGAAAAATCTGATTCTTGAAATTAATACAAGGAATAGTTCTCCGTCCAAGTCCGCGGGTATTGAACTGATTGTTTAAAAATATTCCCATGTTTTAATTGATGCAATCTGACTATTTTTGAGATATGTCTGAACTTAATATAGACAATATTGAAAAATCGCTCAGGAAAATCCGTCCCTATCTTCAGATAGACGGCGGAGATGTCGAAGCGGTCAGCATTTCGGATGATAACATAGTTTCGATAAGACTGCTTGGAGCGTGCAATACGTGTCCGCTGAATCTGATGACACTGAGAGCGGGCATAGAAAGGCAGTTAATGACCGAGTTTCCCGATATAGTGAGAGTGGAATCAGTCGCCTGAATTGTTATACCGGTTATAACCTTCAGGTTTTCCGAGATCTTCAAAAATGCAATTTCCCGCGTCGTATCCGGCAACAGTCTTTCCGCGGCTTTTAATCGCTTCGGTATAAATGTCGATTATGTCGGAATATTCTTTTTTAAAGCCGAGGTCGAAGATTTCATCGGAAATCACGTGAACGCCGTTAAAAGCAAATTTTCCGTATTCTAACGATTCGCCTTTTACCCTTCCTATAAGTTTCATTTCCGTGTCAAAGCCAAGGTGTCTTGACGAATTTCTTTTTTGAACGAGCAGGGTCGCGAAATTATCCGATGATAAATGGCTGCGGATTATTTTGTTTAATTCAAAGTCGGTGAAAACGTCGACGTTCACGGCAAGAAAGGAACCGTTTCCTTTGAGAGACTTCACGGCATTAATTATGCCTCCGCCCGTTCCCAGAATGGTCTCTTCCTTTATCACGTTTATACGTAAACCGAAATCGTTATCAAGGAAATATTTTTCCATCAGTTCGGGGAAATGATGCGCGTTAACGGTTATATCAGATATGCCGCATCGCTTAAGTTTTTCGATTTGATAGGAAATCATCGTTCCCTGCCTGAACGGAACTAGCGCTTTTGGAACTTTCTCTGTAAGTTCTCCAAGGCGGGTTCCGAATCCCGCGGCGAGTATTATCGCTTTTTTTATCATTTATCGATTTAAAAGTTTTCGGTCGAAGCCTCGAGATGTTTTCACTTCATTATAAGACACAAATTAGTAATTGAGAGAGAAACTAAAAACATATAAGAATTTCTGTCCTACGGTTATGCCTGTTTCATAATTTACTGCCGCTAAATTGCAGGCAGGCTCACTTATTCCATTTAATATTAAAACGGGATAATCTAAATTATTGTTTAAGATTATATATGCTGGCGATTAAAAACAAAACCACGAAGGACGCGGCGTCTGAAGGAAAAAAGAAAGAGTTTTTCATTTCCGAAATTCACAGACTCAAGAAGGAACTGAACGCGGTACTTCTTGCTCACTTTTATCAGGAGCCTGACATACAGGACATTGCCGACCATATCGGAGACAGTCTCCAGTTGGCGCAGGCGGCGGAAAAGACGAACGCGGATGTAATCGTGTTCGCGGGAGTTCATTTCATGGCTGAGACCGCCAAAATTCTTAATCCCGATAAACTGGTTCTTCTGCCCGACATGAACGCGGGATGCTCTCTCGCGGAGGGCTGTCCTGCCGATTTGTTATTGAAGTTCAAGGAAAAATATCCCGGACATATTTTAATAAGTTATATAAACTGTTCCGCGGAAGTAAAGGCGATATCCGATATTATATGCACTTCTTCCAATGCCGAAAAAATCATACGTCAGATACCCGAGTCGCAGAAAATAATTTTTGCTCCGGATAAAAATCTCGGCAGGTACATATCGAAGACGACGGGCAGGGAAATGGCGCTCTGGCAGGGCGCCTGCATAGTTCACGAAACATTCAGCGAAAGAAAAATTCTCGGGTTAAAACTTAAACATCCGGGAGCGAAACTTATAGCGCATCCCGAATGCGAGCAGAATATTCTTGACAATGCGGACTTCGTCGGCTCGACAAGCGCGCTTCTCAATTACGTCGGGACAAACGATTCTAAGGAATTCATCGTAGCAACCGAGCCCGGAATTCTTCATCAGATGGAAAAGCAGTCTCCGGGAAAAGTATACATACAGGCGCCGCCCGAGGCGAATTGTTCCTGCAATGAATGCCCGTACATGAAACTGAACACGCTTGAGAAACTGTATCTGTGCATGAAAGACAAAAAGCCTGAAATCATACTTGACAGGACGATACAGGAAAAGGCTCTTGTGCCGATAAAGAGAATGCTTGAAATGAGCAAAAAATAACCGGTCAGTTTCCTGACCGGTCATCAAACTGTTTTATTCTGTAAGCCGGATTCTGTGCCCTTATTCAGGGCGGCAGCCATTTATCTTGATGCACCATTGCTGATGCATTCTTTGCATCCTACCCCGGAAACTAACGAAGCAAGCAGAACTTCAGTTTCCTATACTCGGATTTGCTCCGGATGAGGTATGTCGATCTTAAAGATTGCTCTTTAAATGGTAGGCTCTTACCCTGCCCTTTCACCCTTATCCCTAACGGGACGGTATACTTTCTGTGACACTTTCTGAAAACGTTTCTTGGGAAACGAATTCCCGGGATATTCTCCCGGCATCCCTGCTTTTATGGAGTCCGGACTTTCCTCACCGGGCTTTAAGCCCAAGCGCGGCCGCCGTGATAAAACAGCATTATTAAGAACTTGGTATTAATGTTTCGTCTATCAGTATTCTTCCGCAGGACTGGCAGGTGAATACATCCTCTGCCATCCTGATTTCAATTTCTCTCTGCGGCGGGACCGAATTATAGCAGCCGCTGCAGTTTCCTTTTCTGACGATAGCGGTCGCTTCGCCTTTCATCGAGCCGTTAATCCTTTCATAAAGGCTTTTAAGGTTCTCATCGAGATTATCAAGGATAACTTTCCGCTTTTCCGTCAATTCAACTTCCTCTTCTTCGAACTGCTTGTTAAGCGAATTCAAATGCGATATGTCTTCCTTCAGTTCGTTCTTCAGTTCATCGAAATTCCTCGACATTTCGAGAATTCCTTTCACGAGATTTTCCTGATATCCCTTGAGTTCTTTTATACGCGCCTCGTTCTTTTGAATCGATTCAAGCATCGCGTCGATCTGTTTCGTGATTTCATCGTATTCCTTGTTGCTCTTTGCCTTGTATTTCTGCTCGTCGTACTTGGTTGTCTTATCGTCGAGGTTTTTATTTTCTTTCAGAAGCGTTTTTTCTTCTGTCTCGAAATTTTTCAATTTAGCCTTGTCCTCTTCAAGGTGTTTTTCGATTACGGATATCCTTTCTTTAAGACTCTCTATCCTGAAAGGCAGGTCGCCTTTTTCTTCGTCAATTTCAGCCAGTTCCTGGTCTATTTTTGTGAGTTCGTATAAACTAAGCAGCGTCTTTGAAAAATTCGGTTTGTTTGATGCAATTTCGGCTTCGAAGTATTCGAAAATATTTGCTTCTTCGGGTTCTTTTCCTTCGGGTTCTCCATTCAAACCTTCGCTGTCGTCCAAAATGTTATCGTTTGATTCGTCCATTTTATAATAATTTTATTTTATATTTTGATTTATCGATTGATATAATTGCCTGAAGTTTCTTCTCTTTCGCTTTTGCCTCGTGCCGTTCGCCGATATCCGAAAACACGACGAGAAACCTGCTGAGTTTTTTCGACGTGAATCCGCTGAAAACGTCAACGTTCCTGTTGAGTCTTAAAAGCAAATCCTTCAGGGTGTATTTTTTCCTTGTCTCGACGAAATATCCCGCCGGAACTTTAGCGCGTCTCCTGAACTTGTAAATTTCATAAACGGGTTCGTCATAAGGGTGACCGTTCAATAATGCGTCAATAACGTTTTCCGTGAGTTCGGGCGGACATTCCATCTCCAGCCTGACTTCCTCCTCGAATGACATTTTTCCTTTTTTCCCCGAAAAAGGATTTGACGTTTTCCCGGGTATAAAAGTGCCGAGTCCTTTCATCCTGAATGAGCACACGGTATAATTCCCGATTTTCCCCGCGCCGGCGTTTGCCATGTCGAACGTCAGTTTATCTACATATCCCAGCGGAATGAAAGTGACGATTTTATTTCTTGTCTCGTATCCGTGGATTGCGGGTGATATTGTCTTTAATTCCCTGTAAGCGAATAATTTTTCTAAATTAATCATTGCAGCATGCATAAGAAAAAAGTGTATCTTTACGGATACACTTTTTTAAAAAAAACTTTTGTCGTGGAAAATTATTTTAAACCCGGATGAATTAACTTCTTTCATAAAATAAATATAACCATACAAAAAAACATATTCAATGAAAATGAAGTTACAATTTCAGTTTATCAAACAGCATGTTAACGGGTTTCGCGTTCTGAAGTATGTAAAAATGAACGGCGGGGACCTTGTTATTCAATAATTCTTCCACCTGCCTGCAGGCCCAATCAACGCCAATTTCAGTAACGTGCTTATCCTTCGCCTCCATAACCTCATTGTAAAGTTCTTCGGGAATGTCAATAAAAAAGTCCCTAGGAAGGCTCGTGAGGTGTTTTTTCGACGTTAGGATTTTAAGTCCGGGAATTATCGGAATCTCAATTCCCGCTTTTCCGCACCTGTCAAGAAAATCGAAATAGTAATTATTTTTATAAAACATCTGAGTGACCGCGTAATGGGCGCCCGCTTTAATCTTTGCCTTCAGAACCTCAAGGTCGGCTTTCAGGTTCGGCGATTCATAATGCTTTTCGGGATAACCCGCGACTCCGATGCAGAAATCAGTTGCCGCCGCGTCAAGAAGGTCTGATTCAAGATACTGCCCCTTGTTCATGCTGCTGATTTGTTCGACGAGTTCAACGGCATATTCGTTGGTTGTCTTTCCCGCCGGCGTGGGTTTCTTGTAACCCTTATCGTCGCCCTGCACTGCAAGCACGTTCTCTATACCCAGATAATTCAATTCTATGAGAGCGTCTTCGGTCTCTTCTTTTGTAAATCCCCTGCAGAGAATATGAGGAACGGTGTCGATGTTGTATTTGTTCTTTATGGCTACGCTCAGACCGATGGTTCCGGGTCTTTTTCTTTTTACTTTTTTCTTTATTCCGCCGTCGGGAGTCTCGTCGTACTGAACTTCCGCCGAATGCGACGTGACGTCAATGAACGGGGGGTGATGTTTCACGAGTTCTTCAACAAGCCCGAATATTTCGTTTATGTTCCCTCCTCTCAAAGGCGGAATAATTTCGAAACTTATGAAAGGCTCTTTCGCTTTTTCAATATGTTCTGTTACTCTCAAATTATTTTTTTAATTTAAAAAATCGGGATGCATGCTTGAACCGCTTTTTGTAAGCAGTTCGCTTTTCCCCGTTTTTATGTTCAAAATCCCGACCTGGTAGTTGCTTCCGTTCTCGGCATCATAAAGAATTCTCTCGTTGTCAATCCAGGTATAGTTCGCGACGCTTCCTCCCTGTATGTCGTAACTCTGCTTGTTGTTTCCTTCCGTGTCCATCGTGTAGAGTTTAACGGTTGTGTTCGATATGGAAATAAACGCGATTGTCCTGTCGTCGGGGGAGAATCTCGGCTTGTTCGCGCTTTCGATTCCCTTTGAAATGGCTTTCTCCTTGCCGTTGTCGAATAAATAAATCGTTCCCTGAAGATTATTATTGAAACTCGCCCATACTATCTTGTAATTGTCTGAAGAAATGTCGGGCATAAGGTCCGCGTTGTCTCCCGAACTAATCTGGTACAGGTTGTTTTCCGTCGTGTCTTCGAGATCAATGAGCATTATGTCCTTCGTGCTCTGATAGTAAGCGGAGAAGACAATCTTCGAGCCGTCGGGTGATAATCTCTGCTGGTTTGAATAATTCAGGTACGATATCATGAAAGGCTCGGGTTCGCCCGGAGCCATCGCGTAAATAGTCAGCCCGCCTTCATAATCCGAATTAAAGAATATTGTTTCGCCGTCGGAATCATAGGAAGGATGCTCGCCGCTGAAAACGTAGTACGGGTCCGCGGGAGTGTCGGTATTAACATCCGCTATGTAAAAAATTCTACCGTCTTCAGTATTGAAAACGATTTTCGAGCCGTCAGGAGACCATTTCGGGAAGAAACAATCTGTCGCCATGTCAGTTAACTGTTTTTTACCCGAGCCGTCCTCATTCATCACGAACACCTGATAATACCCCGATTTATTGTTGTCGGAAACGTATGCGATTTTTCCGGATTGAGATAAAACAAAATTGCACCCTGTTAAAACCATCAGCAATAAGATGATAATCTTCTTCATTAAGCAGATATTAAGTTCAAAAGTATAACAATAATAATATAAAAGAATTTCGTGTTATGAAAGATAAAATGAATTCGCCTTTTCGAAAAATTTTCTTATCTTATGATAATAAATTATGGAATAACGGGTGTTTACAGATGATTTGATAAAAGAGGCCGTGTTCAGGGCAGTCAGAAGCGGAGGCAAGGGAGGCCAGAACGTAAACAAGGTTTCCACGAAAGTAGAACTATACTTTGACGTTCGGGCTTCGATTTATCTCAGCGATGAGCAGAAATCGATATTGCTCGGAAAACTAAAGAACCACGCGGATAAAGACGGAATTCTGAAACTTTCATCTCAAAGCGAACGCTCCCAGATAATGAACAAGAACGAGGTGAAGAAAAAATTCGCCGAACTTATCACGAAAGCGTTCAGGAAAGAAAAGAAAAGGAGCAAGACTTCGCCGACGGCGGCATCCATGATTGACAGGTTAAACACTAAGAAAATCGTATCCGTAAAAAAGTCATTCAGAAGAAAGGATTTTGAACTCGATGAATGAGAAAATATTCATCAGACCTTCGATTTTCGACAAGTACGAAGACGTGGTCTGCGCGGTGAGTCTGAAGCATTCTCCGGACTCAAAGCCGCCGTTTTTTTTCAACCAGAGTTTCTCTGTTGGTGATGACCCTGAAAACGTCAAGAGGAACAGGCAACTTTTATTCAGAGAGTTGAAAATTAATTCCGACAGAGTAACGTACCAAAGGCAAATTCATTCGGCCAACATCCATTATTCCGAAGTGCCGTATTTCTTTCAGGACTCAGACGCTCTTTATACTGATAAAAGAGACATATACCTCGGCATAAGCATTGCCGACTGCGTTCCTATATTCATTTATTCCCCGTCAGCGAAGGCAGTTGCCGCCGTACATTCCGGATGGAAGGGAACACGCTCGAGAATACTGAGCAAGACGGTTAACACGCTTCGTGAGAGATACCGCCTGCATCCGGACGAATTGCTTGCTTACATCGGACCTGCGATTTCCGCCGAGCACTATGAAGTCGGCAAGTTCGTTTACGACCAGTTTCCTGCCGAATCGGGAACAGAAAAGGACGGGAAATTTTTTATTGACCTCGTTAAAGACAATTACAATCAGTTGCGGAATGCGGGAATGCCCGACGCGAACATTGAGTGTTCCGGGTTCTGCACATTCAGGGACGAGGAATTCTTTCATTCGTACAGGCGTGACGGCGAGAATTCAGGCCGCATGCTCGGTATTATCGGGCTGAGACCTGACTCTTTTTAAGGTATCTCAGACTGAACAAAGTTATAAGGAGCATGAAGAATCCTCCCGAAAGGAAGGGGAATGTGTATCCGAACTTATATATAAAACCTCCCCAAACAGGACCGAGAAATCTCGCGAGCGAGCCGAGCGACTGGTTTATTCCAAGCACCGAGCCCTGTTCGTCGCGGCTAACGCTCGTTGATATCAAACCCATCAGCATGGGATTGTTAAGTCCGTTTCCGAATCCCAGCACGGTCATCACCACGAGCAGGGCGGGAACGCCCGGCGCGAACGGTATGAGCGCGAGTCCGAATATCACGAGGAAATTTCCGAGGAGTATTGATCTTTCCTCTCCAATTTTCGCTTTAAAAGTCTTAATCAGCGTCGCCTGCACTACCGCTCCGATTACACCGAGAAACGAAAGCAGGAATCCGACCTCCTGCTGATTTAAAGAAAGAGTATCGGTCCTTTCGGCGAATAAAAGGAAAGTCCCGTAAATATTCGCAAAAGAAAAAGTTATGAAGAAAAATATTATTACGTACACTCCGACCTTCTTGTTCGACAGCACGTCCCTGACGCCGCGGAGATTAACTATGGTGACTCCCTTGAAGTCCCGCTTGTTTTGCTTTCTGATATCTTCGGGAAGCGACTCCTTCAAAATAGTTAGAGCGAGTGTAAGCGCGATAAGAGAAAAAATTCCGGACATCGCAATCGGAAGTCCGTAGCCGAAATGCTGCGACAATATTCCACCCATCGCGGGACCGAAAACAAACCCGAGTCCGAACGCTGCTCCGAGTATTCCCATACCTTTCGAGCGGTCTTCGGGCGGGGTAATGTCCGAAATAACCGCCTGCGCTGCAGAGAGGTTCGCGGAGAATATTCCTGCGAACGCCCTTGATAATGCCAGAAGGTACACGGACGGAAAAACACCCGAAAAGACAAGGAACATAAGTACGTATGAAATTACATTTCCCGCAAGACTCATAACGAGTATGGGTTTTCTTCCGTAGATATCGGACAACGAGCCCCAGACAGGCGTGAATATGAACTGCATCAGCGAATAAATGCCGACGAGGAGTCCGATAACG